>NZ_SGUB01000033.1:0-26610 GCF_005435235.1 Halorubrum sp. GN12_10-3_MGM
GGGCGGGCGGGACTCGAAGGGGCAGCCGCGACGGCGCGCGACGTAAGCACCGAGGGAGGGGACGGAGTGGCCGACGGAGGCGCGCAGCGATCGCAGCGAGCCCTCGCAGCTGGGGCTTCGGTGGTGTTCGACGGCGATCCGTCGAGACCAATCTATAATCGGGCGACACCGCCGCTCGGAGCTACGAGCGAATCAAAAAACCGCCTACCGCTTATCCCTCCAGTTCGAACGCGACCTCGACTTCCGCCTGATACTCGCGGTCGGCCGCGCTGTCCAACTCGACGCCGAACTCCTCGACCTCGACCCAGTAGACGTTGTCCAGCGTGTCCTCGGCGCGGTCGATGGCGTCGTCGGCCGCGGCGTCGAAGCTCTCCTCGCTCGTCCCGATCAGCGTGATTTTCTTGAAAACCATGTCACGTGCTGGTAGGACGCACGGGGGGATAAAAATAGGCGTCGCGGGACGGGCCCGTGGCTGGAGGACCCCTACGGACTTCCGGGCGCGCCTTCCATCACCGCGAAGTCCTCGCCGTCGTGGTCGATGCCGATGACCGCCCAGTCGTAGGGAGGTTTCGAGGCGACGAGCCGCTCTTGGAGGTCGGCCGCGCGGTCGCGCCACGTGACGAAACACCGGAGTCGTGGTGTGTCGCCCCCGTTTTCGAGATACGGGTCGAGGTCGTCGTCGTCCAGACACAGCACCGTCACGAGGACGCGCCGCCACTTGCGCTCCGCGACGAACTCGCGTCCGCCCTCGGAGACGGTGTAACCCAGTTCGCGGAAGACGTCTCTGGCCTCGGTCGTCGGGGGGATGCTCACAGTGGCCATCTACCTCGAAGTTCGGCACCATCCGTGATAAACTTTCTCACGATTTCGGACAGAGAGAACCGGCTGGGCGGCCGGGAACGCCGCGGAGAGCCGCGAGCGAGTCCCATCGCCGGAGGCTCACTCGTGGGCCGCGTCCCACTCGTCCGGCTTCCGGAGGTTTCCGCACTCGGTACACTGGATCCGGCCCATCGTGTCCATCGCGGTGTCGAACGACCCGCAGTTGCCGCAGCGGAACCCCCAGCGGGACTCCCCCGCCTCGTCCGCGAACACGAGGTAGAAGGGGCCGTCCGCGCCGCGCTCCGTGCGCGACCGGTCGGTGTACACGCGTTCCCCGTCCGGTGTCGTCGTCGCTTCCAGCGTCATACCTCTCGCTACCCGGCGGAGCGACTTAAGCGGCGGACTCGGCGGTCGGGAGAAAACGGAAGCGAAGCGGAGGCCGGAACCGCCCCGGTGACGGCGGGGAACCGCTACGTGCGGAACGACTCGCCGCAGCCGCACTCGGAGACGACGTTCGGGTTCTCGACCTCGAAGCCGGCCGCCTGAAGCCCGTGTTCGTAGTCGAGCGTGCTCCCGCCGATGTAGTTCTTGCTCGCGGGGTCGACGAACACCCGGAGGTCGTGGTGTTCCACGACGAGGTCGTCTTCCTCCGGCTCGGTGTCGAAGCGCATCCCGTAGGACAGCCCCGCGCAGCCGCCCTGCTGGACGAACAGTCGCAGTCCGGCGATGTCGGTGTCGAGCCCCTCGCCCTCCAAGAGCGAGAGCGCCTCCTCGGCGGCGTCCGGCGTCACCTCGATCGCCGGGTCGTTCCCCTCGGTCCCGGTGTCGGCCGGTTCGGTACTCATGCGAACGCGTTCGGCGTCGACACTCAAAACCCTGCCGGCGGGAGCGACCGGTCAGGTCGCTGCGTCGGCGCTCGAATCCGCGTCCGTGCTCGGATCCGCGTCAGTGTTCGGCTCCTGCTCGGGATCGGGCGCGCCGTCGCGAGCGGCCGCCGCGGGTCCGACGGCCCCGCTGACCGTCACGTCGCGTTTCGGGTACGGGATCTCGATGCCCGCGTCGCCGAGCGCCACGTACAGCGCCCGGTTGAGTTCGTGTTGCGCGCGGCGGCGACGAGTGGGCCCGTTCACCCAACAGAGGATCTCATACTGGAGCGAGGAGTCGCCGAACGACCGGAACCGCGCCCGCGGCTTCGGGGAGTCGAGGACCAGCGGCTCGGCTCCCACGACATCCATCGCGAGCGCCTCGAAGGCGTCCACGTCCGTCCCGTAGGCGACGCCGATCGGGACCCGGACGCGGCGGCGGCGCCGGGGCGCGGACTCGTTCGTCACCTTCGAGGCGTTGAGCGCCGCGTTCGGCACCGTCACCAGCACCTCGTCGCGGGTGAGCAGCGTCGTCGAGCGCACGCCGACCTTGATCACGGTCCCGGCCGTGCCGTCGTCTAAGACGATGAAGTCGCCGATCTTGTAGGTGTCGTCGAAGTACAGCGCGATCCCGCCGAAGAAGTTCGCCACCGTGTCCTTCGCCGCGAAGCCGACCGCGATACCGGCGACGCCCGCGGCGCCGAGCAGCGGCGTGATCTCGATGCCCCACAGCCACAGCAGGGTGCCGACGCTCCCGACCAGCACCGCGAGCGTCCAGACGTTCGAGAAGACGGGCGCGAAGTCGAACCGCCCGCCCTCGGCGTTGACCGCGGCGACGACCCGGTTCACGACGCCGTTGGCCGCGTACGCCCAGACGAGGACGATCACCGACAGCGACGGTCGGCCGAAGACGGCGTCGAGCAGGCGCGGCTCCACGATCACCGAGGCGCGCACCGCGGGGACCTGCGTGAGCACGAACACCCCCGCGAGCGCCGCGGTGACGACGAGCGGCGCCCGCAGCGAGGCGATGACGATGTCGTCGTAGCCGGTGTCCGTCGCCGAGACGTACCGCCGGGTGACGCGGAGGACGACGAACTCCATTCCGAGGGCGGCGACGACCGAGACGAGGAGGACGGCGACCGTCGCCTCCACCGCCGTGAACCCCTCGAACAGCGCCGCGAGCGACGGTATCATACCTTCGAGACGACGCTGCGCGAGATAACCGTTTCTGCGGGGGACGCGTCGCTCACCGGGTCACGGCGTCGTCTCGACGAGGCCGACGAGGTCGCGGAGGGTGTCGATCTCCGCGGTCGGCTCGACATCGAGATCGAGGGCGGCGTTGTGCTCGCGCCTGAGGAACACGCCGTCGAGTCCGGCCCGTTCGGCGGCGATCACGTCGGTGGCGCGGTCGCCGACGTAGAGCCCCGCGCTCGCGTCGAGCGCGTCGAGCGCCTCGTTCAGGTAGTGCGGGTCCGGCTTGCGGCGGCGGAACCCCTCCGGACCGAGGTCGCGGCCGCGGGCGAACGAGAACGCGTCGAGCCGGAAGTGGTCGACGACGAACTCCACGGTCGGGTGGTAGTTGTTGCTCACGAGCCCGACGGGGACGCGCTCGGCGATCTCGCCGATCGCGTCGACGTCGGGGCAGAGCTGTCTCGTCCCGGCCGCGAGCCGGGCGACGGACCGCTTCGCGCCGCGCTCCTCGCGGGCCCGGAACAGGGCCGCGGGATCGACGCCTAACTCCTCGCAGGCGCCTCGGAAGTCGTCGTCGTACGCGTGCGTCTCAAGCGGACGCCGGAGGTCCCCGGTCACCCGCAGGTCCCGTTCCTCCAGCACGTCGTCGAGCGCGCGGCTGTGAACGATGTCGTCGGTCCCCCAGCCGTCGAGAATCACGCCGTCCATGTCGAAGAGGACGACTCCGTCGGTCGCTCGGTCGTTCCGGTCGTCTGTATCGTGAATCGCTGTCATGTGTGGTTCCGTTTTGTCGTCGGTTCGCGTGTCGCTCCGCCTCGCGGTCGGCATCAGCGCACTTTCCGTCGAGCGTACGCCGACACGCCTTCGCTCACCAGCACGACGCCGAGGATGGCGATCAGCAGCGCCGACACCGTCCGCCACGCGAACGAGTCGATCGCCTCGAACAGCTGGACGCCGATCCCGCCGGCGCCGACGAACCCGAGGATCGTCGCCGCGCGGACGTTGATGTCCCACCGGTACACGCTGAGCCCGACCAAGGCCGGCTTGATCTGCGGGACGATCCCGTAGATCAGCAGCTGGGCTGGACTCGCGCCGGTCGCCCGGACCCCCTCCACCTGCCCGAAGTCGATCTCCTCGATCTCCTCGCCGAGGAGCTTCGCCAGGAACCCGATCGACCGGACCGCGGTCGCGACGGTGCCCGCGAGCGCGCCCGGCCCGAGCATCACGACGAACAGCAGCGCCCAGACGATCGTGTGGACCGACCGCGAGACCGTGACGATGAGCTTCCCGAGCGCGTACGTCGCCCGGTTCGGCGTCGTGTTCTCGGCGGAGATGTACGCGACCGGGGCCGCCATCATCACCGCCGCGATCGTCCCGACGACGGCGATCTGTATTGTTTCGGCGAGCGGGCCGACCGCGTTCGGCAGGTAGCCCCAGTCCGGCGGGACCATCCGCCCGAAGAGGTCACCGACCTGCGCCGGCGCGGTGGTCACGTACTGGAGGCTCATGTCGAGCCACTCCCACGAGCCGACCACGACGGCGACGGCGACGAGCGCACCGCCGATCCGGAAGAGCCGCTCTCGCGCGTCGAACCGGCTCCACTCGCGCGTGGCGCCCGCCATCACTGGACCCTCCGTCTGACGACGGCGCTCACGAACTCGGCGACGAGGACCACCGCGATGATCGCGATGAGAATTGCCGCCACGTAGTCGTACTCGTACCGTTGGTAGGCCCGCTGGAGGAGGACGCCGATCCCGCCGGCGCCGACGATCCCAACGATCGTCGACGACCGGATGTTGATGTCCCAGCGGTACACGGCGAGCCCGGCGAAGCGCGGAACGACCTGCGGGACGACCCCGTAGACGAGGCTCTGGAACCGAGAGGCGCCGGTCGCCCGGACTGCCTCGACGCCACCCATGTCGATATCCTCCAAGTCCTCGGCGAACAGCTTCGAAAAGAAGCCGATCGTTTTGAAACTGATCGCGACGATCCCCGCGAGCGGGCCGAACCCGAGCGCGATGACGGCGACGATCGCGACGATCAGTCCGTCGATGGCACGCGTGGCGCTGATGATACCGCGACTGAGGTAGTAGGTCGGCTTCGGTGAAATGTTCTCGGCCGCTCCGAACGCGACCGGCAGGCTGATCGCGATCCCGGCGACGGTCGCGACCATCGCCATCGCGATCGTCTCGATCATGCGGTCAAACAGCCTGAGCGTGTATTCGCTGCCGGTCTCGGGCGGCAGCATCGAGTCGATCAGCTCGTAGCCGTAGCCGAGTCCCGAGAGGAACCGCCCGAGGGTGATCTGTAGGCTCGCCACCGACCAGACGACGAGCGCGAGGACGGCCCCGTACACTGCCCACTTTGTGTACCGGTTCCGGAACGCGGTCGGCCGTCGCCACGTCCGTCTGTCCGCCGCGCCCGCCGACCCGGCCGGCGAGGACGACTCGGTCGCCACGGGTCAGTCCTCCGCGGGCAGGCGGTCGGAACCGGCATCCTGCCCGTTCCGCGCGCTCGACTCACCGTTCGAACCCGAGTCATCGTTCGCCCCCGACAGCCAGTCCGGGTCGGTCACGGCCGACTCCGGCGGCTCCTCCCCCCGGTAGATGACGCCCTTCGACTCGTCGGTGAGGTCGCTCGCCGGCCCGTCGAAGACGAGTTCGCCGGCGTGAAGCCCGAGGATTCGGTCCGCGTACGCCTCCGCGAGGTCAACCTCGTGGATGTTGATCAGCACGGGCACGTCGCGGTCCTCGGCGATGTCGGTGAGCAGCTCCATTACGTCGCGGGAGGTCTCGGGGTCGAGGCTGGAGGTCGGCTCGTCGGCCAGCAGAATCTTCGGCTCCTGGACGACCGCCCTCGCGATGCCGACGCGCTGGCGCTGCCCGCCCGAGAGCTCGTCGACCCGCTTGTTCTCCATGCCGTTGAGTCCGACGAGGTCCAGCAGCTCGTAGGCGCGCTCGACATCGTCCGGCGGGAAGTTCCGCCGGAGCGCCGCCCAGTTCGAGACGTAGCCGAGCCGCCCGGAGAGCACGTTCTCCATCACGGTGAGCCGTTCGACGAGGTTGTACTCCTGGAACACCATGCCGATGTTCCGGCGCGCGTTCCGCAGCCCGTCGTCGTCCAGCGCCGTCAGCTCCGTGTCGTCGAGGCGAATACTTCCCGCCGTCGGCTCGACTAGCCGGTTGACACATCGGACGAACGTGCTCTTGCCGGCCCCGCTCGGGCCGATCATCGCCACGACCTCGCGGCCGTCGATCCGCACGGAGACGTCGCTGAGCGCCTCGTCGCCGGTCGGGTACGTCTTTCCGAGCTTCTCCGTTTCGAGCATCGTTACAGGTTCCCGCTCTCGTACTCGACGCCGTTGTACCGCTGGATGATCAGGATGTCGTTGAACACCTTCTTGTAGTCGATTTCGACGTACTCGGCCTCACCGGTGTTTTCGGCGTACTCGGTGTCCGTCCAGTCGGTCCCGATGGTCGCCTCCTTGATCCCTTCGACGATGTCCGGGTGAAGGTCGTAGCGGTGGACCATCGGACCCGGCGGGAACGGGTTGCTCGCCCAGACCACTTTGAAGTCGTCGTAGTCGATGTCCTCCGTCGACTGGACGAGGTCGTCGACGCAGGTGCTACAGATCGGCCCGGCGTCGTAGTCGCCGGCCGCGATGCCGCGGGCGGTCTGGTCGTGGCCGCCCGAGAACTCCCTCTCGTAGTCCTCTCCGGCCGTCACGTCGAAAAACTGGTCGAACAGCGCCGACGGCGCCTGGTTGCCGGAGTTCGACGCCGGCTCGGAGTGCGTGACTGTGACATCGTCGCGCGCGAAGTCGTTGACAGACTGGATGTCATGCTCGTCGTCGCGGGTGATCGCCAGCAGCCGGTAGCCGAACTGTCCGGAGGGACTTCTCGGGACCGCGAACGGAACGACGCCGCCGAGGTTGACCCCGAAGGCGGACGTCCCGGTCGAGATATCGCCCAGATGTCCGCGCCCCGCCCGGAACGACTCGACCGTCGCCGCGTTGGAGTCGACTGGCTGCCACTCGACCGTCCGGCCCGTCGTCTCCTCGAGCCGGTCCAGCAACGGCTGGATGGTATCCTGGTACTGCGACTGGCCGGACTCACCGGGCTTGTCCACGAAGATGAGCGGGTCGGGATCGACCCATTCGCTCTCGTCGTCGGGCAGATCCCGCGGCGGCTCGCCGTGAGCGATCTCGTCGACGTCCTGGTTCCGCATGTTCTCCAGGTCCGTCTGGCTCCCCTGAAAGTAGTCGTTCTCCGAGACCGCCGTCATCAGGTAGTTGTTCTCCTCCCAGCCGGGCTCGGCGGGATCGAACTCCGAGGCGTCCGCGAGCATCGGGTCGCTTGATCCGCCGTCGCCGCCGTCGCCGTCCTCGCTGCCCGAATCGAGGCCCGCGCCGGCCTCGCCGTCTCCGCTCCCGCCGGAACAGCCTGCCAGACCGGCGATCCCGACCGCCCCGCCGGCCAGGATGAACTTACGCCGTGAACTCGATTCCCGCCGTTGAGTTATGTCTTCCACCATTACGGATTGGAAACGTGTTTTCAAGGCGAAGAAGCCTGCTATGAGCCGAATATGGCCGTCTAGACTGCTCCGTGGTGGGCCAGAACACACCATGAGGGGACGGGCCGCTCCGTACCCGTTCGGATCGATCTATGATGGTATATACCGCTCCGGAGGCGGGGCATCCTCTCCGGGTCAGGCGGGGCCGGGGAGCGGGGAGGCGACGGGACGGCGAGTCACTGGAACCGCTTCCGGACGCTCTCCGCGTGCGCCTCCAACCCCTCCGCCTCGGCGAGGGAGGTGATCGTCTCCGAGAGGTCATCGAGTGCGTCGCGGTCGAGGCGCTGGACCGTCGACGACCGGAGGAACGTGTCCACGGAGAGCCCACCGTAGCGCTTCGCGCCGCCGTTCGTCGGCAGCACGTGGTTCGTCCCGGCCGCGTAGTCGCCCGCGGCGACCGGCGAGTGCGGGCCGAGGAAGACGGAGCCGGCGTTGGTGATCCGGTCGAGAAGCGCCTCGTCGTCGTCGGCCACGATCGAGAGGTGTTCGGCGGCGTACTCCTCGGCGAACAGCACGGCCTCGGGCATCGACCGCGCGTGGAGCACGCCGGAGGCCTCGTTGTCGAGTGCGGCCCGGATCGTCTCCTCGCGCTCACGCTCGGCCGCCTGCGCCTCGACCGCGTCAGCGACCGCCGCGGCGAGGTCGGCGTCGTCCGTGACCGCGACCACGGAGGCGTTCGGGTCGTGTTCGGCCTGCGCGACGAGGTCGGCCGCCACGAGGGCGGGGTCCGCCGTCTCGTCCGCGAGGACAAGCACCTCGCTCGGGCCGGCGAGGAAGTCGATTTCGGCGTCGCCTTGGACGATCGACTTCGCGGCCGTGACCCACTTGTTCCCGGGGCCCACGATCTTCTGGACCCGCGTCACCGTCTCCGTGCCGTAGGCGAGCGCGGCGACAGCCTGCGCGCCGCCGACCTGGTACACCGCGTCGGCCCCCGCCTCGTGGATCGCCGCGAGGGTGACCGGGTTCAGATCCGCCGCCGGCGGCGTGGCGACCGCGACGTGGTCGACGCCGGCGACGACCGCGGGGATGATCCCCATCAGCGCGCTGGAGGGGTACGCGGCCGCGCCGCCGGGCACGTACACGCCGACCCGGTCGATCGGACGGAACCGCCGCCCCAGCTCCCGGCCGCCGAAGTCGTCGCGCCAGTCCTCCGGGCGCTGCCGCTCGTGGAACTCGCGGACGTTCGCCGCGGCCTCGCGGACGGCGTCGAGGACCGGGTCGTCCGCGTCGGCCAGCTCGTCGTGCGCCCGCGCCGCGTCGTCCGTCACGTCGATGTTGCCGACGGCGACCCCGTCGAACTCCTCGGCGAACTCGCGGACCGCGACGTCGCCCTCCTCGCGGACCCGCTCGACGATCTCCCGCACGTCTTCGCGGACCCCCTCGACGCCGGCGTCGCGCTCGAAGAAGGCGCGGCGCTCGGCCGGCGAGAGGTCCGCGACGGTTCGTACGTCCATACGCTTCGTGGGGGTCGGCGCGGCAAGGGCGTTCCGACTCGGGCGGCGCTGGCGGTGCCACGGCCGACCGGACGAGGCGGGCCGTCGCCGCTCACGTTAGCGGGCGGATACCCGTCAGATCGAGGAGGGCGAGGACGACGAGACCGGCGAGCAGCCCGGCCGCCGCGAAGAGGACGGGCGCCGACGCGGCGACGGCGACCCCGTAGGGCGCCACCAGTCGGGTCGTGCCGCGGATGAGGAAGGAGACGAACACGAGACCGAACGCGGCGAACGCGAGGGCGACGAACCGGGAGCGGTCCACGGGCGTTCAGTCCGTCTGGGGAACGCCCGTGCCGTGGGGTCCGTGGCCGTGGGACTCGCGGCTGGGGTCGAAATCGGTACACATGTCGTAGAACACCGCCTCGGGGTCGCGGTTCCACTGCCACTTCCAGCGGGTGCGGACCAGCAGCGACAGCTTCCGGGTGAGCGACAGCTCCGGGGTCGTCGAGACGGTGTCGTACCCGAGGTTCCGGATGAGGCGGTGGTGGTCGACGTACAGCACCGCCGCGAGCAGCACCGCGAGCTGGCAGTCCTCGGGGAGGTACTTGATCCCCGCGACGCCCTCCTCGTAGAGGCGCTCCGTGCGGGCCATCTCCTCGCGGATCGCGGCCGCGACATCCTCGTCGAACTCCAAGTCGAGGATCTGCTGCTCGCTCACGCCGTGGCGCCGCAGGGTCTCTAGGGGGAGGTAGATCCGGTCGCGCTCGACGACGTCCTCGCGGACGTCCCGGAGGAAGTTCGTCATCTGGAACGCCTCGCCGAGCTTCGTGGCGTGCGGGAGCGCCTCGGCCTCCTCCTCCGGATCGAGGTCCATGATCGACGTCATCATCCGCCCGACGGCGGCGGCGGAGCCGTCCATGTACGCCTCTAGGTCCGCGTAGGTTTCGTAGCGGTCGGTGTCGATGTCGCTCTCCATCGCGTCCACGAACGAGTGAACGTCCGCGTCGGCGATGCCGTTCCGCTCGCGCACCTCGGAGAACGCCTCCAACACGGGGTCGTCGGTCGGCTCCTCGCCGAGCGCGGCCGCCCGGAGCCGGTCGAGTTCGGCCCGCTGCTCGGCGGGGGGCGCCGTGTCTTCGGCGTCGACGACCTCGTCGGCGATCCGGAAGAATCCGTACAGCACGTACGTCGGGTGACGAATCCGCTGCGGCAGTAGCCGGGTGGCGACGTGGAAGGTCTTCCCGGTGCGGCGCTGGATCCGCTTGCTCCGGGCAACCTGCTTTTGCTCTACCATGCTGACCTCGGTGGGTCGGCAAGGAGGGTCACGTACGGGTCGCCCATCATAAAAGAAAGGTCGGCCTCCAAGAACATAACAGTTCGCACGACACAGTTCGGGTGCCGATCGACCCCGGCCGTGCCGGCGATCGACGCGGCGCGCGGCGCGACCGACGGCTCAGTAGAACGTGTCGCTACAGTCGTAGACGACGCCGTGCGCCGGACAGACGTACTTACAGTGCCGGTGGTACATCGGGGTCTCGCAGACCGGACACGGGCGACCGCCGTCGTCCGCGGGGGCATCGCTCACGGCGGACACACGCAGTCGAGAGGCAAAACCCTATCCACCGTTCACCGCGTCGAGATACCTGACCAGTCAGTCGTCGAGGGCGCCCCGGAAGCGAGTTACTCGTCCGCCAGTCGGTCGTACACCGAGCGAGCGACCGTCTCCTCGTCGAACGGGAGGGTTAACACGCCCCCCCACTCGGAGCCGGTGAGCGCCCCCACCGTCTCCCCGTCGAGCTCGACGCGCCGCACCTCGGTCCCGTCGAGCGTCATCGACACCACGAACGCCGCCGGGTCGTCGGTCGCCCCCGCCTCGTCGAGGCGGCTCCGGAACGACTCGATCCCCGCCTCGGAGAGCACGACCTGGACGAGGTACTCGCCGTCTTGGGAGAAGACGCCCTTGACGCGGTCGAGGTCGCTCGCGTCGAACAGCAGCGCGTCGGTCCCGTCGTCGCCGGTCACCCGCGCGACGAACGGCGCGTCGGGATCGACGCCGGCCGACGAGGGACCGGACCCGCCCCCTCCGTCGGCGGACGCGCCGCCCGTCGGTCCCGGGCCGTCGCCGCCGATGCCGCCGGCCGCCTCGCCGTCCGTCACCGCCGTCGCGCCCGCGAAGCCGACGGCGCCGACCGCACAGACCGCGCCGAGGCCGCCGAGCACGCCCCGTCGAGAGATGTCCATACCCTGCGGTTTCGGCGAGCGGTAAAAAGGATTACACGCCGATTTCCGCGCGCGATAATTACGGAAATCCGGAACGTTCGACATCCGGAACGCTCGCCACCGGTTACTCGGCGGTGAAGGCGACCTCGTCGCGGGTCGCCGTCTCGCCGAACAGCCACTCGGCGTGGTCGACCGCGTACTCGCGGTGGTCCTCGGTGATGTAGCCGAGCGCGTCCTCGACGACGACCGGGCGGTAGTCTCGGAGGCCCGCGCTCCCGGCCGTGTGGAGGACGCAGACGTTCGCGAGCGTGCCGCAGATCAGCAGGTCGTCGATGCCGTGCGCGTCGAGGTACCCCTCCAAGTCCGTCCGGTAGAAGGCGTCGTAGGTGTGCTTCTCGACGACGTGGTCGTCGTCGCGCACGTCGAGGTCGGCGACGAGTTCGGCGTCCCACGACCCCTCGACGACGTGTTCGCCCCACCGGTCGAACTCGTCGTAGTAGTGGGTCTCGTCGAACTGCTCGGGCGGGTGGACGTCGCGGGTGTAGACCACGCTCGCACCGGCCTCCCGGGCGCGGTCGACGAGCGCCGTCACCGGCTCGACCGCCGCCTCGCTCGGCTCGGCGTAGAGGCTCCCGTCGGGGTGACAGAACCCGTTTTGCATGTCGACGACGACCACCGCGGTTGCTGTCGGATCGAACGCCATACCGGCGGTTAGCGCGCAGGGGGCAAAAACCGTCGTCCGTTCCGCGGGGTCCGCGCGGCGATCCGCCGACACGGCAGGAAAAAATCCGCCGGCCGCGGCGCCGAAGGAACCGACAAACTACTTACCGGGGCGGCCGATAAATCTCGTATGCGACGGGTTCTCAGCCCCTCGACCGCGGCCGCGATCGTTGCCGCGGTCGCCGTCCTGTGTGTCGCCTTCACCGCCGGCGTCGCCGCCGCCCCCGACGCCGGCGCGGTCCCCGCCGAGTCGGCCGGGAACGGCCCCGTGACGTCCGACGCCGTGCCCTCCGCGTCGGCCGAGGAGTGCGGTCCTGGTGACGGCACCGAACTGGTGGGCTGTTGGAACGGGACCCACTACGAGGAGTCGGTCGACTTCGCGGAGACCGACGGACTCAACGAGACGCAGTTGGCGGCGCTGACGGACCTGACGATGGCGCGCGTCGAACACGTCCGTCAGCGCCCCTTCCGGGAGGACGTGCCGGTCGAGACGGTCTCCCGGAGCGAGTACCTCAACGACACGGCGAGCGGGAACGGCTCCGAGGCGTTCCGGCGCTGGAACGACCAGGTGTGGGAGGCGCTGTTCGTCGTCGGCGACGACGCGAACGCCAACAGCGAGATCGACTCGGTGTTCGGCGGCGCGGTCTCTGGCTTCTACTCGCCGACGGCGGACCAGATCGTCATCGTCGTCCCCGACGGGGAGTCGCCGGATATCGACCCCTCCACGCTCGCGCACGAGCTCCTCCACGCGATGCAAGACCAGTACCACGACCTCACCGACCCGCGCTACGTCGGCGCGACGCAGGACGGCGACCTCGCGGTCGACGGGATCGTCGAGGGGGAGGCGGTCCACGTCGAGGAGCGGTACGCCGCCCGCTGCGCCGACAACTGGACCTGCGCCGAGCCGCCCGAGAGCGGCGGGGGCGGCGGCGACGTGCCCGACTTCAACTTCGGCATTCTCCAGACCGTCCTCCAGCCGTACGGCGACGGCGCGCTGTACGTCCGCGAGCTGCGCGACGAGGGGGGCTGGGCCGCCGTCAACGAGACGATGAACGACCCGCCGGCGTCGACGGCTGAGGTCATCCACCGGGACCCCGACTACGAGGAGCGCAGCGTGAGCTTCGAGGACGCCGCGACCGGCGGGTGGGAGACGTACGCGGACCAGGGGGTCGACGGCGCGGAGACAGCGGGCGAGGCGTCGATGTTCGTGATGTTCTGGTACCAGAGCGCCGGGGTGCGGTTCGACGGCGGATACGAGTATTCGGTGCTCGAGCCGGACCGGTCCCCCGCGGAGAACTACAACGTCCACTTCCGCACCGACGCGGAGCTCCAAACCCGGGGACTGTACAACTACGCGCACCCCGTGACCGAGGGGTGGGCCGGCGACGAGCTGTACCCCTACCGGAACGGCGAGCGCGACGGCTACGTCTGGGCGACCGAGTGGCAGACCGAGGGCGACGCCGCGGCGTTCCGCGACGCCTACGTGCGGATGCTGACCGCGCACGGCGACGGCGACTACGCCGAGGGGACCGTGTACGAGATCGGCGAGGAGAGCGACTTCCCCGGCGCGTACGGCGTCGAGCGCGACGGGACGAGCGTGACGATCACCCACGCGCCCTCGCCGGCGGGCGTCCTCGAACTCCGGCCGGACGCCGACCTCGCGCTCCCGGACGCGGGTGACGGGGCCGACGGCGACGGCGGTGACGGCGGAAGCGACAGCGGCGACGACGGCGACGTGAGCGACGGAACCGACGGCGCTGACGGGGCGAACGGGAGCGACGACGGGAACGGGAGCGACGACGGGAACGAGAGCGGCGACACCGCCGGCAGCACTCCCGGATTCGGGGTCGCGGCGACGCTCGTCGCCGTTATGGCGGCGCTCGGGCTGTTCGCACGGCGATCCACGTGAACTGATCCGCCCGGGATCGTCGCGCGCTCGCCGCGACACGGTGGCTTTTCGTCTCCGCGCCCGAACCGTCGAGCATGAGCGAGTTCGACATCGTCGACGCGGCCGCGATCCGGGAGGGCCGCGCGACCGACGCGTACTTCGAGCGGACCGAGGCGGCGCTGGAGGCGGCGGGGCGGAACCCGCGCGTCGTCGCCGAGGTGACCGCGGACCAGTTCCCGGACGGGGAGTTCGAGCTGTTCGCCGGCCTCGGCGACGCCGTCGAGCTGCTGGCCGGCCGCGGCGTCGACGTCGACGCGATCCCGGAGGGGCGGCTGTTCGACGGCGGGCCGGTGATGCGGATCGAGGGGCCGTACGCGGCGTTCGCGCGGCTGGAGACGTCGCTGCTCGGCTTCCTCTCGCAGGCGTCCGGGATGGCGACGGCGGCGCTCGACTGTCGGCTCGCCGCGCCGGACTCCTCGGTGCTCTCGTTCGGCGCGCGCCACGTCCACCCAGCGATGGCCGCGGCGGTCGAGCGGTCCGCGCTCGTCGGCGGCTTCGACGGGTTCTCGCACGTCGCGGCCGGCGAGCTGCTCGGCCGCGAGGCGTCCGGGACGATGCCCCACGCGCTCGCCATCTGCTTCGGCCGCGGCGAGCAGGAGGCCGCGTGGCGCGCCTACGACGATGGCGTGCCGGGGGACGCGCCCCGGATCGCGCTGTGTGACACCTACTCCGACGAGGTCGACGAGGTCCTCCGCGCGGTCGAGACGCTCGGCGACGACCTCGACGGCGTCCGGCTCGACACGACCGGGTCCCGGCGCGGCGACTTCCGACACATCGTCCGCGAGGTCCAGTGGGAACTCGAGGCCCGGGGCCACGGGGACGTGGACGTGTACGTCTCCGGCGGGCTCGGCCCCGCGGACCTCCGAGACCTGCGCGACCTCGCCGACGGGTTCGGCGTCGGCGGGTACGTCTCCAACGCGGACCCGGTCGACTTCGCGCTCGACCTCGTCGCCGTCGACGGCGAGCCGGCGGCCAAGCGGGGGAAACTCTCGGGCGCGAAGTCCGTCTACCGCACCGAAGACGGCGCCCACGCGGTCGGGCTCGCGGGGCGCTCTGGCCCGGACAGCGCCGAGTCGCTCATGGAGCCCGTGATCCGCGACGGCGAGGTCGTCGCCGACGAGGCCCTCGACCTGTCGGCGTCGACGGAGCGGGCGCTCGCGGACGCGGAGGCGGTGGGGTACGGGGACGACGAGTAGTTTGTCGCACGGCAGGGCGCGGTCGGAGAGACCGGCTCGGGCCGCGCGTCACCCGGAGTCGTCCGGCGCGTCGTCGTCCGGTCCGGTGGCGCCCGAGTCGGCGCCGTCCGGGTCGCCGAACAGGCCGAGACAGGCCCACGCCCAGCCGCGGGCTCGGACGCGGCGCGGTGAGTCGGACACGGTTACGCCCTCCGGACGAGGTGGTCGCGGACCGCCCGCCGGCACTCACGGAGCGTCTCGACGAGGCGCGCGACGGTCGAGAGGACGGGGTACGACACCGTGAAGTCGTCGTACAGGTACGCGACGGTCGATCGCTGTCGGACGCCGACCGCGGCGCCGCGGCTGGCGGTCCGATCGAGGTCGGCCTGCCGCTCCGCCAGCAGCGCCTCGCAGGCCTCGATCCGCTCGCCGAGCGCCTCGTGGCGGCGACGCAGCGCGTCGAACCCGAGCGCGGAGAGGGGCGTCTCGTCCGCGGTCGACAGCCAGTCGGTGGTCTCACGGACCGTCTCGCCGGCGGACCGGAGCGACGCCGCCTCGCGTTCGAGGGTCCGGTCGAACACGGCGAGCTCCGCGAGCCGGTCGTCGACGGCGGACGCTATCGCCGACGCGACCGGGCGGGTGAAATCGTGGTCCGTCTTCGGCGAGAGCGCGACCGCGACGGCGTCGCCCAGTTCCTCGCGGACGGTCGCGAGCAGCGGTTCGCCGTCGGAACCGTCGGGCACGCTGTGGGGCCGCACCGTCTCGGCGAACGCCTCGCGGACCCGGCGACAGCCGTCGGTCGACGCCGCGTTCGTCGCGCCGGCGATGGCGCGGACGCCGCCGGCGCTCGGTCCCGGCCCGCCGCCGGTGCCGTTCCCGAAACCGGCGCCCCCGCCGCCGGCGCCGGTCGGCGCCGAGGCGGTCGGGATCGACGCGAGAGCCGATCGGAACCGCTCGTACGCTCGTCGCTCGTCCGCCGTGGCGTCGCGTTCGGCCGCCACCCGGTCCCGGGCGCGGTCGACGTGCGTCTCGACGGTCACCGCGGATCACCGCCCTCGGGCGGTCGACCGTCTGCGTTGACCGTGTGAGTCATAGAGATTAGGCTAGCCTAAAACATAAAAAAGCCACCGGTTCGCGGGACCGTCGGAGCGCGGGCGCCGATCTGCGCTCGGCGGTCGAGACGCGAGGGAGCGACAGACCACGAGTGAGATGGCGCCGCGGCTCAACGGGACGCGTCGAGCGGGAAGGAACGGTTTGCGAGACGGTGGGGCCGGGACGAGCGATGTCCCGGCGCGAGCGGGTCGGCCTACAGCTCCTCGACCGCGCCGCCGTCGGCGCGCTCTCGGAACACCTGGCCCTCGATGAGCGTCACCATCGTGTCTTCCTCCTGCCAGGCGGTGGGCGAGAGCTTCGCCTTCCGGCAGGTTCGCGAGAGGAACTCCGCGGCCGACCAGCCGTTCTCGACAGGGACCGTCGGATAGAGCCAGCCGTGCGCGTTACCGCTGTCGACGGAGACGCCGTGGGTGCCGATCTCGAGGTCCTCAGCGGGATCGTTGGTAAGGACAGTGTTTGAGACGACGAACACCGAGACGGTGATGTTGTCGAGTTCCTTCGGCTCCACCTCGGAGCCGCAGGAGTCGCCCGAGGCGGCCTTGATGGCGGCCTCGACGATGGCGTGCCCGAGCTGGTCGGAAGTGTCCCACGCCCCGGCGCAGCCGCGGAGACGGCCCCGCCCCCGAGTCGACTGGAGCCGAACGAAAGCGCCGGTGCGGGCGTAGAACGCCTCGCGCATGCTTCCGGGCTGTTCGCGTTGCCCGTGTCGAACGAACGACTCCACCGCCTCCCGCGCGAGTTCGACCGCTCGTGCACCGTCGTCGTACGACAGCTGAACGGTCTGGGCCTCGGACATGAGAGTCCATTACGTTGCTGGCGACTTGAACGCTTCCCTTGTGGCACCGCGCTCGCGGCGTTCGCGGCGTCTCCGCCGAACCCCGCAGATTCCGCCCGGCGGACGCGCCCGACCGATCCGCTTATTCGCCGGCGGGCGAAACGGGAGAACGGACAGAGGGAGCCCGACTCCCGTGCCTCCGGCATGAGGAAAGTCCCCCCACCGGCCGGACAGGCGACCGGGCACACGCCCGGAGTCGGAGACGGCTGGCTCTGGAACAGCAACGACACCCCCCGCCCCGACCGATGATCCGCGCGAACCGACCCGCAAGGGAAGGGAGTTAACCCGGAGAGGGTACGTGGGTTTCCCACGTTGTACGTGGCTCCGCCGCGTCCGAGACGGGCGGGAACGGATGGAACGGCGAATCCTCGCCGGTGCAAGTCCGCGCCACAAGGTAGTCCGGCCGCGGCGCGGACGCTCAGCCGAATGTCGGGACGAACCGAAGGGGGCTTACTCCCCTCAGTCCGCTCACACCGACCAGCGGTGCGATCCTTCCGCGATCATCGAGAAGTGAACGAGTCGGTGGCGCGTGCCTGCGAGCGGCCGGAGCGAAGCGGCGGCCGCGAGGAGCACGCGCGAGGGAGTCGCTGGCCCCGGAGCGAAGCGGAGGGCGCCAGCGACGAGGCTGGGGAGGCGTGAGGATGCGGTCACGGTCGGGCGGGGCTTCGGGGGTGTTCGTCGTCGACCCACTCTCAGCGGTTTCTAAGTGAGCTGCCGGGACTTCGGGAGCGTTCGCCGTTGATCCGCTCTCAACGTCTTATAGACGACCGACCAAAAATCGCGATCCGAACCCGTCTCAGGCCGTTTCCATTTCCTTTTCGAGCTCGCGGAGCTTCTCGATGCGGTTCTCCGTCGAGGGGTGCGTGGAGGCGATCTTGCCGACGAAACCGGCCTTGATCGGGATGATGAAGAACGCGTTCATCTCCGCCTCCTCGCGGAGGTCCTCCTCGGGCACCCGGTCCATCCGCCCGTCGATCGTCATCAGCGCCGAGGCGAGCGCTCCGGGCTTCCCGGTGATGAGCGCCGCACCGCGGTCGGCGGAGTACTCACGGTACCGCGAGAGCGCGCGGATGAGCAGGAACGAGATCACCCACACCAGAAGCGACGCGACGATGGCCACGATGACGGGCGCTCCCTGCCGGTTGTCGCCGCCGAGCAGCCACCCCCACCGCACGATGAAGAAGGCGATAGTGGAGAGGAACGACGCGATGGTCATCACCATCACGTCGCGGTTCTTGACGTGGGCGAGCTCGTGGGCGAGCACGCCGTCGAGCTCGTCCTCGTCGAGGCTCTCCAACAGTCCGGTCGTCACCGCGACGGTGGCGTTCTTCTTGTTCCGGCCGGTCGCGAACGCGTTCGGGACGCGGGTGTTCGCGACCGCGACGGTCGGCTTCGGCAGGTCGGCCTGCTGGCTCAGGCGCTCGATCCGGCGGTGGAGGTCCGGGTACTCGTCCGGGTCGACCTCGCGGGCGCCCATGCTCCGGAGCGCGAGCTTGTCGCTGAAGAAGTACTGCGCGAGCGAGAACGCGCCGAACATCGCGAGCGTGAAGATGATCCCGACGTTGAACACCTCGATCAGGACGCCGATGAACACGACGTAGAGGGCGAAGAGGAGGAACATCGTGAACCCCATTCGTCCACGGAGCCCCCAGTCTGTCTTCCAGTCCATACCCCAAGATTACCGCTCGGCGCGTTAAAGCCTGCCGGAGCCGGGGACGATGCGGCCCTGAGGCGCCCGCCCGCGGCGGTGCGGTTTTCGGCGCAACGCTGCGTTTTTGCCCCGCGACCGCGACGGCGACGCATGGACACCGTTCTCGTCACCGGCGGCCGCGGCGCCTCCGGGCGCTGGGTCGTCGACCGGCTCGCGGGCGATTACGAGGTCGTCGTCGTCGACTACGACCACCCGGGCCTCGGCGTCAACCTCGCCTCGAACGTCTCGTTCCGCGCGGCCGACCTCGCCGAGCGCGAGCAGGCGCTCGACGTCGTCGCTGCCGTCGACCCGGACGCCGTCGTCCACTGGGCGGCGATCCCCGTGGCCGGAACCCACCCCGAGGGGCGGGTGTTCGAGACGAACGCGCTCGCCGCGAAGCACGTCCTCGACGCCGCCGGGCGAGCGGGCGCGCCGGTCGTTCAGGCCTCCAGCGACGGCGCGTACGGCTTCTTCTTCGCCGAGCCGACGCCGTTCCCGGATGAGTTGCCGGTCACCGAGGGGCACCCGCTCCGCCCGGAGGACCCGTACGGGCTCTCGAAGGTGACCGCGGAGGCCGCGGCGGGCGCGGTCGCGCGCCGCCACGGCGTGTCGGCGGTCTCCGTCCGCCCCTCGTGGATCCAGTACCCCGGCGACTACGCCTGCCGCGCGGACGAGTACGTGGCCGACCTCGAGGCGGGCGCGGGCAACTTCTGGTCGTACGTCGACGTCCGCGACGTCGCCGACCTCGTCGCGGCCGCGCTCGCGGACCTCCTCGGCGACGACTCGGCCGTCGCGCTCGGCACCCACGAGGCGATCAACTGCGTCGCGGCCGACAACGCGCTCGGTCGCCCCCTGCTCGAACTCCTGCGCGAGTCGTACGGCGAGGTTTCCGACGACTGTGCGGTCGACGGGAGCGCGCTCGCGGAGGGCGACGACCGCGGCGCGTACGCGGTCGCGAAGGCGGAGCAGCTGTTCGGGTGGACGCCGTCGCGGTCGTGGCGCGACGCGGCCGACGAGGCGGTCACCGAGCCGGCACTGTTCGAGGGGTGACTCGGCCGGGCGACAGCGACCGATTTCCGGTCAGATCGACAGGATCGCGTTGACGAGGGTCCGCGTCGCGATGGCGGTCACGGAGCCGAGCCACGTCAGGAGCACGAAGTGGATGTAGCCGTTCGCGGGGTTCCCGCCGTCGATCCGGCGGATCATCTGCGAGGAGAGCGCCGCGTTGAACAGCACGACGGTGAGGAGGAGGTACTCGATGAGCGGGATGTCGTAGGCGCCGGGGTAGACGATCTGCCCGATGTCCATCTGGTCGAGCCCGAAGTCGGCGGTCAAGTCCGCGAGAATCGCAACGATCTCCAGCCCGATGAAGAAGGCGAACGTCGCGGCCGCGGTGATCCCGTACAGCAGTCCGATGAACGTCATCGCCGCCTGCCGGCGCTGCTCGCGCAGCTGGTTGACGGCGTTCATGTTCTTCGAAATCAGCTCGCCGAGCATCTTCGGGTCCCCGCCCATCCGGCGGCCCACGAGGTACATCTCGGAGAACTTCTGGATGAGGTACGAGCGCGTGTCTCGCGTGAACGCCCGCCACGCGCCCTCGGTGCTGATTCGCATGTTGAGCCGGCGGTAGAGCCGCTCGATCGACTCCGAGAGCTCCCCGAAGTTCTTGTCGCGCAGCGTCGTCAGCACGTCGGTGGTAGTCGACTGCTTCGCGCTCTCGGTCGCGCCCAGCGCGCGCACGAACGACGGGAACTCGCCGTCGCGGGCGGTGATCGCCTGCTCCTCGCTCCGAAGGACGACCCCGGTGATGATCAGCGGCGAGATGGGGACCGCGAGGTACAGCGGCAGCCGCACGTCGTCGAGGAAGAAGAGGAGACCGGGAAGCCCGGGCCCGTACCCGAACATCCCGGCGGCCGTGATCCCGATGAGGAGGAACGAGAGCGCGCCGCCGCCGATCAGCGACCCCCACAGCTTCAGGTCGCCCGGGGAGCGCTCGTCGGGGTGGTACCAGATCGGGTCGTACGGCGACGTGGCGCGAATCATCGCGTAGAAGCCGAGCTGGACGAAGACGAACAGCACGATGACGGCCGCGACAGTCGCGGTCGGGTCGTTACCGGTGAGGATCGGGAGGACGACCGCGAACACGAGGGCGAACGTCATCGAGAGGATCATCGACATGTACAGGTCCTTCATCACCTCCAAGTTCGAGAGCGCAGACTCGTAGCGGGTCTCGTACTGTGCCAGCATGACGTCCTGCTCAGAGACGAGGAACTCCTCCAGCGACTGCCCCGCGCCCATGGTGTAGCCGAGGCGGTCGAAGAAGTCGGCCATCGCGTCGGAGGGGACCTCCTGAGCCCGACGCCGACACGCGTCGTCGAGGCTCTGGTTCCACGTGTCGACGAGGTGGACGACGCGGCCGATCTCCTCGGCGGCGACGCCGTACTCCTCCTCTTTCGCCAGCGTCCGGAACACCTCCATCCGGTCGATGTTCGTCGTCGACAGCACCGTCATGTGCGTCATCACGAGATGTAGTTGGTTGTCGATCTTCGTCTCCAGACTGGAGAGGTAGATCTTCGGGTAGATCACCGCCGCGAACAGGATGAGCCCGCCGAACATCGGGATCGGGACCCGGGCGGCGAAGGGGAGCGGCAGCGCGACCAAGCCGACGACGCTCGCGAGGAAGACGAGCACGGCCGGGAACAGCACGAGCCCGACGTACTTCCCCTTGGAGATGTCGAGCTGCTCGTACGACTCCATGACCTCGGAGGTCAGTTGGGCGGCCGTCGCGAGCCCGTCGCCCACCTGTTTCACCGCCATCGTCAGCGTCCCTCCGGCGCCCTCGCGGGCGGTTCGTCACCGAGCATCGTCACGTGTCCCCGAGCATCGTCACATCGTGTTCCGGTGCATGTCGAAGGGGAGCCCCTCGACGCCGTCGCGCTGGAAGGAGTTGATCGCGTCGTTCACCTCGTGGTAGCCCAGAATGCCCTCCTGAATCATCCGCTCGATGAGCTCCGCGCGGAACTCCAGGTCGTCGTAGATGTCGCGGGTGTCGGCGTAGCCGAGCAGCGTCGCGATCTGCTCTTCTAACACGTAGGAGTTGTTCATCCCCTGGAAGACGATCTCGTCTTCGACGGGGTCCCAGCTGAACACCTCGCGGGTGACGACCCCCTCCATCTCCTTGGAGTACCCCTCGATCTCCTGGACGCTCGTCACGCGGCGCAGGACTTGGTCGCCCTGCTTCACGCGGTTCTGGAACAGCGCCACGTCGGCGTTGTCCATGAACGTCTCCGGGACGTTGATCGGCTCGGAGGTGAACCGCTGGATCATCGAGACGATGTCGGACGCGTGGAACGTCAGCATCACGGGGTGGCCGGTCTGGGCCGCCTGGAACGCCATGCGCCCCTCGGCGCCCCGGACCTCGCCCACGATGATGTAGTCGGGGCGCGACCGCAACGCCGCGGCGACCAGATCGAACATATCCACGTCGGTGGATCCCTCGGCGCCGCCCTCACGGGTCAACAGCTGCTGCCACGTGCTGTGCGGCGGGATGACCTCCGCGGTGTCCTCCGCGGTGTATATCTTCGAGTCGTCCGGGATGTACGAGAGGATGGCGTTCAGCGTCGTCGTCTTCCCGGACGCCGTCTCCCCGACCACGAATACCGTCTGCTCGTTCTCTAGGCAGAGCCAGAGGTACGCCGCCAACTGCGGCGAGAGCGTTCCCCAGTTCGTGATCTGATTGATCGACAGGGGCACCTCGTCGCCCTGCCGGATCGTGAGCGAGGACCCCTTCAGCGAGACGTCGTCGGAGTAGATGATGTTGATACGCGAGCCGTCGGGCAGCGTGGAGTCGACGATCGGATCGGAGTCGGAGAGGGGGTCGCCCATCCGCTCGCCCATGTTCCGCAGCCAGTTGTCGAACTCCTCGGGGGTACCGAAGTCGACGGTCGTCTCCAGCATCCCGAAGGTGCCGTGGTCGACGTGACACTCCTTGGGGCCGATGACGTGAATGTCCTCGTTGGCCGGGTCGCGCATGATCGGTTCGAGGGGGCCGAGCCCGACGATGTCGCGGTTAAGCCGGTATCGGATGTTCTCGTAGGTCTCCTCCGTGACCGAGAGTTTCCCCATGTTGAGGACCTTCGAGAGGTTCCCGCGGAGTCCGCCGTTCTGCTCGTCGATGTGCGTGACCTCCTCTAACAGCTCCTCGATGAGGTCGTCGTACTCGGCCTCGTTGTCCGGAGCGGTGTGTTGACCGCTCACGGTGAGGAGCCGGTTTTTCACCTCGTTGAGGATCTCGGCCTGCGAGCCGGAGAGCTCCGGCTCGATGGCGTAGTACTTCGTGTCCTGCCCGAGGTCGCCGTAGATGTGGCTGTAGATGGGGCCGCCGACCGGATAGATGACGTTCGGCCGGTTGGACTCGTACTCGTCTTTCGGCTCCTCGATGAACTGCGGGAACTCCCCGGTGATCTGTTTGAACTCCCGGAGGTGCTCCCGGAGGTGCGGCCGCCGCATCGCGGCCTTCCGGAGCTCGTCGGACGGTTTGGCGGTGCCGTGTTCGGTCATGTCCCACGCTCGGTCGTCGCGGTGGTCGCAGTCCGCGCGCGCGGACCGGCTGTGCGTCTGCGGGCCATGTGTTAGGCGACGCTGCGGCTCTCAATGACGATTCCGGTTCCGGAACGCACCGAGAACCCGATTGTGTCGCCGACTTGTTCGCCCATGCCCGCGAACCGCTTCACGTTGATCTGCCGGCGGATGTCGTTGCCGACCTCGATCATCTCCAGTTCGAGGAACACGTCGGCGATGGAGCGGAACGGGCCGATCGCCTCGTCGTCGACCGCCGAGGGGTCGACGGTGAGCACCACCACCTTTCCCTGCGAGATGATCTCACGGAAGAAGGAGATGATCTCGAGGGCGGCCTGCCGCTCCTCGTTCTTCCGAACGAGCGCCTCGAACGTTGGGTCGTTGCGGAAGATGGCGTCGAACGTGTCGAGGAAGACGACGTCGGAGTTCCACATCGCCTCCGCTTCCATCAACCGCTTGAGCAGCTCCTTGCGCTCGCCGTCGCCGTCGGAGAACGCGCCGCCGGAGTCGAAGTCGGCGTGGAGGAAGAGCAGCTCCTCTTGGAGGAGCGGCTTCACCATGTCGTACTCCAGCGAGTGCATCTGGTCGATGAACCCGCGGACGGTGAGCTCCGTCGACATCATCGTCACCGAAGCGCCCTCCTCGACGAGCCCGTAGGCGAACCGCTGAGAGATGGCGCTTTTCCCGGCCCCGTAGTCGCCCTCCATGAGGACGATGCTCCCGCGGGGGATGCCACCGCCGAGCTCCTTGTTGAGTCGGTCGCGCTCGCCGAGGCCGAGCGAGAGAAGGTTGTCGTGGGGCATCTCAGTTACCCCCCACGCGGAACTGGAATAGCTCCTCGTCGCCGTTCACCGAGAGGTACACCCGGTGGTCGCCGTCGGCGAGCCCGCCGTTCACGCCGTCGATCTCGCTGACCTCGATCGTGAGGCGGAGCACGTCGCCGCGGCTCCATGCGTTCGCGCCGTCGACGGAGACCAGCTCTCCGGAGAGCTTGCTTGGCCGCACGTACCCGCCGTCGAAGACGACGTCGAGGTCGGAGCCGTCGGGCGCGAGGCGGTAGGTGCCGGTGTTCTTTATCAGGAGCGTCACGTTGCCCTCGGTCGCGTTGTACACCCCCGCGCTCGGGTCGGAGATGATCGTCACGTCGGTCCGGAGCTGCTCGGTCGCGTCGAGCCCCGCGTCGTCGACGGCGGCGCTCACGCGGTCGACGCCCGTCGTGATCGTCCCGACGACGCCGGCGGCGATCACCAGGCTGGCGATGAACAGGATGAGGTGCGAGACCGGGACGCTGGCCATCTACGCGCTCACCTCCGTCACGGTCGCGGCGTCGCGGACACCGGACTCGACGACGAGGACCACGCGGGTCTCCCCGCCGACGATGTCGGTCTCCACGGTGTCGCCGACCGTCACCGACAGCGTCTCGTCGCCCAGCCAGAGCGCGGTGTCGGCGTCGCCGTCGACGGTCGTGGCAGCGTTCGAACCCCCGACGTCGACGTACTCGTTGCCGACTAGGAGCGTCGCGTCGTCGGCGACGAGTCCGATCGAGCCCTCGTTGGTGGCGTTGACAGTGAGCTCGCCGGTCGTCGCGTTGAACGTCGCGCTCGTCACGGAGAAGTCGGTGTTCTGCCGTTCGAGCGCGCGCTCGTTGACGCCGTGTTGCGCGTCGGAGACTCGCTCGATCCCGTTGGACGCCACAGGGTAGAACGTCGTGAACGCGAAGAACAGCCCCGCGACGATGATGGCCGTAGACGCGGAGACGCTAACGCCCATCTCCCCACCCTCCGTCGGCCGGATCGGCGCGGTCAGAACGGGGATTCGGGTCGTTCATCGGTCGCGTGGAACCGTTCCGCTCGCGCCGGTCGTCGCGGGGAGCGTCGCCGCTGTTCGCCCCGCCGTCGCGGTCCGCGCCGTTCGTACCGTGATCCGCGCCGTTCGTGCGTCGCTCGCGCTCGTCCCGGGCCTCTCGGCGACCGGACGGCTCGTGCCCGTTCCGCTTCGGGGCCGAGCGGTCGCGGCGGTCGCCGCGGGCCGGGTCGGCGCGACCGCCGCGGCGGCCTCGGACCGGCCCGCCGCCAACGATCGAGCCGCCGGCGAGGTCGTCCCAGCGGTCGAGGAGGACCGTGTGGCTGCTGGTGCCGTTGAGCTGGGTCACGTACCGGAGGCTGCGGGTGTGGTGTTCTCGGACGAGCCGGTCGGTGCCCGGACGGTCGACGAGGTTGCGGTCGATCGTGCCGAACCCGGAGAGGAAGTCCCGGAGCCGCGCCGCGGCGTCGGGGCCGATCCACTCGATCCGCTCGTAGTAGTTGATGGCGCGCACCGCGTCGGTGACATCGCTCTCGGAGACGAGGAACTCCAGCCACTCCATCACGAGGAGGTCCCCGACGTAGTCGCCCGGGAGTTCGGTGAGGTATGGCTTGCCGCGGTTGCCGCTCCCCGAGAGGTCGTCCTCACCGACGTACTCGAAGCCGCCGGACGCCTCAGCGGGGTCGCCGCCGGGTCGACGGCCGGGGGCGGGATCCGGTTCGGCGCCTCGCGCCGGTTCGGGGTCCGCCGGTTCGCCGAAGTCGTCGCCGCCGGTCTCGGCCCCGAGGTCGTCTCCGCCGAGGTCGTCACCGAACCCGTCGTCCGCGGCCCCATCGTCGAACGAGTCCGTTTCGTCGCCGGGGTTGTCGAACGAGTCGTCCCCGTCGTCGAACGGGTCCTCGTCCGCGGCGTCGTCGCCCTCTTCGGCCCAGTCGGCCTCCCCGGAGTCGTACTCCTCTTTCAGTTCGCTGAAGCTCTTTCCGTCGTCATTCATATCGTCTTCCTCGTCCGCCGTTTCGGTCTCGGACGCGGCGTCGTCCGTGCTGTCGTCATCCAGTTCCTCGAAGTCATCGTCGAGGTCATCGAACCCGCCGTCGTCGACGTCATCGTCGAGGTCGTCGAACCCGCCGTCGTCGACGTTATCGTCGAGGTCATCGAACCCGCCGTCGTCGACGTCATCGTCGAGGTCATCGAACTCGTCCGCCTCCGCGCCCGCTTCCTCGTCGAGGAGGTCGTCGTCGAAGAACCCGTCCGCGTCGGCGTTCGCGACGTCCTCGTCAAGATCCTCCTCCTCGCCGCCGTCTTCATCGTCGAAGATGCCGAACGAGCCCTCGCCGCCGCCGGCGACGCTGTCGAAGCCGCCGGAGTCGTCGACGAAGGGGTTGATGCCGCGGGTGACCATCTCGTAGATGTCGAGGAGGTTGCGGACATCCTCCTGAATGTCGTCGACGGCGTTCGAGATCTCCTCGTTCTCCGAGCGAACCGTTGAGACGGTCGAGGAGAGCGACGCGACCTCGTTTTCGAGCTCGTCGAGCCGGTTTTCGAGCTCGTCGGTGGCCGCGCCACCGCCGCCTCCGCCGCCGCCGCTGTCGTCGAACTCGTCGTCCCACTCGTCCATGCCGTCAAAGTCGTCGAAGCCGTCGCCATCAC
>NZ_SGUB01000034.1:0-25161 GCF_005435235.1 Halorubrum sp. GN12_10-3_MGM
TCCCGTCGCGAGCATCGGGTCCGCGACGATGACGGTGTCCTCCGGGCGGATCTCGGGGAGCTTCACGTAGTCGATGGTGATCGGGAACTCGCCGTCGTCGGTCATCCCGGCCGCCTCGTCGCGACCGACACCACATGAGCGACGCGCCGACGACTGCGCCCTGCGACGCCTGCGGCGAGGCCACGACGGACGCGCTCGCGCGCACCGTCCGGCTGAGCGTCGACCGGGCGAACATCGACACCCAGCGGCTCTGCCCCGACTGCTTCGCCGACTGGATCCAGCGCTACCAGGACCGCCTCGGCTCCGGCGACGACGGGGGCGACGAGAGCTCCGAGATCATCGTCGACTGAGGCCGAACGCGTTCGCGTCGGCCGGCAACGTCCGTCTCGACCGCCCGTCTTAAGCCCCGGCGGGACGGACGCCGTGGTAATGGATCTCGCCATCGACGCCCCGACCCCGGCGGCGCCAGACTGCGCCGACGACGGGACGTGGCTCGCGTGTATCGCGTGCGACGAGACGTTCGCCCCGTTCGAGGCGGTGCGCTACACCTGTGACGAGTGCGACGGCCTGCTCGAAGTCCGGTACGACGACCCCCCGACGTTCGACGAGTTCGGGTCCGGCGCGTCCTCCGACGGCCCCGACCGCGGCGTCTGGCGCTACCGCGAGGGGCTCCCGTTCGACCTCGGCGTTACCCTCCCCGAGGGCGACACGCCGCTCCACCGCGTCCCGCGCATCGAGGAGGCGGTCGGCGTCGACGCGCTTCGGATCAAACACGAGGGGATGAACCCCACCGGCTCGTTCAAGGACCGCGGGATGACCGTCGGCGTCCGCGTCGCGAAGGAGCTGGGCGTCGGCGCGCTCGCGTGCGCCTCCACCGGCAACACCTCGGCCGCGCTCGCGGCCTACGGCGGCCGCGGCGGGATGCAGACCCTCGTCCTCCTCCCGGAGGGGAAGGTCGCCGCCGGGAAGATCGCGCAGGCGAGCCTCCACGGCGCGCGCATCCTGGAGGTCGACGGCAACTTCGACGCGTGCCTCGACATCGTCCAGGAGCTGGCCGCCCGCGGCGAGGCGTACCTGCTCAATTCGCTGAACCCGTTTCGGCTGGAGGGGCAGAAGACGATCGGCTTCGAGATATTAGAGGAGTTCTACGCCGACTACGGGACGTTCCCGGACCGCATCGTCCTGCCCGTCGGCAACGCGGGCAACACCTCGGCGCTGTACAAGGGGTTCCGCGAGCTCGTCCAGTCGGGCGCGCTCGACCCCGACGAGGTCCCCAAGCTCACCGGCGTCCAGGCGGAGGGCGCCGCGCCGATGGTCGAGGCGGTCGAGGAGGGGAACGACGAGATCCGCCGCTGGGAGGAGGTCGAGACGCGGGCGACCGCGATCCGCATCGGCAACCCCGTCAACGCGCCGAAGGCGCTCCCCGGCATCCGGAACACCGGCGGCACCGCCGTTGCCGTGAGCGACCCGGAGATCACCGCCGCGCAGCGCCACCTCGCCAGCGAGGGCGTCGGCGTCGAGCCCGCCTCCGCCGCGAGCCTCGCGGGCCTCAAGAAGCTCCGGCGCGAGGGCGTCGTCGACGACGACGAGCGCGTGGTCTGCCTGACGACCGGCCACCTCCTCAAGGACCCCGACGCCGCCTACGAGGCCGGCGGCGACCCCGAGCCGGTCCCGAACGACGCCGACGCCGTCGTCGACCACCTCCACGACTGATCGCCCGACGGGGCCGGTCGGTGCGGCCGCCCACCTCCCGCTCTCGACCCGCGCCCTCGACACCCCAGAGCCGTTGGCGCTATCACCGATTGCCGAACACGTCGCCCCGACAGTTTGTATTAAGTAGTAAACACTTGAACGACAGACAAGTTGATAGACGTCCCGACGACCGCACCGCTCGCCGCGCTCGCCGCCGTCGTTGCGGTCTGTGCGACGGCGGTCGCGTTCGACTCCCGCGACGAGTCGGGCGGTCGCGCCGCGGTCGCGTTCATGGCCGCGATCGCCTGGTGGTCCGCGGGGCTGTTCGGCGAGGCCGTCGCGACGACTGAGGCCGGGAAGCTGTTCTGGCTCAACGTCCAGTACCCCGCGACCGCGGTCGTCCCGGTCGCGGCGGTCGCGTTCGTCGCGTCCTACCTCGGCTACGACGCGTGGCTCTCCCGGCGCCGCCTGCTCGCGCTGCTCGCCCCGCTCGCCGCGTTGACCCTGCTGAGCTGGACGAACGATGTCCACGGGCTGGTCCGGACCGGGACCGACCTCGTCGCGGTCGGCTCGGGGACGGTGCTCGTCCGGGAGTTCGGCCCGGTGTGGTGGGTCGGCTGGCTCTACTCGCAGGTCCTGCTCGTCGGGACGTTCGCGACGCTCGCGTACGGCGTGTACGACTCGGCGCCCGCGTTCCGCGCGTCCGCGGGGCTGCTGCTCGTCGGCTCTGCCGCGCCGTGGGGCGCGCAGTTCGTCGTGCTCGGGGGCGGCCCGGCGTTCCGGCCCGAACTCCTGTTCGTGCTCACGGGCGTCGCATTCACGATCGCGGTCCGGCGGGGGCGGACGCTGGGCGTGACGCCGGTCGCCCGGCAGGTGACCCTGGAGGCGGTCCCCGACCCGATCGTCGTCGTCGACCGAAGCGGGCGGATCGCGGACGCGAACCCGGCGGCCCGCGCGTGGCTCGGCGAGGGCGTCGCGGTCGGCGTCCCGATCGCGGACGCGCTCGCCGACGCCCCGGAGGTCCGCGCCGCGTACCGCCGCGGCGAGGCCCCTGACGAACCGCTCCGCGTCGAGGTCGCCGGCGAGCCGCGGTTCGTCTCGCTCTCTGCCGTTTCGCTTCCGACGCTCGGCAGCCGCTCGCAGGGGACGGTGTTGCTGTTTCGCGACGTGACCGACTCGGAGCGCAACCGGCGGGACCTCGAAGTGGCGAACGACCGGCTCCAGACGCTGACGCACGCGCTGGCGCACGACATTAAGAACCCGTTGACGGTCGCGGACGGGTTCACGGACCTCGCGACCGCGGGCGACGAGGCGGCGGCCGAGCGGGTCGAGAGCGCTCACGACCGGATCTTCGAGATCGTCGACGAGACGCTCGCGGCCGTCGACCACCCGGACCCAGACGCCGGTGCCGAGTCGTTCTCGTTCGCGGCCGCGGCCGAGGCGGCTTGGCGGACCGCCGAGACGGCGGGAGCGACGCTGACGGTGGCGGGCGACGAGTCGTACGCCGCGGACAGGACTGCGGTGCGGAGCGTCTTGGAGAACCTCTTCCGGAACGCGGCTGTCCACGCCGGGTCCGACGCGACCGTCGCCGCCGTCGCGCTCGACGGCGGGTTCGCGGTCATCGACGACGGCCCCGGCGTCCCGCCGGCGGAGCGCGACCGCGTGTTCGACCGGGGCTACACGACTGCGGACGAGGGGACCGGGATCGGCCTCGCGTCGGTCGCGGCGCTCGCCGAGTCGCACGGCTGGACGGTCGGCGTCGGTGCGGGTCGCGGGGCCGCAGAAGGGGAAGCCTGCCTGTCGGACACGACGGTCGGCGACGGCGCGGCGTTCGTCGTCGCCTTCGGGGATCGACCGATCGAAGCCGTCGCGTCGCCCGTCGTCGCCGACGCGGACGCGCTCGTCGCGGTCTCGGAGTCGCCCGCGGCGGAGTCGTAGCCCGTCCGGGGACGGTCTGATCTCTTCTCCGGGGCTGCGCAGTACTCGCCGCCTACTCGGCGAGTCCCGCGTTACTCGTCCGCACGCCCGTCGGCGCCGTCCAGGGTGATCTCGGTGATCTCGACGACGCGGTCGTCCGCGAGCAGCTCCTCGGTCGCGGCGTCGGGGACGGCCGAGTCGAGGTTGTAGACGGTGAGCGCCTCCCCGCCCTGCGTCTCGCGGCCGTTGAACATCCCGGCGATGTTGACGTCGTGGTCGCCGAGGACGGTCCCGATGAGCCCGATGACGCCGGGCTCGTCGGTGTTTCGCGCGACGAGCATGTGGCCGTACGGGACCGCGTCGACCCGGAACCCGTCGATCCGGACGATGCGGGCGTCCTCGCCGGCGAACAGCGTTCCCTCGACCGCGATCTCGTCGTCGCCGTTGTGGACGGTGACGCGCACGAGGCTCTGGAAGTCGTCGGTCTGCCGGGTCTTCGACTCGGTCACCTCGATGCCGCGCTCCTCGGCGAGCCGCGGCGCGTTCACCGCGTTCACCTGCCACTCCAGCGGCTCGAAGACGCCCTTCAGGGCGCTCGCGGTGACGAGGTCGACGTCCTCCGCGGCGATGTCGCCCTCGTAGGTCGCCTCGACCCCGGTGATCCGACCGTCGAGCAGCTGGGCGGCGACCTTCCCGGCGGTCTCGGCCACGTCGATGTACGGCTCGATTCGCGGGAACGCGCTCTCGTCGACCGAGGGCGCGTTGAGCGCGGTGAGGACCGGCTCGTCGTCGAACGCCGCGAGGACGGCCTCGGCGGTGTCGACCGCGACGTTCTCCTGGGCCGCCTCCGTCGACGCGCCGAGGTGCGGGGTCAAGACGATCTCCTCGACGTCGAGCAGCGGCGAGTCCTCGGGGAGCGGCTCCTCGGCGAAGGAGTCGAGCGCGGCGCCGGCGAGGACGCCGTCCTCGACCGCCTCAGCGAGCGCATCCTCGTCGACGATGCCGCCGCGGGCGCAGTTGATGAGGTAGCCGCCCTCCAGCTTGGCCAGCTCGGCCTCGCCGATCATCCCCTCGGTCTCGGGGAGAAGCGGGGTGTGGATCGTCGCGAAGTCGCCCACGGCGAGCGCGTCGTGGAGGTCCTCGACGAGCTCCGCCCCCATCCGGTCGGCGCGCTCCTCAGAGATGTACGGGTCGTAGACGACGAGGTCCATCCCGAGCGAGTCGAGGCGCTTGGCGACTTCCTGCCCGACGCGGCCGAGGCCGACGATGGTGAGCGTCTTGTTGTTCACCTCGGTACCGAGGAACTCGCCTTTCGCCCACTCGCCGCCGATCAGGCGACCGTGCGCCTGCGGGATCGAGCGCGCGACGGCGAACGTCATCGCGACGGTGTGCTCGGCGGCGGCGCGGACGTTCCCCTCGGGGGCGTTTGCGACGATGACCCCGTGGTCGGTCGCGGCCTCGATGTCGATGTTATCGACGCCGATGCCCGCCCGGCCGACGATGACGAGCTCGCTCGCGGCCTCGAAGACCGCCTCGTTCACGTCGGTTCCGGACCGCACGATCAGCGCGTTGGCGTCGGCTGCGACGTCGAGCAGCGCCTCCCCCTCCGCCTCGTAGTCGGTGACGACCTCGTGGCCGGCGTCTCGGAGTCGGTCCAACCCCGCGTCCGCGATGGGGTCGGTCACGAGTACCTTCATGTCGAAACGCACCCGCGGCGCGGGGTTAACGCTTTCCTCATCGCGCCGTTTTGCCGCCCGAACGGATCCGCGCTCGTGGGTATCGACCCCTCTGTTTCGACTGGAGAATGCGCGTTCGTGGGTATCTTCGCCGCCGGTACTCCCTTTTATATTGGGCCGCACGTTCCGCGCATGAACCTCACGATCGCGTTCGTCGGCGTCGGCGCCATCCTCGCGCTGACCGCGGTGAGCGCCTTCTTCTCCAGCTCGGAACTCGCGGTGTTCTCCGTCCCCGGCCACCGGATCGACTCGCTCGTCGCGACCGACGCTCCCGGCGCCCGGGCGCTGTCGGCGCTGCGCGACGACTCCCACCGGTTCCTCGTCACGGCCTTGGTGAGCAACAACGTCGCCAACATCGCCGCCGCGTCGGTCGCGACCGCGGTGTTCGTCCGGTTCGGCTTCTCCGGCGGCCAGGCGGCCACGGGGTCGACGCTCGTCACCTCGGTGTTCGTCATCGTCTTCGGCGAGATCGCGCCGAAGTCGTACGCCGTCGCCAACGCGGAGCGACACGCGCTCCGGGTCTCCCGGATCGTCGTCGCGGTCCAGCGCGTGCTCCGTCCCGTCCTGTACGTGTTCGAGGCGGCCTCCGGCGTCGTCAACCGCTTCACCGGCGGCGAGTCCGCCATCGAGTCGTACCTCACCCGGGAGGAGATCGCGACGCTCGTGCGCTCCGGCGAGGTCGCGGGCGCGCTCGACCCTGACGAGGGCGCGATGATCCGGGGCGTCCTCGATCTGGAGACCACCACCGTCGCCGCGGTGATGGTCCCCCGGACCGACGTGGTCGCGCTCCCCGACACGGCGACCCCGGCGGACGCGCTCTCGCGGGCCGCGAGCGAGGGAGTCACCCGGATGCCGGTGTACGGCGAGAACCGCGACGACGTGGTCGGGGTCGTCGACGTCCGCGACGCGATCCGCGCCGACGAGAGCGGTGCCGACCTCGCGAGCGCGCTCAGCGAGCCGGCGTTCGTCCCCGAGACGAAGCCGCTCGACGAGCTGTTCACGGAGATGCGCGCGAGCGAGACGCGAATGGTGATCGTCGTTGACGAGCACGGCGCGGTCGTGGGAATCGCGACGTTGGAGGACCTCTTCGAGGAGGTCGTCGGCGAGCTGGTCGGCCGCTGGGAGACGGACGCGGTCGACGTGGTCGCGCCCGACGCCGCCGTGGTCCGCGGCTGGACGACGGTCGGCCACCTCAACGAGGCGCTCGGCCTCTCGCTGCCCGCGGACGCAGGCGTCGAGACCGTCGCGGGGCTCGTCACCCGTCAGCTCGGCCGGCTCCCGAAGGAAGGTGACCGCGTCGCGGTCGGCGAGGTCACGCTCGCCGTCACCGGCGCGACCGCGACCCGGGTCACGCGCGTCCGGGTCGAACACGCCGACGAGAACGGGTTCGCGGTCGACGCGTCTGTCGGTCCCGACGGCGGTGACGCCGGCTCGCTCGGGCCCGAGTGACCGCCGCTCCCCCGACGCTGCGGTCTCCACACACATTACCAAACATACATGTGATTCCGACGGTTCCCGAGAGACACGTCTCTGATCATGGTGAGCCGTTGGGCGTGTGGCCGGTGCGGGTTCGTCGCGTGGACGCGGGACCGCTCGGAGATGGTCGACGTGACCGGGTCCCACCTGCTCGCACACGACTCCGACGCGCTCTCTACGTCTGACTTCCGTGTAAGTTGGGACTGCCCGTACTGCGCCACGGCCAAGACCACCTACGACAGCGGCGGCGCCGTTGCCGAGTTCAAAAGGCACCTGTACGAACACGTCGCCGACCGGGTCGCCGACGGAACACACGTGGCCGAGCGGGTCAACTGGGACGGGGTCGTCCGCGTCGACGCGTCGGCCGCCGGCGACGAGGCCGACGCGCTCCGGACCCACTTCCACGCCGCCGCGGGGCTCGTGGTGGCCGTGACCCCCTCCCCGGAGCGGCTGGTCCGCGCGCTCGACGAGGCCCTCGACGCGTGGCCACGGCGGGCGGTGATCGTCAGCACCGGGGAGTACGACTTCGAGGCGACGCCCGATGTGGACTTCGAGGGCCGGAACGTCGAGATCGTCGAACTCGACCCGCGGCTCTCCCCGGCCGAGGTCGGCGAGACGGTCTCGCGGATCCTCGACGACAACCACGAACCCGGCGAGCGCGTCTCGCTGGAGGTGAGCGTTTTCCACCAGATCGTCGCCGCCTTCGACGTCGAACGGTCGGTGGCCTTCGTCCGTATGCTCGCCGCGCGCCTTGCCGACGCGGGCGGCGTCTTACAGCTGTACGTCGACGCGGACGCGGACCGTAACGTCGCCACCGTTCTGAACCTCCTCGACGAGACGATCGACCTGACGGTCGCGGTCGACGACGGGCAGTTCGTTCGGCGGCCGTGACTGCGGGAACTTGTCTCCCGTTCCCCGTCCTCGCTCACCCGTCGTAATCGCCCTTCACTCGGCGTCGCTGGGTCCAGTCACTCGGCGTCGCTGCGCTCTCACTCGTTGTAGCTCTCCGTGTAGTCCGCGGGCCAGCGGACGTAGACGTACTCCACGTCGCGGTCCGCGGCCGCCTCGACGACGGCCCGCTTGAACCGCCGCAACACCGCCCTGGCGCGCTCCCGCGCGGCGTCGGAGGCGGCCTCGTCGCCGGCGAGCGCGCGGAGGTTCCGCTTGATGTCGACCCCGAGGGCGGAGTCGGTCTCGTCGTCCGGCAGACCGTCCCCAGTCCCGCTCGTCGAGGCGATCCGGGGCAGGTACGCGGCGGCGAGATCGGCGACCAGCCGGTCGCGGTGGTCGAGCGCGTCGATCAGCCACTCGACCGCGGTCGAACGGTCCGCCGCGGTCGGGTCCGCGGATTCGAGGAGTTCGCAGTACAGCCACGCCGCGTACCGCTTGGTCTCGGTGTCGACGCGCTCCTCCGATCCCGCGGTCGCGTCGGCGGGCGCTGCCCTCCGGTCGGCTCCGGTTCGCTCCGCGGCGACTGCCCGGAACACCGCGAGCAGCCCGTCGGCCTCGAAGGGTCGCTCCGCGAGGAGCCGGTCGCGGACATCGCCCGCCGGGACGGCGTCCGCCTCGGCGATCACCGCGGCGACGGACCGCGCGGCTGCCCGGCGAACCGATGCCGAGGGGTCCCGCAGCGAGCCGAGCAACACGCCGGTCGCGTCCCGGCGACCGAGCGCTCCGAGCCGACGCACGACGGCGAGCCTGAGTCCCTCGTTGCCGCGCCGTGCCGCGCGCGCGAGCAGTTCGACCGCGTCGTCGCTCTCTATCGTGACAAGCGCGTCGACCGCGGCCCCGCGCACCAGGTCGTTCCGCGCGTTCACGAGCGGGCGAACCGCTTCGACCGCCTCCCCGCCCACCCGCGCGTACCCCCTGACGGCCCGAGCGCGGACCCGCGCGTCGCCGTCATCGAACGCCTCGCGGAGCCGGGGGGCGGCGCCCTCGTCGCCGACGGTCGACAGTCCGGTCGCCCCCAGCATCCGATACGCGGCCCGGTCGTGTCTCAGCCACCGCGAGAACGTCTCGGCAGCCCCGCTCGTCTTCCCGCTTCCGTCCTCGGCGCCGCCGCCTCGCCGGTCGGCAACCCGCCGCCCCAGTCGGTCGAGGTGGTCGTCGCCGTGGAAGTACAGCGACTCGATCGCCGCCGCGCGGACGGTCTCGTCGGGGTCGTCGAGCGCCGCCTCGAACAACCCATCCACGATCCGGCTCGCGGCGGCGCTCATCGAACTGGACGGGCTGCCGAGCGCCTCCGCCGCCTCGCGTCGCGTCGACGCGTCGAACCGCCGATCGAGCCGCGCCAACGCCGGGGGATCGTCGTCGGTCGGCCGCCCGCCGCGCCCGGTGCCGCCGCTCTCCGCCGATCCATCGGCCCCGTCCGGTCGTGGCCTGTCGTCCATCTGTGAACACCTCACCGATCCGGTAGATTAAACGTATGGCCGCGGCTATCACCGATGAGAATCCGACGCGACCGGCGCGCGGTGCCGCGTTATTCGAGTCCGAACCCCCGGACGACACCGTACTCTGGCCCGGACGCGGTAAGCGCCGACTTCACCAGCCGAATCTCGTCGACCGAGAACGTCCCGACTTCCGGATCTCCCGCGTCGAGCACGTTTCGGACCGCCTCTGCCCCGGTCGCGCTCTCCACGCGGGCCAGCGTCACGTGCGGCGTGAACGCGTGGTCTTTGGGGTCGACGCCGAGCGCGGTCGTCTCCGCTTCGAGCGCCTCGTAGAGCGCGGCGAGGTCGTCGCCGCCGCGGCCGACGCCCGCCCAGGCGACCGAGACGTACTCGCGGTTCGGAAAGACGCCGAGGCCGCGGATCTCGGCCTCGAAGGGGGAGACCGCGGCGCGGTCGACGGCGCGCTTGCCGGCGGCGGCCACGTCGTCGAGGGTGGGATCGCCCTCGTCGTCCTCCGTGCCGATGTCGCCGAGGAACTTCAGCGTCACGTGCGCCTGTTCGGGGTCGACCGGGTTGACGCCCGACGCGTCCGCGAATGGGGCCTGTGCCTCCGCGACGGCGGGCGCGAGCGAGTCCGGGAGGTCGACGGCGAAGAACGCTCGCATCTCGGTCGCCGGATCGGCCGAGCGACGGATACCGCTTGTGGTGGTCGAACCAGCGCCCTACATAAATACCACCGTATCAGTCCGGCATAATTCCCAGTAGTGACCCTCCCATACTCGCATGTGATGGCCACCACCGACTCCGCGCGACCGGACCCGCCCTCGGAGCGTCGGGCGCCGGCGCGCGAGATGTCGAGCGTCGCCCGCTCGGCGGACGGTCGCCGGATCGCCTACGCGACGTACGGGCCTCCCGACGGCGACCCGGTCGTCTTCTTCCACGGGACGCCCGGGTCCCGCCGGCTGGGCGCGCTCCTCGAACCGGCGGCGCGAGCGAACGATGTCCGCGTGATCGCGCCCGACAGACCCGGCTACGGACGCTCGCCCCCCCAGTCGGGTCGGACCGTCGGCGACGCCGCCGCGTCCGTGCGGCCCGTCCTGAACGACCTCGGAGTCGAGCGCGCGGCCCTCGTCGCGTTCTCCGGCGGCGCGCCCTACGCCCTCGCGACGGCCGCGTCGCTCGGCGACCGGGTCACCGGCGTCGACCTCGTCGCCGGCGCGACGCCGCCGTCGTTCGGCGACGACACGCCCGCGGTCCAGCGCCTCCTGTCCGGTCTCGCGGCCGCGACGCCGTCGGTCCTCGGGGCACTGCTCCGCGGTCAGGCGTGGGTCGCGTCGCGCGCGGACCCGTCGTTCGTGGTGGCCCAGTACGCCGAGGACGCCGACGCCGTCCCCGAGGACGCCGCGACCGTGGTGAAGGAGGACTTCCTCGCGGCGTTCGAGCGCCACCGGAACGGCGCGGTCACCGAGTTCCGCGACGCCGGCAGCGACTGGGGGATCGACCTCGACGCGGTCGACGCCCCGGTGCGCCTGTGGCACGGGACCGACGACGCGAACGTCCCCGTCGCCGGGGCGGAACGACTGGCCGAGGCGCTTCCGACCGCCGAACTCCGCGTCCTCGACGGCGCGGACCACCTCGGGACGCTCCTCCGGGCCGCCCCCGAGGCGCTGTCGCGTTCCCGCTGATCGCTGGCTCTCCCCCCGAGTTCGCCCCTGAAACGCCGTTTCGTCCCCACTGATCAATCCGGCCCTGCCCGAGTCCGTCCCCGAGACGCCGTTGCGTCCCCGCTGACCGGTTCGGCCCTCCTCTCCGACCTCGTCCCGGGTCCCTCCCGCGGGCGGTCCCGAACCACGCGGATTGATGTACGGCACGCTCGAACGTCGAGCGACGGCGTCATGAAACGGATCAGGTTCTCGGCCGCCTACCCCGAGCGGCTCCGCCACCCCCTCCACGAGGCGATCGCCGCCGACTCGCCGATCCGTCGCGCGGAGCTGCTGATGTGGAGCCCGACGGCGGACGCGACGACGCTGCTCTGGTTCGACGGCGACCGCGACGTGACGGCGTCTGCCCTCGACGCGCTCGACTCGCTGGTCGCGAGCAGCCTCGTGAGCGACGTCGACGGGACCTACGCGTTCCTTCGGCAGGACGCCTACGAGTTCCCGGCGGCGCTCCTCGACACCGTCGCGGCGTCGCGGGTGATCTTCCTCCCGCCGGTCGTCTTCCGCGAGTCGGGCGACGTCCGGTTCGAGGCAGTGGGCGCGACGGCGGCGCTCAGCGAGTTCCACGACGACCTCGCGACCCTCGCCGACCTCACTATCGAGTGGGTCCACGAGTTCGAGCGCCGACGGGAACCGTCGCGGCTGACCGACCGACAGCGCGCGGCGCTGGAGACGGCGGTCTCGACGGGGTACTACGAGGTTCCGCGCGAGGGGACCGTCGCGGACGTGGCGGCCGCGCTCGGCTGCGCGACGAGCACGGCCGGCGAACTGCTCCGGAAAGCCGAGGCGGCGGTCGTCGAGCGCGCCGTCGAATCGGCGTGACGGCCGCCGCCGTCCCGGACGCCGACCCGCCGTCGGTTCACAGCCGCTCGCGGAGCGTGTCGGCGGTCGCGTCGCCCACGCCGTCGACGTCGGTGAGGTCGTCCCGGGAGGCGTCGCGGACGTTCTCGACCGAGCCGAACCGCCGGAGGAGGCGGCGGCGCGTCTCGGGGCCGACCCCCGGCACGTCGTCGAGGACCGTCCTGACCTCGTCGCGGACGGTCTGGTGGTAGGAGACGGCGAACCGGTGCGCCTCGTCGCGCACGCGCTGGAGCAGGTGGAGCTCGGGGGCGTCGTCGTCCCAGCGCCGGGTCCCGGTCGGAGTGACGACCAGCTCCTCCGCCTTCGCGAGGGCGACGACGGGCACGTCCCACCCGGTCTCCGCGAGCGCGTCGCGGGCGGCCCCGAGCTGCCCCTCGCCGCCGTCGATGAGGAGGAGGTCGGGGTCCGGGCGGTCGTCCTCGCCGGCGAGCGCGCGCTCAGCGCGCCACCGGACCAGCTCGCGCATGTTCGCGTAGTCGTCGTTGCGTTCGGTGAGCTTCTTCCGGCGGTAATCGGCCGTCTCCGCGCTCCCGTCGACGAAACACACGTCGGAGCCGACCACGGCGGTGCCCTGCGCGTGGCTCACGTCGAACCCCTCGACGCGCTCGGGGCGGGCGATCCCGAGCCGGTCGCCGAGCGCGCCCACGGGGTCGTCGCGGCCGCCGCGCTTCCGGGCGTTCTTCAGCGCGAGTTCGACGAGCTTCGCCTCGCGGCCGGCGCCCGGGACCCGGACCGCGACCCCCTCGCGCTCCAGCCAGTCGACAACGTCCCGGTCGGCGGGTCGTTCGGCGAGGAGGACCGCGTCCGGGAACTCCCGCTCGGCGTAGTACTGCGCGAGGAACGCGCTGAGTACGGCGGCGGGGGTGTTGGCGTCGGGGTCCGCCGGGGTCGCGTCGCCGCCGGAGGCCCCCGATTCGGCCGCGTCCGCCACCGCCGCCGCGTCCAGCTGGTGGCGGCTCCGGTCGACCAGTTGCCCGCGCTCGCTGTGGAGCCGGGCCACCCGAGCCGTGTCGCCCTCGACCGCGGCCGCCAGCACGTCGACGGTGCGGTCGTCGTTCCGGTCGCTGACGGCCTCGCCCCCCTCGCCGTGGAACGCCTCGACCGCTTCGAGGCGGTCGCGGAGGTTCGCCGCGCGCTCGAACTCGTTCGCCTCGGCCGCGGCCTCCATGCGGCGTCGGAGGGGGTCGGCGAGGACGCCCGTCTCGCCCTCGAAGAAGCGCCGCGCGGCGGCCACGTCCTCGGCGTACGCCTCCGGCGATATCTCGCCGGTACACGGCGCCGAACAGATGCCCATCTCGTAGTCGAGGCAGGGGCGGTCGCGCCCCTCGTACTTGTGGTCCGAACAGCCGCGCAGCCGGTACTCGTCGCGGACCGCCTTCACCACGGTCTCGACGCGGCCCACGTCTGTGAACGGGCCGTACGCGACCGCGCCCGCCTCGGGGTCGCGGGTCACCTCGATCCGGGGCACCTCGTGGTCCGAGAAGGCGACCAACGGGTACGACTTGTCGTCCTTCAGCCGGACGTTGTACCGCGGGCGCAGCCGCTTGATGAGGTTCGCCTCGAGCAGCAGCGCCTGCGTCTCCGTGTCGGTGACCGCGAACTCGACCCGGTCGGCGCGCTCGACCATCCCTCGGATCCGGCCCGAGCGCGGGTCCGCGTACGACCGCACCCGGTCGCGGAGGTCGAGCGCCTTCCCGACGTACAGCGTCGTCTCCCCCGCCCGGAACTGGTAGACGCCCGGCTCCGTCGGGAGGTCTCGGGCCCGCTCGCGCACCGCGCCGGCGTCCATCGGTCTCGGATCGCCGTAGCCGCCCGACGCCATTGAACGCTGCGGGGGCGAGCCGAAGCGAGGTCACGGTCCGTTCATGTCACTTCGCGAACTGGGTAGTTATCAAACCTGAGTCACGGGGAGAACCGTTTATGCCGATGCTTGGGGGAGAGGGAAACAGATATGACGGGAGTTCGAGGGCTGTTACGGCGCGTGCTCGGGCGGGGAGGTGACTCCCGGTCGGTCCCCGACGGGGGCGTCGTCGTCGGGGAGCCCGCGGGGACGGACGACGCGACGGTCCCGGCCGGCGAGTCCGGTGGCCCGAGCGACGAGGAGTACAGCGTCACCGAGGCGGACGGCGTGGACCGGACCAAGACCTTAGGGGGTGCCGGCTTCGCCGAGGTGTTCAACGCCACGGGCGTCCCGACGTTCATCCTCGACACCGAGGGGAACGTCGCCGAGTGGAACGAGTCGCTCGCGGCGCTCACCGGCGTCGACCGCGCGGACGCCCTCGGCCACGACTACGCCTCGGAGCTATTCTACCCCGACGGTCGGCGCGCCGACACACTCGCGGACAAGGTGCTCGACGCGCCCGAGGACGCGGACGAGGTGTACGATGTCGAGCGGTCCGGATCGGCACGGATCCGCTACCGCGACACGAGCACGATGGTCGACCGCCACGGCGAGGAGAAGCACATCGAGTTCACCGCGACCCCGATGTACGACGGCGACGAGTTGGTCGGCGTGACTGAGGTCGTCATCGACCGCACCGAGAACGTCAACGAGCGCGAGGCGACGGCGGAGCTGGTCGCCGAGATCCGCCAGACCGCCGAGGAGATCGGGGAGGGAAACCTAGAGGCCCGCGCCGTCTGCCGCGAGGAGTGCGAAATTCTCAACGAAGAGCTGTTGAGCGTCATCGGCGTCGTAAACCGGATGGCGGAGAACCTCCAGACCCTCTCCGAGAGCGTCCACGAGAAGGCGCGCGACCTCGACGGCACCGTCGAGGAGGCGAGCGCCGCGGCAGCCGACATCGCCGAGAACGTCGACGAGCAGAACGAGCTCTTAGAGGAGAGCGTCTCGGAGATGCAGTCGTTCTCCGCGGGGATGGAGGAGGTCGCGGCGACGGCTGACCAGGTCGACTCCGCCGCGGTCGCGGCCGCCGACGCCGCCGACGAGGGGTTAGACGCCAGCGAGGACGCCCGCGAGGCGACCGAGGACGTGGTGGAGATCGGCGACGAACTCGTCGAGAGCGTCGGCGCGCTCTCCGAGCGCATGGACGACATCGAGGAGGTCATCGAGGTCATCTCCGACGTGGCCGAGCAGACGAACCTGCTCGCCCTGAACGCCAACATCGAGGCCGCCCGCGCCGGCGAGGGCGGCGACGGCTTCGCGGTCGTCGCCGAGGAGGTGAAGAAGCTCGCCGACGAGACCCGCGGCTACACCGAGGAGATCACGGAGAGCCTCGACAAGCTCCAGGCGCAGTCCGCGGAGACCACGACCGCGGTCGAGCGCTCGCACGACCGGATCGAGGACGCGGGCACCGAGATCGAGACGGTCCTCGACTCGCTCGAAGAGATCGCTGACGCGGTCGACGAGGCGGCCGCGGGCGTCGCGGAGGTCGCGCGCACCACCGACGACCAGGCGGCGACCGTCGAGGAGCTCACCTCGTCGCTGGAGGCGGTCCGCGAGCGCTCCGACCGCACCGAGGAGGCGACCGAACGCATCGTCGACGCCACCGACGACCAAGAGGCGGCCGTCGACGAGCTGATCGCCCGCGTCGAACAGCTCGACGCCAGATAACTCCCCTACCGCCCCCAGTCCCGTCCGCTTTCGCTCCCCCGTTCTCTCGGCACCGCCGAACGTTTAACCCCGCTCAGCCCCCACAAAACGTATGTCCGTTACGCCGCCCGGGCCGCTCGGCGACCCCCTGTTCGGGAACGGTCGCCAGTTCGCTGACGACCCCTTCGGTTTCCTCCGCGCCTGCGCCGACAGCTACGGTGACGTGGTGCGGCTCGACCTCGGTCCCAGAGAGACGTACCTGCTCACGAACCCCGCCGACGTCGAGCGCGTGCTCGTCGCCGACGCCGAACGCTACCGGAAGCCCCAGTTCGGCGACGACGCGATGGACACGCTGCTCGGCGACGGTCTCCTCATGAGCGACGGCGACACGTGGCAGCGCCAGCGCACGCTCGCGAACCCCTCGTTCCACAACCGCCGGATCGGCGCGCTCGACGGGACGATGGTCGACCACACGGAGTCGCAGCTCGCGGACTGGGCCGACGGCGAGGTCGTCGACATCCAGCTCGAGGTCGCCCGCCTCACCGTGAAGATCATCGTCTCGGCGATGTTCGGCGCCGACATCACCGACGAGGAGGTGAAGACGGTCCAAGAGAACTTGGAGCCGCTCGGCGCGCGGTTCGAGCCCGACCCGCGGCGGTTCCTGATCCCGAACTGGGTGCCGACCCGCGAGAACCGCGAGTTCGACGCCGCGATCGACACCCTCGAATCCGTCATCGACGGGATCGTCGACCGCCGCCGGGGCACGGAGCGCGACCCGAGCGTCGACCCCGCCGGCGCGGAGGGCGTCGCGGTGCCCGGCCCGGCCGGGGACGGCGACGGCGACCTGCCGATGGACCTGCTCTCAGTCCTCCTACGCGCCCGCGACCGCGGCGAGCAGACCGACGAGAACCTCCGCGACGAGCTGGTGACGATGCTGCTCGCCGGCCACGACACGACCGCGCTCGCGCTGACGTACACGTTCTACCTGCTCTCGAATCACCCTGAGGCTCGTCGCGAGGTCGAGCGCGAGGCCGAGACGGCGACCGCCGACGGCCCGCCGACCGCGGCCGACGTCCGCGACATGGCGTACACCGAGCGCGTGCTCAACGAGTCGATGCGCCTCTACCCGCCCGTCTACACCCTGTTTCGCGAGCCGAAGCTCGACGTGAAACTGGGGGGGTACCGGATCCCGGAGGGGTCCGCGCTGATGGTGTCGCAGTGGGTGACCCACCGGTCCGAGCGGTGGTACGACGCCCCCGAGACGTTCGACCCCGACCGCTGGACGCCCAAGCGCCGGAGCGAGCGCCCCCGGTTCGCCTTCTTCCCCTTCGGCGGGGGCCCGCGCCACTGCATCGGGAAGGCGTTCTCGCTGCTGGAGGCGAAGATCATCCTCGCGGAGATCTGCTCGCAGTTCGAACTCGGCTACGAGGGACCGGACCTCTCCTTGCGCGGCTCGCTCACCATGCACCCGAGCCATCCGGTGCCGATGCGGATCCGCGAGCGGTAGATGTCCGCCCCCGCCGACGCGTACTGCGCCCGGTGCGGCGATCCGCTCTCGAGCGGTCTCGTTGCGACCGACCGCCGCGCCTGCTGTCTCAACGCCACCCCGATCGCGGGCGTCTGCCCGACCCACGGGCCGGTGGGGCCGCACCACGCGGTCGAGGAACCGGACGCGGTCGACGACGCGTAACCTCCGGTTCGCCCTACAGATCGACCGTCGCCGCGACCTCCCGGTACTCCGGGTCCCACGCGTCGAGCGCATGGACGCGCCACCGGACCGGGTCGAACTCGGTCTCGACGAGGTCGGCGACCGCGCCCGGTTCCGGGTCGCCGCCCCGCGCCAGCGTCACGTGCGGGACGTACGCGTCGCCCTCGATTCCCTCCACCGTCCCGAACGCCGCACAGAGCCTGCGGTGAAGCCGAACGAGCCCGTCGCTCTCGACCGTCAGATACACGATCGGCCGCGACCCCGACCGCGGCGCGTCGAAGACGTCGCTCCCGGTCACGGCGACCTCGAACGGGTCGGCGGGCGCGAGCGGTCGACGAAGGCGTTCGCGCAGCCGGTCGAGGGCCTCCTGACGAGGCGGGACGGGTCGGTCCCCTCCACGTTCCTCGCCCCCCTCGCCCTCTCCGCGTTCATCGCCCCCGTCGCGCTCTCCGCGTCGCACGTTCTCGACGCCGAAGCGCTTACAGACGAGGGTGTGACGCTCGCGGACGCGATCGAACCCCGTCAGTTTCGGGTGGAGATCGCCGGCGAGGCGGTCGATCGCGGGCGGGAGCGGGACGTTGAGGCTGAACACGTCGGCGTCCGCCTCAGATCCGATCGGTGAGGTGTAAGGCGATCACGACGACGAGCGCGATCCCGATCAGCGTCGGGAGGGCGTCGAGCAGCCAGAAGGCGACCTCGAGGACGGCCCCGACGATCTCTAGGAGAAGCCACACGACGACGAGCAGCAGCACGATCTTCAGGAGGTCGTCGGTGTCGATCTCGGCGCGGTTCATGGCCGGACGGGGGTGCGGCAGCGATAAAAAGACGGTGGTAAAACCGGGCGCTCGCTACGCGATCTTCTCGTACTGCTCGGAGAGCTTCTCGGCGGCCTCGTCGAGCAGTTCGGCCTCGTACTCGTCGAGGTCCCACTCGACGACCTCCTCGACGCCGTTCGCGCCGAGCTTCGCGGGGACGCCGAGCGCGGTGTCGTCGTAGCCGTACTCGCCGTCGAGCACGACCGAACAGGGGAGCACCTCGCCGGTGTCGTTGAGGATGGCCTCGACGGTGTGGGCGACGCCGGTGGCGGGTCCCCACTGCGTCGCGCCCTTCCGGCTGATCACGTCCATCGCGGACTCCTGGAGGTCCGCGAGGATCTGCTCTTTCTCGTCGGCGTCGAACGACGGGTCGCGGCCGTCGACGCGCACCTTCGAGAAGACGGGCGCCTGCGCGTCGCCGTGTTCGCCGAGGATCGTCGCCTCGACGTTCTGGACGGGCGCGTCGAAGCGCTCGGAGAGGACGTAGCGGAAGCGCGCGGAGTCGAGCCGGCCGCCGAAGCCGACCACCTTGTGGCGGTCGCGGTCGCCCGCCTCGTAGAGGTGGCGGTTGAGCAGATCGACCGGGTTCGAGGTGGTGACGGTGACGAAGTCGTCGTTGTGCTCGGCGATCGAGGACCCGATGTCCTCCATGATCGGCGCGTTGTCGCCGGCGAGGTCGATCCGGGTCTGCCCCTCCTTGCGCGGGATGCCCGCCGTGATGACGACCACGTCCGAGCCGGCGGTGTCCTCGTACTCGCCCTGCCGGACGGTCGTGTTCGAGTCGTACGCGACGCCGTGGTTCGCGTCGGCGGCCTGTCCGATCGTCGTCTCGCGCTGGTCCGGAATGTCGACGAAGACGAGCTCGTCGACCACGTCGCGTAACGCGAGGTTGTAGCCGGCCGCGGCTCCGACGGTCCCCGCCGCACCGATAACGCTGACCTTTGTCATACCGTGTAGATTCGCGACCGGCCGGTGAGTAAACGTTTCGGAACCCCGCTAACGTTCGTGACCGTCGTCGCGAAACCCCTAACTCCCGCGGCGTCGAAGCGTCGCCTCGTGCCGACGTTCCGCTACCCGTGCCCCGGCTGTCGGACGACGAACAGCCTTCACGACGCCGACTGTGAGTTCGAGGGCGTGAGCTGGCCGACCGTCGAGAAGGCGTACACCGACCTCCTGTCGGTGCTGTCCGCGGAGCCCGACGGCCTCCCGGAAGCGGCGCTGCGGGACGCGGTCCCGGCGGAGTGGGGCGGGCTCCACAAGGCCGCGCTCGGCGCGCTCCGCCGCGACCAGCGCGTCGTCGAGGACGGCGACCGGCTCCGCCTGCTCACCGCCGCGGAGTTCAAGGAACGCGTCTCGGAGCCGACTCGCGACCCGATGCGCACCGTCTACGAGCACGGCTCGGTCCCGGGCTGTCACGACAACGCGGTGTTCGCGATGGTGGCGTGGTACGAGATGGTCGGGCTCTCGTGGCCCGAGACCCGCGAGAACGTGATCGAGTGGCTCCGCGAGTCGGGCGCGTGGGACCGCGGCGGCTTCGAGGAGTCGACGCCCGGCGAGCTCGTCGACGCCAAGCGCCACGTGTACGACGAGGGGTACGGCTGGAAGGAGAAGGGACAGGCCGCGAAGCGCGTCATCGAGCGGCATCTGTAGCGCCGGTTCGTCCGGAGCGCGGACCGGACGGACCGCCGCCCCACGACAGCTTTACCCCCGCCGTCGCCGTCGTACCCGACGAATGGCCCTCGACCTCGTTCCCGCGTGGCCCGCCGTCGGCTCCCTCGCGGGCGGGGCGGGGGCGCTCGCGCTCGCGTGGGCGATCCGCGAACACCGCGGCCGCCCCGGCGTCGACTGGTTCCTCGGCGTGTTCGCCGCGCAGGCGACGTGGTGTCTCTCCTACGGCGTCGGCCTGCTGGTCTCCGAACCGGCGATCCGAGCCGCGCTGGAGGCGACGATGTGGCTGGGCGTGATCTGGACAGGGATCGCCTTCCTCGGGTTCGCACTGGAGTACACGGGCCGGAGCGACGTGGTCCGGAGCCGCCTGTTCGCGGCGGTCGTTGGGTTCGGCGCACTCTCGTCCGCGCTCGTCGTCACGAACTCGCTCCACGGTGTCTTCTGGACCGACTTCGCGCGCGACCCCGTCTTCGGCGTCGAGACCGTCTCGTACGCGTTCGGGCCGTGGGCGTACCTGACGGTCGCCGCGGAGACGGTCCTCGTCGCCAGCGCCGTGTTCCTCCTCGTCGACACGCTGCTCAGCTACGGGCCGCTGTACCGCCGCGAGAGCGCCGCGGTCGCGCTGAGCTCGCTGCCGCCCGGGTTCGCGCTGGTCGCGTGGGCGCTGGCGCTCGGCCCGGTGCCCCAACTCCAACTCGCGCCGGTGATGTTCGTCCCGCACCTGCTCCTCGACGCGTACGCGTTCGACCGCGCGGAGATGTTCGACCGGAACCCGACCACCAGCCGCGCCGCGGAGCGCACCGCGATCGACGACCTCCGCGACCCCATCGTGGCGCTGGCGCTCGACCGCCGCATCGTCCGGATCAACCCCGCGGCCGAAACGGTGCTCGGCGTCGACGCCCAGACCGCCCGCGACCGCCCGCTCGCCGATTTCCTCGATCTCCCGGTCCGCATCGGCGACGCGGGCGAGGGCGAACCGGACGGCGGCGAGTCCGGCCCGGACGACGAAGCGGGCGGTTCCCGCGAGACGGTCGAGATCGACGCCGGCGACGGCGCCCGCAGCCGCACGTACGCGGTGTCGGTCTCCCGGCTCACCGACCCCAACGGTACCCACGTCGGGTACACTCTCGTCCTCTCGGACGTCACCGACCGCGAGCGCCGACGCCAGCAGCTGGAGGTGCTCAACCGCATCCTGCGTCACAACCTCCGCAACGACGCGGGCGTCGTCCGCGGGTACGGCGAGATCCTCCGCGATCGCGTCGACGACTCGGAACTCGTTCAGATGGCCGACGCGGTCGAGCGTCGCGCGGGCGCGCTGGCCGCGCTCGGCGAGAAGGCCGGGACCGTCGAGCGGCTGCTCGAAGATCGGGACCCCGAGCCGACGGACGTGCGCGACCTCGTGACATCGGCCGTCGCGGACGCCCGTGGCCGCGACGACGCGGCGATCGAGCTCGTGGTCGACGGCGAGCCGACGACCGCCGACGGCGGGGCGGCGACTTCCGTCGGCGAGCGGACGACCGGAGACGCCGACGCCGACGAGTGGGTCACGCGGGTCCGGCTCGACGCGCTCCGCGCGGTCGTCGAGAACACGGTGGAGAACGCGCTCGATCACCACGACGGTCAGGGAACAGAACGCGATGACGGCGGGGCGTGGGTGCGGGTCGCGCTCCGTCGAGAGGAGCGCGGAGGCGACGGCGGCCACGAGGGCGAGGGCGACGCGCGGTTCGTGCTCACCGTCGCGGACGACGGGCCCGGGATCCCCGAGCACGAAGTCGAGGCGGTCGAGTCGGGGCGGGAGACCGCCCTCGAACACGGCTCCGGGCTGGGCCTGTGGGTCGTCGCGTGGGGCGCCGCCGCGGTCGGCGCCGACGTCGAGTACGCCGACCGGGAGCCGCGGGGGACGCGGGTGACGGTGTCGGTTCCGGTCGTGGACGATCTATAAGACGTGTGACTCGCCGTACGCCTGTGCCTTCAGACGATCGTAGCGCTCTCCCGAGTCGAGTACCCACTTACACTCGAGTCCGGGCGGTGGGGTGCCAGTCGAGGAACGAGCGAGTCTCTTCGACCCCGAAGCGGATCGTTTCGCGGCCGTACGACGGTGAGAGGCCAATCTCCTCGAATAGATTCAAAAAGAACTCCTGACGGTCGTCTCGGTGTCGTATCCGTATTGCTGCTCTCGGTTCGCCGTACTCCTGAACATCGAGACACCCGTCACAGACGTACCACATCTTGGCGATCCGTGGCGTCAGCGATAGACTCTCTGGGAACCGCTTCTCGCCGGATCGGTACCACCGACGAAGTGACCGCATGAACGGGTGGGATCGCGATATGACGGTATACCTATCGTGATAGTTCTCAGCCCTCGCATTTGGACTGAACCCCGATTCACGGTTACTATGTGCCAGCTCCGCTGCCGTCTTTTTTTAATCGGACACCGGTCTTAACACCCCCATCTCGTGGTCGAACCACTCCAAGGATTGCTTGTTAACCATCGAGAGACGGAACAGGCCGTGAGCACCGTCGTTCGTCTTTGGGACGGCCCCGTCACCCATGAAACAGCCGACGAGGATCTCGCGAAGGTACGTGGGTGTTTCGAGGTAGTAACAGCTTCCGCGTGCCCAGTGACTACCGACCCGCTTGAACGACTCTCCGCATCCTGGACACGCTTCCCTCGGTAATTTACTCGCTCTGAATCCTCGGTGCAAGCATATACGTTGCCTGTCCGAGCCCCTCGGCGAAGCCGTAGTGGAGCTTGACGGGGAACTCCTCGCCGAGCTCGACGGTGACCTCGGCGTCGGAGGGGATCGCCTTGTTCATGTCCTTGAGGTAGTCGAGGCTGAACAGCGAGTCAGCGGGGCCGGCGGTGAGCGCGATGAGGTCCTCGCGGTCGAGCTTGAGGTTCACGTCGTCGGTGTCGCCCTCGGCCTCGATGAAGAACGCCTCGTCGCCCTCGTCGACGCGGAGGCGGATGTGGTCGGAGACCATGTCGGCGGCCTTGATCCCGCGGTCGAGCTGGGCGCCCTCGACGACGATCTCGGAGGCGAGATCGAGGTCCGGGATGTCCGGCTCCTGGCGGATCGAGTCGGGGTCGATGAGCGCGAGGGTGTACGAGAGGCCGTCGATCTCGATGTGGAGCTTGCGGGTCTCCTCGTCGAGTTCGAGGTGGATCAGGTCGCCCGAGTTGGCCATGCCGGCGATGTCCTCCAGGCGGGCGAGGTTGACGCCGATGACGCCGCCGTCGGCGTCGTAGGACTCGAACGCGGCCGCCTCCAGCGTGAGGTCGACCATGCCGACGTTGGCGGGGTCGACGGCCCGGATGGAGAGCTCCTCCTCGTTCAGGCGGATCTTACACTCGTCGACCAACACGCTCACCGAATCGAGCGCGTCCTGAAACGTCGACGCGCCCACGATGGCCTTGAACATATACGTTCGGCTAGGGCGGTATCCCCTAAAAAGACACCCGATCGGGTCGGCACGGAAACGCTCAAACCGACCGGATGAGCCGGGCGACGACGACCCCGAGCGTCACCACGGCTCGCAGCGGGCGGAGCCGTTCGAGCCGGTATTCGAGGGTCTCCGCCTCGTCGGCGTCCCGGCCTCTCGCCTCCGCGTCCGCGCCGTCGTCCGCCGGATCGCGCGTGAGGTCGCGGGGCTCCTCGCTACCGGGGCCGCGGGGCGCTCCGTCGCCGGGGTCGGGCGGCTCGGATCGGCCCGTCCGTCGGGGCGCCGTCGGCCGGCTCCGCGAGCGGTGTCGGGTTCACGTCGGTGCGCTCGGGCGCTGGCAGTGGCTCGTCGACCGTGTGTGGCCTGCGCCGCGCCAGGCGGTACACGACGGTACGAGGGTAATTCATGAGTAGACGAGCCGAACGCAAGACGGAACTGAAACTCGTCCGCGCGGGATCGGGCTCCCGGACCGATCGCGCCGGTCGTCGCGCGCGGCCCTCAGACGAGCGGCTCGACGAGGTCGCGCCCCTCGGCGAGCAGGTCGTCGACGGCCTCGTCGGAGTCGGCCTCGGCGTACACCCGGAGCTTCGGCTCGGTGCCCGAGGGGCGGACGAGCAGCCACGAGCCGCTCTCTAAGAGGAGCTTGAACCCGTCGAGCGTGACGACCTTCGCTACGGGGGACCCGCCGACTGCCTCCGGGATGTGGTCCTCCAGCTCGTCGAGGACCGCTTCCTTCCGGTCGTCCGGGCAGTCGAGCGACACTTTTCCGGCCGCGATGTGGCCGTGCTCGTCGAGCAGGCGGTCGACGCGCGCGTCGAACGGCTCGGCGGCGTGGGTCGCGGCCGCGAGCAGCCCCATCAGCACGCCGTCCTTCTCCCGGACGTGACCGCGGAGGGTGAACCCGCCGGACTCCTCGCCGCCGAACAGCGCGTCGTGCTCACCCATCGCCTCGGCGACCCACTTGAAGCCGACCGGGGTCTCGTACACCGCCTCGCCGTGCGCCTCGGCGATGCGGTCGACGAGGAACGTCGTCGAGACGGTGCGGACCGCGGGCCCGGAGTCGGTCTCCAAGAGCCGGTCGTAGCAGGCGGCGTAGAAGAGGTTCGCGTCGAGGACGCCGCGCTCGGGCGTGACGACCGCGATCCGGTCGGCGTCGCCGTCGTTGGCGATCCCCAGATCCACGTCGCTCTCGGGGTCGGTGACGCGCTCGGCCAGTTCTCCGAGGTGTTGGGCCGACGGCTCGGGGGAGTCGCCGCCGAAGGTCACGTCGCGCTCGCAGCGCAGGCGCTCCACCTCCGCGCCGGCCGACTCGAGGAGCGCGTCCGTGACGCCGCGCCCGCTCCCGTGCATCGCGTCGTACGCGACCGTGAGCCCGTCGAGGTCGACGCCGTCCCCGTCTCCGGCGACGCGGCCGACGACCTCGCGGGCCGCGTCGGCGTGTTCGCTCACGAGGTCGACCCGAGAGATGTCGCCGCGCTCGGCTTCGGGGAGCAGGTCGGGCTCGGCGAGCCGGTCGACGACATCCTCGGTCACGTCCGGCAGCGCCGGCGCGCCGTCGTGCGGGATGAACTTCACGCCGTTGTACTCGGGCGGGTTGTGCGAGGCGGTGATCATACACGCGCCGGCCAGTCCGCGGTCGACGATAGCGTGGGCGATCACCGGCGTCGGCGCGTCGCGCTCGGGGAGGATCACGTCGAAGCCGTTGCCCGCGAACACCTCCGCGAGGCTCTCGGCGAACCCCTCCGAGGTCTCGCGGGCGTCGTACCCCACCGCGACCGGTTCGTCGTGCCCCGCCGCGTCGAGGTGGTCGGCGATCGCCTGTCCCACGATCCGCACGCGCTCGTCGGTGAACGTGTCGAGTGTCGCGCGCCACCCGTCCGTGCCGAAGGCTATCTGGTCCATGTCGGCCACGTCGGCGGCGGGGACAATAATGCCCCGTGTCGGCCGCGAAGGTTGCGCGAGCGGATCGCCCGCGGCTATTGATAAATAAACCGCGGCGGCGCGTGCCTCCGAACGCCCGCAGGGCGTGAGGAGCACGCGCGAGGGAGTCGGACCGGCGCGATAATGAGTATGAAAACTTTTGTTAGTTAAGCTTGATAGAAGAGTAATGGAGCGCTCACGTCGAAAAGAGATTGAGCATCACTTGACTGAGGAAGAAATCGATGAACTGCTACGTGAGGCCGAAGACG
>NZ_SGUB01000035.1:0-21766 GCF_005435235.1 Halorubrum sp. GN12_10-3_MGM
CTCGACGGTGACGACGAGCGACTCGAAGTCGCCGATGTCGGCGGGCTGGTCGGTCACCTGCGTCGCGAGCGTTCCCGTCGCGCGACCGACACAGCCGGCGAGGCCCGTCGCCCCGAGGGCGGCGGCGGAACGACCGACTTCGACGTCGACCCGGAGGAGTTCGAGTCGGAGATCGAGCGGACCGACATCGGGATCGAGGGGCTCGACGACATGATCCTCGGGGGCGTCCCCAGCCGGTCGCTGCTGTCGGTCATCGGCGGCGCCGGAACCGGGAAGACGACGTTCGCGCTCCAGTTCCTCAACCACGCGCTCGAATCGGGGGAGAAGGGGATCTACATCACGCTCGAACAGACCCGGGAGTCGATCCTCGACACGGCGGCCGAGAAGGGGTGGTCGTTCCGCGAGCACGCGGCCGAGGACCGCCTCGCGGTCGTCGCCATCGACCCGATCGAGATGGCCAACTCGCTGTCGTCGATCCGGAACGACCTCGTCCGGCTCATCGCCGAGTTCAAGGCGGACCGGCTGGTGCTCGACTCCGTCTCGCTGCTGGAGATGATGTACGACCACCCCGCGAAGCGCCGCTCGGAAGTGTTCGGCTTCACGCGCTCGCTCAAGGAGGCGGGCGTGACGACCCTGCTCACATCCGAGGCGAGCGAGGAGACGCAGTACGCGTCCAGACACGGGATCGTGGAGTACCTGACGGACGCCGTCTTCGTCCTCCAGTACGTCCGCGCGTCGGACTTCCGCGAGACGCGGCTCGCAGTCGAGATCCAGAAGATCCGCGACGCGAACCACTCCCGCGAGACGAAGCCGTACGACATCACCGACACCGGCATCTCAGTGTACGACCAGGCGAACATCTTCTGAGCGGCCCGGGCGACGAGGTATCTAAACCGACACGCGTCGCCGCGGCGATTGCTTATACATGTCCGGAGTACCGCGGTAGCGCGCGCCTCCGAGTGGCCGCACCGGCGGCCGCGAGGAGCGCGTGCGAGGGAGTCACTCGCCCGGAGCAACGCGGAGGGCGACTGACGAGGTCGGCGAGGGGCGCGGTGCGGGGGATCTCAAAGGGGCAGCCGGGAGGACGACGCAGGCGACGCAAGCGCCGCAGGAACGAGCGAAGCGAGCGTGCGTCGTCCTCCCGGTTGGGACTTTGGAGGTGTTCACCGCAGATCCGCGGTCGGTTATTTTTAAACGAACGTGTGTATAAATGCGGTATAACCCGGGATCAGTGCCCGGAGAGGAAGTGATCGTTCGGTACGGGGCCAAACAGGAGAGTATCGGTGTTACCGTACTGCTTCAGTGACCCATTTCACGCTATAGCGCCGCGGGAAATGCGGAAGACAGCCGCGTAAGCGTCCGGATGCACCGTCCGGGAATTGAACCCGGGCTATTAGCTTGGGAAGCTAATGTCCTACCACTGGACCAACGGTGCTCAAATCGAGATACCCGACCGTCCCACTTGAACGTAGCGTTTCACCGGGCGGGGCTCACTTCGCCGCCGCCCAGTGCCGCGAGCCACAGTCTTAAGCCGTCACCGACGGAGGCACGCCCATGGCCGAGGACGCAGCAACCGAGAGGCGAACCGACGCGGTCGACCGTGTGCGCGACCGCGCCGCGGAACTCGCCCCCGCGTTCGGATCGACGTGGACCGACGACGAGCCGTGGCGGTTCCTCACCGACCTCACGGCGATCGGGAGCCGGATGGCCGGCAGCGAGGGCGAGGCCCGGGGCGCCGACCTCGTCGCCGACGCCTTCGAGCGCGCGGGGCTCGCGGACGTTCGCACGGAGCCGTTCGACCTCCCGGCGTGGGAGCGCGGGTCGGCGTCGCTCGACGTGACCGTCTCCGGTCGGGACGGCGAGCCGACCACGCGGTCGTTCGAAGCCCTCGCGCTCCCGTACTCGCCGGGGGGCAGCGTCTCGGGCGAACTCGTCGACGTTGGGTACGGCACCCCGGCGGAGATCGACGAGCGCGACGTGGCGGGCCGGATCGCGGTCGCTTCGACGACCACCCCGGAGGGCGGGCGGTTCGTCCATCGCATGGAGAAGTTCGGCTACGCGGTCGACGCGGGCGCGGTCGGCTTCGTGTTCGTCAACCACCTCGACGGGCAGCTGCCGCCGACCGGGTCGCTCACGTTCGGCGAGGAGGCCGAGGCGGTCGCGGTCGGCGTTTCGAAGGAGACCGGCGCGTGGCTCCGCGAGTACGCGGTCGGTGGCGGGGGGGCCGGACCGAGCGGCTCCGGCGCCGTCGCGCAGGCCGAGCTGTCGGTCGAGGCGTCGACGACGCCGGGCGAGAGCCGCAACGTGATCGGTCGCGCCGGTCCGGACACCGGCGAGCGCGTCCTCCTGCTCGCTCACTACGACGCCCACGACATCGCGGAGGGGGCGCTCGACAACGGCTGCGGCATCGCGACGGTCGCGACCGCGGCCGAGATCATCGCGGGCGCCGACCTCCCGCTCGGCGTCGATGTCGTCGCGGTCGGCGCCGAGGAGGTCGGCCTGCTCGGCGCGGAACACCTCGCCGAGCGCGTGGATCTGGACTCCGTGAAGGGCGTGGTCAACGTCGACGGCGCGGGACGGTTCCGCGACCTGATCGCGCTCGCACACGCCTCCACGGCGGCCGCGTCGGTGGCCGAAGCGGTGTCGGCCGCGACGCGCCAGCCGATCGAGGTCGACGCGCAGCCGCACCCGTTCTCCGACCAGTGGCCGTTCGTGCGCCGCGGCGTACCGGCGCTCCAGCTCCACAGCGACTCCGGCGACCGCGGGCGCGGGTGGGGCCACACCCACGCGGACACCCGCGACAAGGTCGACGACCGGAACGTCCGCGAACACGCGATGCTGACCGCCCTGCTCGTCGCCGAGTTCGCGGCGCCCGAGCGCGGCCTCCCCCGCCTCGACCGCGACGAACTCGTGACCGCCTTCCGCGAGGCCGACTTCGAGACGGGGATGCGCGCGGCCGACCTCTGGCCGAGCGACTGGGACTGAACGGGGCGGCGTAGGCCGGTCCCGACCGCTCGGTCACTCCATGTCCCCGTCCGGCGTCGGCGGCGGGAGTCGCTTGTGCGCCGTCGCGCGGTGGCGGGCGAGCAGGTCCGCGACGAGGTCGCGGTCGATCCCGGCGAGTACGGCGGCAGCGGAGCCCTCGCCGCCGTCGTCGTCCGCAGTTCGGTCGACCTCGGCGACGGTCGCCGCGATTCGCTCGGCGACCGACTCGGATTCCAGTCCGCGGTCGACGCCGAGGTGGAGGACGGGGTCCACGACCTCGTAGGGCGCCCCGAGGTCGTCGGCGTCCCGCTGGCCCGGGAGGAACCCGGCCGTTGGGGGCTTCTCGACGACGAAGTCCGGCACGTCGAGTTCGGCCGCGAGGGCACGGACGCCAGACTTGTACAGGTGTCCCAGCGGGAACACGTCGGCCGCGCCGTCACCGTGTTTCGTCAGGTAGCCTAAGAGCAGTTCGCTCCGGTTGGCGGTGCCGCAGACGAGGCGGTTCGTCGCGTTGGCGGCGAGGTAGGCGACGGTCATCCGGAGCCGAGCGACCGCGTTCCCCGATCGGACCGGTTCGTCGTGGAGGTCGAAGCGATCGGGGACGACTGCGCCGAACTGCGCGAACAGTGGCTGGAGGTGAACCGTGTCGTGTTCGATACCCAGCGCCGCCGCGAGCGCCTCGGCGTCCCGTGCGTGGGGCGCGCCGACCTTGTTACACGGGAGTATCAGCCCGTACACGCGCTCGGGACCGAGCGCCTCCACGGCGAGCGCGGCGGTCACCGTCGAGTCGAGCCCGCCGCTCATGTTCACCACGACGCCGTCGGCGGCCGCGGCGTCGACCCGCTCGGCGAGGAACGACCGGACGCGGTCGCGTTCGACCGCGGGGTCCCGGTCCGGGAGCAGCGCGCGAGGCAGCGACTCGGAGCTCGGATCGGACCGAGTCACTTGTCGGGCACCCGCCTCCGTCGACCGACCGGCCGAGACGGCCCCGTCGGACTCGAACGCCGACTCGCGGTCAGCCATCGACGCCCTCCGCTCGGTCCCTCGTCCGCGTTCTCTGCCGATTTACACCGCCGGTGAGCCGTCGCGGAGTGACGGGGTGTCCCTGCGAGCGGTTACAAACGTCGCGTTGATTCGTCATCAGTCGCCCGCCGCTTCCGGCTTCGGCGGTAAATACTTGCGGTGTAGATAGTATAAGGAATTAGTACAAAGTTACTCTGAACGGCGCACAATCGACTATAATTACAAAAATAAAGAACTTCAACTGGGGCGAGAATTAAAAATATTCGAGAATAGTATCTAGCGAGAGGTTGTTTTTCCGTTACCGCATATCTGAGGTAGTAATCGCAGTACTTTCCAGAAATAACACGGTTTAGTTGGTCTCGTAAGCATATAATGACGTTATATACCAACATTTATCAGGAAGTTGCGCATCGAATTGTGTATGTCAGAAATCGAGTTGAGTTCAAGTCAAAGCCGGGTGCTCACTGCGCTCGTAAACCTCGCGGAAGGAGGGGACGACCCAGTACAGGGGCGAGAGATCGCTGACGCGATCGACCGCAACCCGGGGACGGTCCGGAACCGGATGGGTAGCCTCCGGACCCTCGGACTCGTCGAGGGCGTCGCCGGGCCGGACGGCGGATACATCCCGACCGACGGGGCGTACGACGCCCTCGACATCGAGCGGCTAGACGACGCCGCGACGACCCCGGTGGAGCGCGAGGGCATCCCCGTCGAGGACGTCACCGTCGCTGAGATAGACCTGTCGAGCGTCGCTAATCCGGAACTGTGTCGCGCCGAACTCGTGATCCGCGGTCCCGTCGGCCCGTTCGACGCGGGAGACCACGTGACCGTCGGGCCGACGCCCGCCACCGGGCTGCGGCTCTCTGGCGTGGTCGACGCGACGAACGTCGACGGCAACACCCTGCTGGTCCGCGTCGACGGCATGGAGACGCCGGCGGGCGGATCGGCGGCCTGACGGCCGCGGCCTCGGCGGTCCGGATCGTCCCTCCACGGCCGCCGAGCTCACTCTTCTTCGGCGGCCGAGAACAGCCTGTCGCGGACCGCGCCGGTGGCGGCGGCGGCGTGACGCGCGTCGCGGTGTCGCTCGCCGAACGCGACCCGCGCGCTCCGGGCGGCCTCGCGGTCGACCTCGAACGTCACGTCGGGGTAGCGTACGTCCCACAGCACGAGCGGTTCGGGCGGCGCGGGGCCGACCCCCCGCTCGCCGGGGATCGGGTCGGCGGCGAGCAGCCGTTCGATCCATGCGGGGTCGGCCGTTCCGCGACCCACGGCCCGGACCGCGGCGACGACCCGCCTGACGAGCGCCCGCGGGAACCCGTCCGTCGAGAGTTCGACGACGAGCGCGTCGCCCGCGCGGGTCGCCCGCGCGTCGAGGTCGCGGACCGTGCCAGTCTCGTCTGTCGTCAGGTTGTGGAAGTCGTGTTCGCCGTCGAACCGCGCGAGCGCGTCCCGGAGTCGGTCGTCGTCGACCGCGTGTTCGGGATCCGATCGCGCGGCGTCGGTCGAACCGCCCCCGTCGACCGCGGGGGCGTAGAGGTGGTACCGGTAGGTCCGGCGGACCGCGTCGTGCGTCGCGTGGAATTCCTCTCCGACGTCGGCGGCGGCCCACACGCGGACGGATCCCGGTAAGTGCCCGTTGAACGCGCGGGGGGTGAGCCACGTCGGCGCCTCGAAGGCGACGGTCTGGGCCACCGCCGAGACGCCGGCGTCGGTCCGCCCGGCCGCGGCGTAGCCGGGGGGCGTGGCGTGGGTCGCCCCGTCGCCGCGCTGGACGACGCCGTGGTCCGCGAGCGCTTCGAGGAGCGCGTCCGCCACCGTCTCGGCGTGCGGCTGTCGCTGGAAGCCGGCGTACTCTCGCCCGTCGTACGCGACCCGGAAGGCGCGCGTGACGGTCTCGAGACCGTTCGACGCGTCCGTCATGGGCGTTCGCTCGGCGCGGCCGTCACTGCCCGTCCGACGCTCCGCGTCCGCCCGTCGCGTCGCCGTCGTCGGCCGGCTCTCGATCCGCCTGATCCGCCGGCTCCCGATCCCCTTCGTCCGTCGGCTCGGTCATCGGAACGGTCACCACCGGTACCGACGCGACGCGGACGACCTTCTCGGTGACGCTCCCAAGGAGCAGCCGTCGGATCCCCTGTCGAGTGTGGCTCGGCATGACGACGAGGTCGGCGCCGTCCTCGATCGCGTTCTCGATGACGTCCAGCGGTTCGCCGCGGACGACATCGCCGACCGTCTCGACGCCGGCTTCCTCCAGCTCCGCGGTCACAGCTTCCACCCGCTCCTCGGCCGCGTCGACAAGGCGGTCGGAGAACGCGCCCGTCCGCGGCCCGGCGAGCGTGTCGACCGCGGTGTCGGCGGCCGAGACGACGTGGACGGTCGCGCTGTATCGCTCGGCGAGGCTGGCCGCGTGCGGGATCGCGTCGTTCGCCTCGCCGCCGGGTGCGACGGGGAGGAGGATCTGGTCGTACATGCGCGGTACTGCTCGCGCCCGCCGGAAAACGATACCGGCCGTCGGTGGTCCGGGGCGGGGGCGTCACAGCCCGAGCGCGTCCAGCAGGTCGAACCCGACGCCGGCGTAGCCGACGAGCTTGAAACCGAGGTAGATGCCGACGATCGCCATCACGCCCGGCAGCTCCGGGGGCGCGGGGATCGGAACGCGGAGGAATGCGAACAGCGCGCCGACCGTCACCCCGACGACGAGCGCGGCGACGGTCAGGACCGCGGTCGAACTCATGTCGACGCGTCCGCGGCGTTCGCTTATAACTGCGGTGTTCGCGGCCGGGGACGACCCGCGCGGATGGGCAGGGTTTTCCGACGGGCGCCCTTCTCTGCGGACATGGCACGAGAGGTTTCCGATCCCGACAACCCGCAGGTGACGCTTCAGACCAACCACGGCGACATCGTCGTCGAGCTCTTCGCCGATCGCGCGCCGAAGACGGTCGAGAACTTCCTCGGGCTGGCGCGTCACGACCCCGCGGCTGACGCGGAGCCCGCGCCCGAGACGAACACGTGGGAGGACCCCAAGAGCGGCGAGGTCCGCGGCGACTCGCTGTACGAGGGCATCGTCTTCCACCGCGTCATCGACGATTTCATGATCCAAGGCGGCGACCCGATGGAGAACGGCCGCGGCGGTCCCGGCTACGAGTTCGACGACGAGTTCCACGACGACCTCACCCACGACGGACCCGGGATCCTGTCGATGGCGAACTCCGGCCCGAACACGAACGGCTCGCAGTTCTTCATCACGCTCGACGCGACCCCGCACCTCGACGGCAAGCACGCCGTCTTCGGGCATGTCATCGACGGGATGGACGTCGTCGAGGAGATCGGCGGCGTGCCGACCGGGCGCAACGACGACCCCCGCGAGGCCGTCGAGATTGAGCGCGTCGACGTCGACGAGTAACGGTTTCGCCTCCGCACCGACTGCGTGCGTCACCGTCGCACGCTGCGGGGAGTTGAGAAGAGTTAAATTGTCCCCGACGTAAGCATCGTTCACGCTCGGTTGGTGTAGTCCGGCCAATCATGTTGGCCTTTCGGCGGACGCGGCGCCTCGGCGCCGGTTCGGAAGTCAGCCGACGACCAGGGTTCAAATCCCTGACCGAGCATCCATCATCACCGCGAGCGGCGCGTCTCCTTCTCTGAGCGGCGCGTCGCTACCTCCCCGGCCGCCCGAATGGGAAGAATCACTTTCCTCGGCGACGACGCGTATCCATGAGCGATACACCCGACAACGGCGGCGACGGCGACGACGCCGGTAGCGACCCTGACGCCGGCGCCCCCGACGAGCACCGGTTCGAGACCCTCGCGATCCACGCCGGACAGGAGCCCGACCCGGAGACGGGGGCGTTGATGACCCCGATCCACGCGAACTCCACCTACGAGCAGGACAGGCCGGGCGACCACCGCGGCTACGAGTACAGCCGGACCGGGAACCCGACGCGGAGCGACCTGGAGGCGAACCTCGCCTCGCTGGAGTCGGGCAGCCACGCGCGCTGTTTCTCCTCCGGCATGGGGGCGATCAACACCGTCCTCAACCTGCTTTCGGCTGGCGACCACGTCGTCGCCGGCGACGACGTGTACGGGGGGACCCACCGCATCCTCACGCAGGTGTACGACGAGTACGACATCGACACCACGTTCGTCGACACGACCGATCACGACGCGGTCCGGGCGGCGATGCGCGAGGAGACCGAGCTGGTTTGGGTCGAGACGCCGACGAACCCCCTGATGAACGTCAACGACATCGGCGCGCTCGCCGACATCGCCCACGAGGGCGACGCGCTCTGCGCGGTCGACAACACGTTCGCGACGCCGTACCTCCAGCGCCCGCTCGAACACGGCGCCGACATCGTCTCCCAGTCGCTGACGAAGTACCTCGGCGGGCACTCGGACACCATCGGCGGCGCCCTGATCGTCGACGACGAGGAACTGGACGAGCGGCTCGGCTTCTACCAGAACTCCGTCGGCGCGACGCCCGGCCCGTTCGACGCGTTCCTCGTCCTCCGCGGGACGAAGACGCTCCCCGTCCGGATGGACCGACACTGCGAGAACGCGATGGCGCTCGCGGAGTGGCTGGAGAGACACGACGCGGTCGAGCGCGTCTACTACCCCGGGTTGGAGTCGCACCCCGACCACGAGCTGGCGGCCGCGCAGATGGACGACTTCGGCGGCATGCTGTCGTTCGAGCTGGACGGCACCCTCGAAGAGGCGTCGACGGTCGTAAGCGAGACGGAGGTGTTCACCCTCGCGGAGTCGCTCGGCGGCGTCGAGAGCCTGATCGAGCAGCCCGCCGCGATGACCCACGCTGCCATCCCGCGTGAGGAGCGGATCGCGGCCGGGCTCACCGACGGCCTCATCCGGGTGTCGGTGGGGATCGAACACGTCGACGACATGAAGGCGGACCTCCGGGCGGCGTTCGACGCGGCGCTGTCGTAGCCCGCCCCGACGGGGTTCGGCGCTCCGCCGGTCACCAAGCGACTGACACCATTTTTATCGGTCCCGGCGAGACAGCCCCCATGAGCGATCCAGACGTCTTGGTGCTTCGACAGACGATCCACGGGCTGGGCCCCGACGAACTGGCGTCGGCGATCCGCGAGCGGCTCCCCGACGCGACGGTCGCGCGAGCGCGAACGCCCGCGGAGGAACTGGAGCTGATCCGGACGGCGCGGGTCGCCGTCGGGCTCAACGTCGACGAGGAGCTGCTCGCCGCCGCGGAGGAGCTGGAGCTGTTCGCCTGCGTGTTCGCGGGGACGGGCCACCTGCCGCGCGACCTGCTCGCGGACCACGGAATCGCCGTGACGAACGCTTCGGGCGTCCACGGGCCGAACATCGCCGAACACGTCGTCGGGTCGATGATCGCGCACGCGCGACAGTTCCACCGGGCGTACCGGCAGCAGACCCGCCGGGAGTGGCGCACCTACGAGACGACGGAGTTGTACGGCTCGACCGTCTCCGTGGTCGGGCTCGGCGCCATCGGCCGGGCCGTCGTCGACCGCTTAGAGGTGTTCGACGTCGACACCGTCGGCGTCCGCTACTCTCCGGAGAAGGGCGGGCCGACCGACGAGGTGTACGGGTTCGACGAGTTTCACGAGGCCGTCACCGGGGCGGAGTACGTCGTCTTAGCCTGTCCACTCACGGAGACGACGCGGGGGCTGGTCGACGCCGACGCGCTCAGGACGATGCGGGCCGACGCCGTCCTCGTCAACATCGCTCGGGGGCCAATCGTCGACACGGACGCCCTGGTGACGGAGCTCCGGAACAACCGTATCCGCGGCGCGGCGCTGGACGTCACCGACCCGGAGCCGCTCCCGGAGGACCACCCGCTGTGGGGGCTGTCGAACGCGACGATCACGCCGCACAACGCTGGCCACACCCCCGAGTACTACGAACGCGTCGCGGATATCCTCGCCGACAACGTCGCGCGGTTGAACGCCGGCGACGAACTCCGTAACCGCGTGGTCTGATAGTGTTTAAGGAAGACATTTACCGATAGACGTAGTAGAGCCGGTAATGGGTCGGCTTGACGAGGTCGCGCTTGAGGAACTCTACGAAGTTAAAGAGGAGATTGACGAGGGAAAGCCGCGGGAACGTGTTCTCGCGGCGATAGGGCGCAAACAGGGCGATCACTTGGATACATTGGCTGAACGCCATGACGTCGTCGAGAAAACGATCCGCAACTGGCTCGATCGGTTCGAAGAAGAACCGATCGAGCAAGCCCCCTACGACGCTCCTCGACCAGGACACCCAGGAAAAATCAAGGGACAAGACCGCGAGCAGCTGTTCGAACAGCTACAACAGCCGCCAACCGAACTCGGCTACGATCAGCAAGCGTGGTCGGCGAAGCTCCTCCTTCACCACGTCAAAGAGGAGTACGGCGTCGAATACCACGAAAACTACGCCTACGAATTGCTGAGAGAGGCCGGGCTGTCCTTGCGGACAGCACGGCCTCAACACCACGAAGCTGACCCCGAAGAGAAGGCTGAGTTTCAGCAGACAGTCAAAAAAAACGAGCCGAACTGAGCGAGAAAACCGTCGTTGTCGTCGATCAATTCACCAAGCACGTCGGAACCGTTCAGCGGCGTGGCTGGTACCCGATCGGGTCAAATCCGACGATAGAGACAGCAACGTCTTGGGAGTCGGTGACAGTGCTTGGCGCTGTCACCGACGACGGTGACAGCTTCTACTGCTGGACAGAAGAGAACTTGACCAGATTCCACGGGATTCGGCTGTTAGAGGCATTGAAACACAAGTTTGGCGAGGAGTTAGTGGTGTTTCTGGATCGAGCGGGCTACTTCTACGCGAGGGATCTCTGGGAACACGTGAGCGGAGAACGCGAGACCGAAACTGTCGGAGACAGTTCGGTCTCGTGCGTGCGTGGGGACGATCTCGAAGTGTGGTACTTCCCATCGAAACTCCCCGAGTTGAACGCTGTCGAAGGGTGCTGGGACCAACTACAGGAGTGGTTCAAGTACCGCCTTATGCCAGATCTCTCGACGCTGAAAGATTACATTCTGCGAGGACTAAGCGCGATCACCGAACCGAACATCTGGCCGTATCTCACCGGTAAAGATTCGAATTAAACACTATGAGACGACACCGAGAAAACACGCCGGTCGTATCCATACTGAAGTGTAGGTATATATAGTAAAATTATTTCTCTATTTATCGGCCTTAGGCATTCTCCACTGCCGTTTTGCGGGCTATTTGACGACAGACGTCTCGCTCGGTGTTCGGCAGTATATATTTTGATCAAAATTAAGGTGTTCCGCTCCGGAGGGTCGGGTATGGAAACGCGGAAGGTCCAAGTCACCGGCGGCTCGACGTACACCGTCTCGATTCCGAAGACGTGGGCGACTGAGAACGACGTCGAGGCCGGGACGGAGATCGAGTTCCACCCCGACGGCGACTCCCTGTTTCTCACCCCGCGGTCGGAGGACGAGCGGATGCGGGGGACGCTCGACATCGCGGACCTGTCCGGGCAGGCCCTCCAGCGGGCGGTGACGACGATGTACGTCAGCGGCTTCGACGTCATCGAACTGGAGGCGGCCGAGATCACCACCGAGCAGCGCTCGACGATCCGCGACGCGGTCCAGAGTCTCGTCGGCCTAGAGGTGTTAGAGGAGACGCGGGACCGCGTCGTCGTCCAGGACCTCCTCGACTCCTCCGAGCTTTCGATCCACAACGCGGTCACGCGGATGCGGCTGATCTCGCTGTCGATGCTCGAAGACGCGATCACCGCGCTCGCCGACCGCGACCACGACCTCGCGCGCGACGTGATCGGCCGCGACGACGACCTCGACCGGCTGTGGCTCGTGGTCTCGCGGATCTTCCGCGCGACGCTGCGAACGCCGAAGGCGGCCGAGGAGCTCGGGCTCCCCCGCGAGGAGTGTTTCGACTACCACTCCAGCGCTCGCCAGTTAGAGCGGATCGGCGACCACGCGACGAAGATCGCGCACCTGACCCTGAACATCGAGGACCCGCTTCCCGACGACGTCGTGGAGGCGGTGAACGACCTCCACGGCGACGCGGTCGACGTGATCGACACCGCGATGGACGCGCTGTTCGACGACGACACCGAGGCGGCTACCCGACGAGCGAACGAGGCGAGAACCGGCGTCAGAGCGATCGACGAGCGCGTCAGGTCCATCGACGAGGTCCTCCGCGACCTCGACCCCACCCGCGCGCAACTGCTCGGGCTCGTCGTCGACTCGGTCCTCCGGTCGGCCGACTACGGCGGGAACATCGCCGAGACGGCCCTCCAGAAGGCCGCGCCGACGCCGTGAGGGAAGCGGAGGGGATCGCTCACCGACTCCCCGGACCCCGGCGGCTCGCGGTCGCCGGCGGTGCGATCGTCCTCTTCGTCGCGATCGTCGGCGGCAGCGCCGCCGCGTACTTCGCCGCCGGTATGGGACCGGACGCGGACGCGGTTGCGGCGGTCGAGGCGGACCCGGACATAACCGTCGACCGGACGGCGGTCGGGACCGCGGTCCGCGACGGACCGGTGACGGCGTCGACCGTCGGACTCGTTTACTACCCCGGCGCGCGGGTGGCTCACGAGAGCTACGTCCCCACCGCCGCCGAGATCGTCGCCGCGTCCGACCGGGTCGCGCTCGTCGTCGTGGTGGACGCTCCCCTCAACCTCGCCGTCCTCGCGCCGGACCGTGCCGATCGCGTGCGCGAGCGTCACCCGGAGGTCGGCGTCTGGGCCGTCGGCGGCCACTCGCTCGGCGGTGCCATGGCCTGCCGGCACGCCGCCGAGAACGCCGCGGCCTACGAGGCGCTCGTCCTCCACGCCGCGTACTGCGACCGCGACGTCTCCGACAGCGGCCTTGACGTGCTCTCGGTGCTCGGCGGCGCGGACGGCGTGATCGACGCCGAACGGGAGCGCGCGTCGCGGGCGAACCTCCCGGCGGACGCGCGGATCGTGAAACTCGACGGCGTCAACCACGCCGGGTTCGGGGCTTACGGCCCGCAGCGCGGCGACGGTCCCGCGTCGCTGTCGCCCGACGCCAGCCGGGAGGCGGTCGGGAACGCGACCGGGACGTGGCTCTCGGAAGGGGGCGCGGCGACCCGCAGTGTCGAGCCGCGACTAGTTCCGGACCGCGGCGCGTGGTCGGTCGCCGACCGTGTCCCGCGGTCGCCCGGTTCCGGCGTGCTCGTCGTTGCCGGGTGAGCGGGTTTTTTGAGCGCGCTCCCCCGAGGGGATCCCATGCCAGAGATCGAACTCGGCGTGCCGAGGGGCGTCATCGAGTCGCTTCCGGAGGAGGAGGGGACCGCCGAGCAGGACATGCGGCGCGCCATCGCGGGGATCCAGTCGCGACTGAACGAGGCGCTCGACGAGGCCGACCCCGACGAGGCGGCCGAGGTCGTCGCCGACGCGGTCGAGCGTATGGAGTCGCAGGCGAGCACCTACCACGAGTTCGTCCCGGAACTCCGCGCGTGGGGGCAGTCGCCGATCTACGCGATCGCGTGGCGGAACCTCTACCTCGAGCTCATCGGCCAGCTGTACGACCACGAGTGGCTCGCCGACGACCTCGACCGGGAGCGGAACTTCCGGCTGGTCGAGGACGGGATTCGCCTCTCCGACCTGTGACCAAGCGACCGTCGCCTTCCGTGGCCGACCGCTTTTAAGCCGCCGCGACCCGACGTACGGGTATGGAACTGGAACTGCGGTTCTTCGCGACGTTTCGCGAGGCCGCCGGCGGGAAGACGGTGAACGCGGAGTTCGCCGACGCCGCGACCGTCGGCGACGTACTGCGCGAACTGGAGTCGGAGTACGAGGGGATGGAGGGCCGACTGATCGCCGACGGGGACCTCGCCCCGCAGATCAACGTCCTGAAGAACGGCCGCGAGGTGCTCCACCTCGACGGGCTCGACACACCGATGGCGGACGGGGACCGGCTCTCCGTGTTCCCGCCCGTCGCGGGGGGCGCATGAGCGACGACGGCTCGGCGACCGCCGAGGACGTGGTCGACGACGCGGACGCTTCCGGCCTCCCGCCGGCCGAGGAGGGGTGGGAGCGCGAGACGGTCGCGTACCGCGGTATCTCTCGGCGGCTCGCCGCCCATTACCTCAGGAACTTGGGCGGGGAACTCGTCGGGACCGACGAGCCCGCGGAGGCGACCAGCGTGGAGGGCGACGGCTGGCGGGCGGCCCTCAGCGCCGAGAAGGTGACCGCCGCGGCCGCGATCGAGATCACGGAGGTGACCGCCGAGTTCGCGGGCGACCCGGACGCCCTCGGTGACCTCCTCCCGAAATACCGGCAGAAGGCCATGCGCGCCGGCGGGTGATGTCCGACGACGACAGCGAGTCCGGCGACCACGGAGAGGACGCCGATGGCCGCAAAGGGGACGCCGACGGCGAGGTCGACGGTCGTGGAGCGGACGCCGACGGTCGTGGAGCGGACGCCGACGGCGAGGCCGACGACCGCAGAGCGGGTACCGACGGTCGTGGAACGGACACCGACCGGGACCCGGGGACGTACCCCATCGAGGGGACAGCGCTAGTGAAGACGACCGCGCTTGCGAGTGTGCCCGCTGCGCGCGTGCCGACGCTCCTCGCGCGCGTCCAAGCCGACCTCGGCCCCAGAATCGATGCGTATCGCCGGAGGTACGAGCAGATCGAGGCCGAGCCGGGGCGCGAGACGTTCCTTGTCGAGCCGGACCACTGGGACGAGGTGGCCGAGCGCGTCGGGCTCTCCGAGCGCGAGCGCGACGCCGTCGTCCGCGCGCACGAGGCCGCGGTCGAACGGCTCGGGGCCGGGAGCGGTCGCCGGGCGGAGTTCGACGCCGCTCTAGAAATCCGGTCGGCCGTTGTCATCGGTCTCGACGAAGATGGGGACGGTAGTCGTGAGGAGGATACCGGTCGTGAGGCGGACGGTAGTCGCGGGGCGGACAGCGACGATTGATCCGGGCCGTGCCGCCACCGACGCCTTTTCGAACCGCAGCGCAGAGGTGCCTGTATGCGACTCGCTCGACTGCTCACGCCGGACGGTCCCGTGGTCGGCCGATACGACGACGGCACAGTCGTCGCCGACGACGGCCGGTACGAGGTCGGCCGCGACGGCCGACTGCTCCCGCCGTGTGACCCCACCGCGCTGTATTGCGTCGGCCGGAACTACGCCGAGACGCTCGACCAGATGGACTACGAACGGCCCGAGGAGCCGGATTTCTTCATCAAGCCCCCGACGAGCCTGCTCGCGCACGGCGAGGAAATCCGATATCCAGAGTGGACCGACGAGCTGACGTACGCCGGCGAACTGGTCGCCGTGCTCGACGAACGGTGCCGGGATCTCGCCCCCGAGGACGTCCCGGAGGTCGTCCGCGGCTACACGATACTGAACGATATCGACGCGCTCGACCAGCAGGGCCGGACCGCGCGGAAGGCGTTCGACGGGTCGGCGCCGCTGGGCCCGTGGATCGAGACCGACGTGGACCCGACGGATATCGACATCGAGACTACCGTGGGCGGCGAGGTGCGACAGGACGCGACCACCAAACTGATGCTGTTCGGTCCCCGAGAGGTCGTCTCGTACCTCTCGAAGCGGTTCACGTTCGAGCCCGGCGACTGTGTCGCGTTCGGCAGTCCGGCGAATCCCGGGCTCGTCGAACCCGGCGAGCGGGTCGAAATCACCTACGAGGGGATCGGGACGCTCTCGAACGCGGTGGTCGCGCCGGACGGGGAGTGACGGCGCCGAGTTCGGCCGGGTGAACGCCGGGTGATCTCACCGATCCGCGGGGTCGAAGTCGTCGACGCTCGCGTCGTCGATCAGGCGGTTGGCGGTCGTCAGCGTCGTCTCGTCGCCGGTCCGCACGTAGGTCCCGAGCGCGTCGGCCGCCTTCACGAGCCCGTCCGCGGCCGCGGGCGGCACGTCGCCCCCGAGGGCGTCGGCGCGCGCGACGCGGTCGCGAAGGCGTTCGAACGCGTCGCGAGCGGGACCGATCCGAGAGCCGGGGCTCTCTCCTTCGACGGTAACCGCCGGGGAGTCGCCCTCGGCGTCGGCGGTGCGTTCCGCCCCGTCCGGTCCGGCGCCGGATTCGAGTTCGTCGAGGAAGTCGAGCGCGTCGCTGCGGTACGCCTCGACCGCGCGCACGGCGGCCATCCCTCGGGCCTCGCGGAGCGCGGTCGGTACCTCCCCCGCAGCCGGGCGCTCGCCGTCGTCGGCGCCGGCGAGCAGCCCGAGGAGGTACTCGCGATCGGCGTCGGTCGGGTCCCGGAGCCGTTCGAAGCAGTCGACCGCCTCCAGCAGCTCTCGGGCAGCGAGGTAGGTCTCGTCGAGCGGCATGAGACGCCCGCCGTCGATGAACCCGCGCTTCCGGCAGTACTCTCGGAGGTCGGACTGGAGCTCGTCGACGCCAGAGCGCGGGAGCGTCCCGGTCGCGTTCCCGAACCGCTCGCGGTGCGCCGCGAGGTCGAGCGCGACGGGCGCGTCGGTGTGTGCCGTCCGGGCGTCGACGCCGACGCTGCGCAGGTCGCCGCAGCTCGGACACGCGACGGAGCCCGTCTCGTAGTACGACCACCGCGTGCCACAGGACTGGCACTCGCGTTCGCCGCGGACCTTCATGCGTTCGGCTTCGTCGCGTCCGCCCTAAATGACTGCGGGTCGAGCGTGTGGCCACGCGGGATACGGGCGAGCCGTGCGATCTCGCGAGGCGGGCGGTCGCGGAACGGGCGGCCGCGGGACGGGCGGCCGCGGAACAGGCACCTCCCTACAGGCGGCTCGGGTACCAGCATATTTCATCCCTTCCGGCGAACGATCGGTATGAGCTGGCACGCCGTCGACGCGGTCGACCGTGCCGTCGACGCGACGCGACGGTTACTCTTTCCGTTCGAGGCGGTCCGATGGGCGAAGCTCGCCGCCCTCGCGGCCGGCATGGCGGGCGGCGGCGCCGCGGCGTCGCACGTCGGTGCCTCGTCACTCGGCGCTTCGACGGCCGGGCTCGTGGGGTGGGCGACATCTACCTCGACGGGCGTCGGGGCGGGACCGGTGGGGATCGGACGCATCGTCGGTCCGGCAGCCGAGCGCGTCGCGGGACTCGACGACGCGCTGCTCGTCGCGGCCGCGGTCGGGGGGCTGGTCGCGGCGTTCGCGCTCGTCACGTGTTCGGTCGCATTCCGGCTCGCGTTCTACGACGCGCTCGCGACGACGGAAGTCGCGCTCTGGCGACCGTTTCGTACACGGTTTCGGCAGGCCTTCGGGCTGTCGGCCGTCGTGACGGCCGGCGCGGTCGTCGCCGCGATACCGGCGGCCGCGTTCGCGGTTGTCGCCGCAGACTTTACTGTGTCGGGCGCGGCGGGCGTAGAGGTCGGCGGGGTGTCCGGTGCCTCCGAGGTCGCGGTCGTCGCGCTCGGAGTCACCGCTGGCGGCGTAGCGCTGATCGGGACCGTCGGCTCCCGGCTCACGCTGGAGCTCGTCGCGCCGGCGATGGTCGCCCGCGACGTCGGGGTGCTCGCCGGGTGGCGGACGGTTTGGGCCTCGCTCCGCGAGTCGCTGAGCGATGTCGCGGTCTACCTCGCGGTTCACGCCGTCGTCGCGGCGAGCGCCGGGATCGTCCGGGCCGTCGCAGTCGCCTCCGTCGGCGGGGTGGTCGCCGCGGTCGGCCTCGTCGTGCTGGTGCTCGCCGCGGTCCCGCTCGGCGGAGTGGCGGCGTTGGTCGAGACGACCGCGGGGGCGATCGTGCTCGCGACCGTCCTGCTGTGTGCGGTCGCCGCCGTCGCGGTGCTGACGCTCCCCGTCCTCATCGTGGCGCGAACGTACCTGACGGCGTACGAAGTCTCGACGCTCGCCGGGCTCGCTCCGGGGCTCGCTCCGCTGGCGCCGACGCTCGTCGCGAGCGACGACCCGGAGCCAGCCGACGGTGGGCCGGTCTGAGGACGCGCCGACGGGGCTCCGCGGTCGACGGACATCCAAGTTGTCGACGAGCATCGAAACGCCAACACACATCGAGATCTCGTTGAAGTACTTCGATGCCGTCGAAGGGCGCCGCAAGATCGTCGAACGTCGAATCACACACTCGACACCATCGCATACCTTTTTACTCCGTTCACGAATGGAGAAAGACATGGGACTAGACGACGACGCCCGGGAGTATCACCGGCAGGAGCCGCCCGGAAAGATCGAGATAGAGACGACGAAGCCGACGAACACCCAGCGAGACCTCTCGCTGGCGTACTCCCCCGGGGTCGCGGCGCCGTGCCGCGATATCGCGGCCGACCCGGAGTCCGTCTTCGAGTACACGGCGAAGGGAAACCTCGTCGCGGTCGTCTCGAACGGCTCGGCCGTCCTCGGGCTCGGTGACATCGGCGCGGCCGCCTCGAAGCCCGTGATGGAAGGGAAGGGGGTGCTGTTCAAGCGGTTCGCCGACATCGACGTGTTCGACATCGAGCTCGACATCGACGCCGTCGACCCGTTCTGCGAGGCCGTGAAGGCGATGGAGCCGACGTTCGGCGGCATCAACCTCGAGGACATCAAGGCCCCGGAGTGTTTCAAGATCGAGGAGCGGCTCCGCGAGGAGATGGAGATCCCGGTGTTCCACGACGACCAGCACGGCACCGCGATCATCTCCGGCGCGGCGCTGATGAACGCGGTCGACATCTCCGATAAGGACCTCTCGGAGCTCGACATCGTCTTCTCCGGCGCCGGCGCGTCGGCCATCGCGACGGCCCGGTTCTACGTCTCGCTGGGGGCGCGCGAAGAGAACATCACGATGTGCGACTCCTCCGGGATCATCACCGAAGAGCGGGTGGCGGCCGGCGACGTCAACGAGTACAAAAGCCAGTTCGCCACCCCCGTCGAAGACGGCGATCTCGCGGACGCCATGGACGGCGCAGACGTGTTCGTCGGGCTCTCCGTCGGGGGTATCGTCTCGCAGGAGATGGTCCGCTCGATGGCCGCGGACCCGATCATCTTCGCGATGGCGAACCCCGACCCGGAGATCACCTACGAGGACGCCAAGGACGCCCGGGACGACACAGTGATCATGGCGACTGGTCGGTCCGACTACCCGAACATGGTGAACAACGTCCTCGGGTTCCCCTTCCTGTTCCGCGGGGCGCTCGACGTGCGTGCGACCGAGATCAACGAGGAGATGAAGGCGGCCGCCGCGGAGGCGCTAGCCGACCTCGCGCGCAAGGACGTTCCGGACGCGGTCGTGAAGGCGTACGGCGACGACCCGCTCCAGTTCGGTCCCGACTACGTCATTCCGAAGCCGCTCGATCCGCGGGTGCTGTTCGAGGTGGCGCCGCGCGTCGCGGAGGCGGCGATGGAGTCCGGATCGGCCAGGACGGAGATCGATCTGAACCAGTACCGCGAGCGCCTCGAGGCTCGCCTGGGGAAGTCCCGCGAGATGATGCGGGTCGTGTTGAACAAGGCGAAAAGCGACCCGAAGCGGATCGCGCTCGCGGAGGGCACCGACGAGAAGATGATCCGCGCGGCCTACCAGCTCTCCGAGCAGGGGATCGCGGAGCCGGTGTTGCTCGGCGACGCCGACACCATCTCCCGGACCGCGTCCGAGCTCGGGCTCTCGTTCCGCCCCGAGGTGGTCGACCCGGACGAGCGGGACGTCTCCGGATACGGTGAGCGGCTGTACGAGCTCCGAAAGCGCAAGGGGATCACCAAACGCGAGGCCGACGATTTGGTCAAACGGGACACCAACTACCTCGGGAGCGTGATGGTAGAAACCGGCGACGTCGACGCGATGCTCACCGGGCTCACGCACCACTACCCGTCCGCGCTCCGGCCGCCCCTCCAGATAGTCGGTTCGGCGGCCGACACGGACACCGTCGCCGGCGTGTACATGCTCACCTTCAAGAACCGGGTGATCTTCTGTGCGGACACGACCGTCAATCAGGACCCCGACGCGGAGACGCTGGCGGAGGTCACGCGACACACGGCGGACCTCGCGCGACGGTTCAACGTCGAACCGCGCGCCGCGATGCTATCGTACTCGAACTTCGGGAGCGTCGACAACGAGGGGACGCGGAAGCCGCGCGACGCGGTCGACATTCTTCAGTCCGACGACGTGGTCGACTTCCCGGTCGACGGGGAGATGCAGGCCGACACCGCGGTCGTCGACGACATCCTCAACGGGACCTACGAGTTCTCCGAACTTGACGAGGCGGCCAACGTCCTCGTGTTCCCGAACCTTGAGGCCGGGAACATCGGATACAAACTCCTTCAGCGGCTCGGGGGCGCCGAGGCCATCGGACCGATGCTCGTCGGCATGGACGAGCCGGTCCATGTCCTCCAGCGTGGCGACGAGGTGAAGGATATCGTCAACCTTGCGAGCGTCGCCGTCGTGGACGCCCAAGAGTAGCTCGCCGGGTGTACCGCGGGCGCCGGGACACCAATTTTACTTGTTTCCGACTACAACATCGGTGGTATGGGAACGAGCGAGGATCCGGACGAGCCGGCCGGGCCGCGAGTGCTGGATAACAGGCGCGACGCGACTCGTTACCGGGTTCTCGTCGAGATCGCCGCGCGACAGCCGGCGGTGAGCCAAGAGGAGATCGCGGACGTCATCGGTGTGACCTCGCAGGCGGTGAGCGACTACGTCCGCGACTTGGTCGACGGAGGGTTCGTGGAGAAACGCGGTCGAGGTCGGTACGAGGTGACCAAAGAGGGAGTCGACTGGATAATCACGCGAACCGACGCCCTCTCGGACTTCGTGTCTCGCGTGTCCGACGATGTTCTGGGAAGCGTCGACGTCGACGCCGCCGTGGCGACCGACGCGGTTGCGGAAGGTGACGACGTCGGGCTGGAGATGCGCGACGGCGTGCTACACGCCGTCCCGGAGGGGGGATCGGCGACAGCGGTCGTCGTCACCGGCGGTGAGGCCGGAGAGGCGGTCGGCGTCACCGACTTCGAGGGGGTCGTCGAGTACGATCCGGGCGTGGTGACGGTCGTGTCCGTCCCGGCGGTGACCGAAGGGAGCCCGCCGTCTCCCGAGGTCATCACGGGTCGCGCCGCGGACGCGGATCTGATCGCGGTCGGTGGGACCGAAGCCTACGCGCTCGCGACGCGGACCGGGCTCCGGCCGGACATCCGATTCGGTTCGGCGACGGGCGTGTCTCAGGCCGCCCTCCGGGGCTTGGACGTGCTGTTGCTCGTTTCGACCGACGAGCTTTCTCGCCACACGACGCGACTCCGTGAAGACGGCGTTCGGTATGAGGTCCGCGACTCTCTCACACCGTAGGTCGGTACGTCGGTCGCTGTGGTTTCGTACGGTGAGACACACCGTGTTTCCGGTGAAATGGGGCTATCTTGGGTGGGAGCGACTTCGCTGTGGGCGGTTTAGTTATCTATCTGACCGATATAGAACAACAGGATTTATATCCTACATCAGAGTAAAGCTCGCCAAGCGAAATGAGCGACAGCTCGCCGAGCGATACATGCGTTTCACCGGAAACTACTATTCTACTGAGAGCTCGCACTTTGACGGAAGCCCGCACTTTGACGGAAGCCCGTACTTCGTTGGAAGCCCCACCCCATCTGAAGCCTGAGTTTCACCGGAAACACGGTCTCCCCCCTGTTGGTCGGCTCGCCTGAGGCACTCAGCGAACACCTCGTTTCCGGTGAAACAGTCTCCTCAGACAGTGTCCGTTGACCTCTCCACACCCGTATCCCCGAATTTTCCAACGGTTGTCTCTTCTCCGCTCACTCCTCCCAGCCGAATTACTCTATGAGCCCGATCACTCCATGCGTTGGAGCGCGTCACATGCCGGCTCACTCCGTGAGTACTTCCCCCGCCCGCCACCCCACGGC
>NZ_SGUB01000036.1:0-20899 GCF_005435235.1 Halorubrum sp. GN12_10-3_MGM
GAACAGGCCGCTCGGACCTACGGCTTCCTCCGGTCACTGAACCTTACTGGGGCACCGATCCACAGTCTCGTGGACTGTATCGCTGTCAATGTATTCCGCTAGTTCCGCCAGTCTACCGAAGAGCGTGTCCCGTAGTAGTGGCTCATTCTTCGGTCATCGTAGACTGCCGCAAGTCGATCAAGCGTTCGGTCTTCGAGCGGAACCCGCCCTTTGGCCAGCTCGTAGGGGGCAGTGTGGTTCCGGAGCTCACGTTCGTCGACGCCCGTGCGTGCGAACAGATACCCTTGGAGTGTCTGCTCGATCACGATGAAGGAGTGTTCCAAGATTGCGCCGTAGTACGCTCCGAGATCGTCGATCCCCTCGACCACCTCGAGGAGTCGACATGCTTTCTGGATCGCTACTTCACCTGGCTCGGCGTCTCGAGAGGCATTCACTTCGGGCTCGAACTTCGGCCGTCCATCGGCGTGTGCGAAGGCATTTTCGGCGGCCGCCAGCCGCTCGGCGATTCGATCCAGGTTACTCATTCGTGATCACCTCACGTTTCACGCGCTCCAAGGTCTTCGTCGAGCGGAGGGTGATCCCCTCACCGAACAATTTCTCAGGAGCAACGCGGTTGGACTGGCCCAGAATCGAGGCAGGCGTCTCGACAATGAGTTCGAATGAGTGACGCTCGGCCGAGGCCCAGTTGGTGTCCTCCGCTTCAAGCCGCTCGCGGATTGTCTCCCAATGCGTCTCGAAATCAACAGACTCGGCCTCAGCGAGAGAGATCGTCGGTGGTATCTGTAACCCCTCTAACGTCCGGGCAAGCTCGTTAGCAGCTCCTCGCGCCGCAAAGAGATCGTCGTCAACCAGTATCCAGAGATCGATGTCGGATCGTCGATCGGCGTCTCCACGGGCGACGCTGCCGAAGAGGATGATCCCAAGAACCTCCTCGAATTCGCTCTTGAGATACTGGCACGCAACGCGGACAGGGGTACGATACGGGATCTGGGGAATGCTCTCGATCGGGCCTGTCGGCACGTGGAGCCGTGTCCGATTAATCCGTACGCGGTGGGCGTTTCCGTTGGGTTCGACCTCGAGAAGACCGGCGTCGGCGAGTGCGTCGACAGCCTGTCGCGTTGCGCGTTCGCTGAAGGGGGTGATACTCGAGAGTGCGCGGATTGAGACGTTGATGTCGGGCGAGTCTGCGAGGAAATTGAGGACGTACCGGCTCGCGCCATGCTTAAACAGATTGTCTGCGCTCACGGGAAGGGTGAGGGCAATCGATGCGCCGTCACCACTCGGCGGGTCATGGCCGACGACATCCGAGTTCTCAGTACTCATGCGTTGTTTTACTACGTACAAGTATTTATAATTTATATACTACTCTGTGTATATGGAGTGATACACCGGCATGATTTCGTCCTGCGTACCGCATCCATAGCAGGTAGTGTCAGCAATGTAGTTCTGTACGATTCCTAACTCATATCGTACCCCTTGAGAGAAGTGACCTGTCTGGTAGTGCTACGTTCTTGACTACTTGTAATGACAAGTAAGTACGCGTCATAACATATATGGATCTCCACGCCGAATTTCAGTGTATGAGCGGATCAAGCTATGACAAGACGATTCAGTTCCGTGCCGGAGCCGAAAAAGAGGCTGCGGAGCTGCTCGATGAGGTTCACATCGGCGGCGTCAACGTGAGCGAACTCGCCCGAGTTGGCTTGGTCGAAATGCTTCGGCAGTCATTGGATGAACAGGACGAGATTGCGGTGTACGAACGATACAGCCGTGGTGAGATTGGTGAGGATGTAGCCCGTGTTCTTCTCGGTGAGAAACTCGATAGGATGAAAGAGGAGAAAGACTCGTTCGAGACAGCTATGGAACGAGATTCATCTGAGTTCTTGGCGGGCAGCGATGGCGAGTGAGGCTCGCTATCCGATACTGGCTGATACGAGCTCCTTGATCGCGGTTGCGAACACCGCTCAGTGGGGACAACTGAAAGACGCGATCCATCTTACAACGACAAACGTTTGTAAGCACGAACTCCAAAAGCACGTCAACTCGAACAAACACCCGCCTGATGGCAGCCGTGAGCAGTACTTGAAACGAGGGAGCCAACGTGTTCTTGAACATCTAGACGTGGATTCCTCGCCGTGGTCGTGCGTAACTGTCGTTCCCCGCCCGCATGGACCAGATGCAGGCGAGCAATCACTCAAGCAGGAACTTTCTGAACACGGTTCGGCGTATCAAATCGTATCAATTCTTGATTCTGCTGCGAGACGGTCAATTCGGCGTCTCATCGATAACAACGGGTACGACATTGATGTTGTGGGACCACCGTATCTCCTCTACATCCTGCTTGACAACGACCTCATTGACAAGCCTGAATTCTGCGAGGCAACCGTGGGGATGATTCAAATGGAAGGGTGGACTGGGTACGAGGTTGTGAAGAACGCGTGGACCAGTATCCCCGTTGATTGTTCTGAAATCCTTGACGACGAATATGATGACGCTCTTCCACCAAATTGATATCCTCTGTGAGGGTGGTTCGCTCAGATACCGAGATCCCGGAACGTCCAGTCATTTGGCAGGGTGGCGTCGAAGCCGGCCTCTTCGACGAGGTCACGGATGCGCTGTTCGACCGTGTCGTCTAACTCGAACGTGTCGTCGAACTCCTCGTGCCAGTCGTAGTACCGCGGCATCCCCGGCCAGTTGTCGTCCGTCTGTAGCCCGTAAACACTGTCGAGCAGATAGCGACGATACGGCATATCGTCACGGGCGGGACGCGAGAACGTCCCGTCGATCGATTCGTCTCTCACCAACGATTCGAGCAGATCGACCGCCGCGTACTGGTCGGCGTAGAACGCGTGCTCGAGCGTCGGGTTGACGGAGAAGATATCCTCCGAGGCGCGGGAGTGGAGACGGTCGGCCACCGAGTGGTCGGGATGCCCGATCCCCCACCCGTACGCGTGGACTTCCTCTTGTGTGGTATCGGCTGTATCGCCGGCAGCGACTGCGACGCCATCGAGATATTCGAGCGCCACAACTGGAATCGCCGACACGCCATCGGTCAACCGCGTGCGGATCAGATTCCGTCCGACAGCATTCGCGATCGTGGGTGTCACGAGCGGCAGCTCGTCGTCGGCGGTCGGGTCGTACGCATTGATGACCTCCTCGAGGAGAGTCCACCCGGTTGCTCGTGCCGCCTCGTCAAGGGCGTCACTAACGCGCTCGTGGTACGACCAGAACACGTCTCGGTATGTCTCGCCGCCGTCGTCTTCCTCAAGCGCAGCCGAGAGTGCTGACTCGAACTCGGTGACTGCGTCGTGAAGGCCGGCTCTGTCACCACCCGAGAAGCGGTCGAGTAGGGTATCGAGTTCGGCGACGGCCGCGTTTTGTTTGTCGGCTGGCGACGAATCTGTGGATTCTGACTGTTCGAGATTAGCCGAGCCAACGGATGTCTCCGACTGGACATCCTCACAGTCGTGGAGGCGGAGGCGGGTGAGCGTCTCAAACGACGCTCCGCAATCGTCGCACTCGTGGGCCGTGACATCCTCCTCGCCGTAAACGGCGAGGCTTCCCACGCATGGGGAATACCAGTTAGTCGTCGTCACCAGAACCGTCGGTTCTGGTTGGCTCACGAGACTCCGTCTCGTGAACGCTGGCAGAGGGTTCCGACTCTTCGTAGGCCGTGAGCGTCATCTGCGCTGGTACGCTCTTCTCACGGTGAGTCGTGGCGGTGTCACAACCGCTCCCATCCTGAGGCGAGTCATCGCGCTCCGCCTTGTCAAGCGGGACGCTCTCTCCCCACGGGTCAACCCGTCGTGCGATATTCGCGGAAGCGTTGATGTCGGCCTGAAACGTCGAAACGTGGCAGTCGCCGTTCGGACACCGAAACTCGGCTTGGGAGTCCCGCCGACCGATACGGTGGCACGAGTGACACGTCTGCGAGGTGTACGCCGGATTCACGTACTCGACCGGGATGCCTGCTTCCGTCGCCTTGTCCTCGATGCGCCCTTGCAGTCGGGCGAACGCCCACGAATGAAGCCGACGGTTCATGTACTTCCCGTAGTCGAGACGCTCACGGATGGACGTCAAGTCCTCCATCACCAACACGGGATTCTCGTACTGCTTTGCGTACTCGACGGCTTGCCGAGACGCTTTCTCCACGATCTCGGTGAGCGCGTTCTGGTAGTGCGAGAAGCGGTCTTCGATACGCCACTCAGATGCGTCACGCTCTTGGAGTCGTTTCAGAGTCGTGTGCATCTCTTTGCGGAGATGCTTCGCTCTGCTTCCGCTACACACGAACGGGTCAGTCGGAGAACCGTCCTTGAGGGCACAGCCCGTGATGAGGGCGGTTTCTCCGATGTCTAAGCCGATGTGCGTGGCGTCACCGTTTGTCGCTGGTTCTTCGACCGGGTACTCGACGGTGACGTGCAGTACCCAGTTCTTCCGGTGCTGTTGAAGCCGTATTTCGCCCGCCTTCGCGTCCTCCGATACGAGGTCGTGCCAGAGATCTTCCTGTTCAGGGTTGATGCGGAGCGGTATCCAGAAGTTCGTTCCCCGGCCGGGACGCGGAACCCACCACGTGAACGCGTAGTCGCGTTCTTCAGAGTGGTCGAACGTCGCGGCTTGATTCGTGAGCCGTATTGGGTGACCGTCGTCCAACTCCTTGGCGTTGTACGTCTTGCGAAGTTTCGGAACGTAGTTGCAGAGAGCGGCCTTGGCCTGATACGGGAGGTCGTAGGGCGTCACGATGTCGCTCACCGCCGACATGGTACTCGCTCCGGCGTCGAACGCTTCTTGCAGACCGTCACGGTAGGTTTTGAGCAGGTCGTTGAGTTTCGACTGCTTGTGCGCGGTGGGTGGCGCGAACGTCGCCTGCAACGTCTTCGTGACGGTCGTGGACATCGCTACTGCTCCTCCACGTACTTCATGAGTACGTCGATGCTCACTTGGCCGGTGGTGGCGAGGAAGTACCCCGGTTGCCAGAACGCCTTGTCGAGCGCCTGCCGAACCTCGGGATTCTCGTCACGGATTTTGCGGGACGTGACGCCCTTGAGCGAGTTGATGAACTTGGTGAGGTCGGTCGTTGGCTTCGCTGTGAAGAGGATATGAACGTGGTCGCTTCCGCCGTTGACGTTCTGGATGTCCACGCCGAAGTCTTCTGAGATGTTGCTGGCAATCTCACCGACCCGTTCTGCGATTTCGTCGGTGAGGAGGTCTGCGCGGTACTTCGTGACGGTCACAAAGTGATATTGGAGCGCGTGGACCGTGTGCGACCCGGTTTCGAGGTTGTACTTCATTTGGCCGTACTGATTTCTATATACCCAATTCTAATAAAGATTTGCAGTCGTGGGGTATTCGTCTTGTAACCGACGGTGGAACGTGTAGGAGTTGTCGGCTTCACGCCCGCCGTAAACGGCGGGGTTCTCGCCTTGAAAAAAGAGAGGGATTTTGCCGACCTCGTCTATGATATTCTGTGTTCCAAACGAGAGTCCGAAAGGAGTGCCTCACGCCGTCGCGGGCTCCTCACCCGGGTTGTTCGCGGTGAGTTCGACATCAAGACGGATGCGCTCGTACGGGAGGTACGGCCGCTTCGAGCGTTCGTCGTCCTCGACGATGAATACGATCCCGTAGTCCGCCAGACGCGTGACATCGTCGTGGACTGGCTTGTAGTCGCGATTGAGTGCCTTGGCGAGCGCGCTGATGCTCTTAGCGGCACCTTCGGTATCCATCAGCGTCTGAAGGAGCTCGATCCGCCGGTTGGTGAGGATCGTCCGCAGCTCGCCAACTGTCGCGAACGATACCACTGCGGGCTGTGGGTCGCCGTCTGCGATCGCGTTGACAGCGGTGAGCGTGTCCTCGAACGTATCGTCGAACGATTCGACGGTAATGCGAAGGACATCGGGATGCGGCCGGTCGCGAGGGTCACTGTACTTGTCGGGCCAGCCGTCGTGGTTGGGCTCAGTCATTGGTGGTCTCCGTGTCTGCCAGCGTCGCAATTCGTTCAGAAACCGAGTCATATGAGCCGCAAGGCTGTGAAACTCGATCGCTGTGCCGTCGCCAAATCGAACGTGCCGGTGATGCCAACCGAGATCGTCGTCGTCGTGCGCGTCGTCATACCGGAGCAGTTCGCCGGTCTCAGGGTGATAGTACTGAAACCGATAGAACCACCCGTCCGGATACTCCTCGTCGCGGACAGCGAATATCTCCACGCGCCCACCGGGGACAGCGCGGTTCAACTCGATCGGGTGACGCTTCGACATCCTACTGTACTATAACGTATGATGTTATAGACCATAAGTTTATGGGACTGAAATACAGTTCCCGATTAGAGCGAGGGCGTGGCCAACGTGTACGTTGGCGACTTCACCGACATGCTGTCGGCACATTGGTCGGCGCATGTGAACGAGAAGATGTACCAGTTCTGGGCGTACCGGTTGTTCATCGACCGGCTTGCGACAACTGCTGAGGAGTACGGCATCACGGTCGAAGTCCGGTCGGAAGCGTACACGACGACTGAGCGCCCGGTGTGTGGCGAGCGAGACGAGTCAGAACGGGACGGCGACGTGTTTCGGTGTTCGTGTGGCTACGAGGGGCACGCCGACCTTGGTGCCTCGCGGACGTTCCTCGAACGACAGGCTAGCGAAAACGTTGGGTCGATGGCACGGCCTGTGCGCCTCAAGTGGGACGACCACAACTGGTCGGAGTCATCACGCTCTCCCGCGAGGGCAAGTCCCAACGAGGAGCGCACAAACCGGAGTACCGGCGAGGGAAACTTGCCTCTGTGGGGACGGCATAGCCAACATCCCCACCAGAGGAATCCCACCCCTTCAGGGGATGGAGGATGTCAACAAGGTACGAAGTCGCCATATCTTCTCTGCAGCGTCGAGAACGGTGCTGTTTAACGACGAACTATCGGTTTGTGCCACCATCGATGGCGTCGAGATCGGGCTCGTTGAACTCGAGTGCGTCCGCAACAGCGTCGGGAAGCTCCGGGCGAGGGGCCGATTCGTGGCGCTCGATTTTCTCGGTCTTGCGCGTGTTTTCGTAGAGGGCACGTGCGACCGGAAGCCCACGGAGATACTTGTAGTCGTGGAGGACCTCGACCCCCTGCTCTGTGAATCCGTAGAACTGAGAGGGGAGATCACGTGTCCCCTCGCTTGGGTCATACGTGTAGCGTGCGAGGAGCCCGGCGTCGATCAACGTCTCCAACTGGTCTTTGATGGCCGCCTGACTCTTTCCGGTCATATACTCGAGTTCGGCGAGCGACATCAGATGGGCGGGATGGCCCAGCAGCTCCTGGATGATGAGATGGCGCGTATCCTGGGACAACAGCGTGAACAGCCGCTGCTGTTCTGCGAACGGCCCTGTATCGGCCGCACCAGTGTCGGTTTCGCTCATATGTGCTGGTACGAGGGAGCGCGACATAACAGTTAGGGCCATCCAAGTTGGTTAATTCAGAAAAAACCAATGTAATTCAGAAGAGACAAGGTGATGTAATTTGAGTTGGCAGCTAATGACCGACCCAAGCCCGCCACCGGACGCTGGGGAAATTATGACCGTCGTTCACGAGGCCGTCGGGGGTATCGAACTTGAGCCTGCAGAGAAACGGGAAATCTGGCGGTTCACCCAGCGTGAATTGCCGTATCTCTGGAGTCAGCGGACATCGTATTTCATTTTGGGGAGCTATCGCGACCCCTATATCCGCCGGCTTCGCGCCGTCCAGAACGAACTCACGAAGCAGCTCGGTGCCTATCCGTTCATCATGGGTGATCTCCTCGAACTCCCGACTGACCGACTCAATACGTTCGATATCATGTTTTCGTTGCTCGCGACGTACAGCGACTACATCGTCGGTATCTTCGAGAAGGAGAGTGGTGGGGAGGCGCCTGAATTGGGCGAGATCGATGACCCACCGTATTTCGACAAGTCGCACGTGTTCCCACGTGATTACGCGTGGGTGACTGACGAGAATCTTGACTCGAAACAGCACGTCGTTCAAGCCGCCCTCGAGATAGCGTTCACAGACGATTTGGCGGCGGATGAAGTCCAAGCAAACGTCGAGTCGCTCGTTGATCGCGCCCAAGAGAGCGGCCTCGACATCGACGAACAGGAGGTGTGGGATGTGATCGACAACCGGGCAGATGAGGACAAAGGGCTGGCAACGTACAGTTGGGTCCATCTCAACAAGTTCCGCAAATTCGAACTCCACGAACGGTGCTTCCCGTGGACGACAGAGGACGAACTCCGAACGGCGGTTGACGAACTCCCGTCCCCGACACCCCGTCCGGAGTGGGAAGAGAGGGGAGAACGGTGAACTATCCACCCACTAACCTTCGATCGCGACGCGACTCGACACACCCACCCCACCGGTTCCGCTGTTAGTACGGGGTGGACGCCACCATCTCAGTACCACAAGCGAATCCTCACTCAGGCCGACTCCAACAGCGTCGACAACCCACTCCGAACCGCCGACACGGACTGTTCGAGTTGATGCTCGTTGTACTTGCCCCCGTCTTTCCCCCGGTTGTGCTCTGTCACGCCTGTGATTCCCAACTGTGCCAACTCGCCCAGATAGTCACGCACTGACCGCTCGGAGACCGGACTCACTCCTTCCGAGCGAGCCACGGACCGGTACGTCTCGACGACTTCGCGCGTCCGAACCGGCGTGTCACCCCGTTCGTGAAGCCGTGTGAGTGCGTACAATACGAGCTTTCCATGCTGCGAGTAGTTCTGTATCCCCTCAACCACCTGATCCGTCTGAACGCGCTCACGAGCTTCCTGGACGTGCGACTCGGTCACGATGTCGGACCCACTCTCACGGGCGACATCGCCGGCCTCTAAGAGGAGATCCAAAGCCTTCCGTGCGTCACCGGAGTCTTTCGCTCCATACGCAGCGCACATCGCGATCACCCCGTCTTCGAGAACGGTATCTTGGAAAGCGACCCGTTCACGCTGTTCGAGGACGAGTCGGAGCTCGTCGGCATCGTATGCGCTGAAGGACACCTCCTTTTCACACAGTGACGACTGGACCTTCGAAGAGAGTTGCGTCCGGAAGTCCAAGTCGTTCGAGATCCCAATGACGCCGAGCTTCGCCTCGCTAATGTCGCCGTTCGAGCGCGCACGCGAAAGCTTGTACAGGAGGGAATCGTCGCCGATGTGATCGACTTCGTCGAGGACGATGAGTACTGTCCCTCCATAGGCGTCGAGTTCGTCAAAGAGGAACTCGTACACACTCGCCTGCGGGTATCCTGTATTGGAGATCTGTCGACCTGGCTCACGAAGTTCGTTGACTAGCTTTACAGCAACTTGGTAGGACGTGTTCAGCCCATCGCAGTTGACCTCAATTGTCGTGAGTTCCAGTTCTGGCACGTCGGTTGCGTCCCGCTCAAGCGTGCGGAGCAGATAGCGCGTGGCCGCAGTCTTGCCAACGCCACTTTTCCCGTAGAGAAACACGTTCGAGGGGGTCTCGTTGTTGATCACCGGCTGGAGGGCGGCGTGGTAGCGGGTGAGTTCCTTGTCGCGGCCGACGAGGCTGTCCGGCGTCCACTCTTCGAGAAGTGCCTCCCGATTCTCGAAGATAGCATCGTTTGGCGTGAACGAGAAGTCGTCCATACTGGTTGGCCTCCCTATGATGAGATAAAACCACCACTTCTGTTGTTTCCGTTGTAGCCACTTATTTATATACTATTCATCCCCACTGCTTCCGCTGTTCGTACCTAGATGCCTCCCACGTATCACCTTTTGAGGCGCACTCAATTGAGCCACCGCTAGGCCTACTACTCCGTCCTAACAGCGGAAGCGATGGGGTGTGTGGGTGAACGCACTTCACCACCAGAAGGACACTAACAGCGGAAGCGGTGGGGTGGGAGTCAAATCCATACCTCCCTTCCATGTTCGCTCACGTTAACAGCGGAACTAGTGGGGTGGGAGTGCTCTCTGGCGTCTTCGAGGTGTACTCAACTCTGGGCTGACAAACTATGTCTCTAGGGTGTCATAGAAGAGTTAGCACGACATTTATTTCGTGAATTTACAGCCGAATCAGCTGATGGAACGCGCTTGCGAACTGAATGACCATGCCACCGATATCTATATTAGTATGAAAAAAGTATGAACTGGTATGACCGAACACAAACGGAAAGTCGGAGATCGGGGGCAGGTGACGATTCCGAAGGACCTTCGGGACCGTCGTGGCATCGAAGGCGGTGACGAAGTTGAATTCGTCGAAGTGAATGACGAGATCATAATTAAACCGCCGAGAGATGAGGAACGGCTTGCTGAAGGATATCGAAAGAGAGCCGAGCGGTCTCGTGAGTTGGCTGAAGAAATGGAAGACGCATCCGCAGAAGCAACTGAGCGTCTCGGTGACGCACCCGACTGGAGCGAGTGAATTCTGGAGTCAACTGTGCAGGTACGCCGTGGCGACATTGTTATCGTTGAATTGAATCCCACGAAAGGGAGTGAGCAGCACGGAAAGAGCCGGCCCTGTGTTGTTATCCAGAACGATGTTGGGAATCAGTACTCACCGACAACTATCATCGCTCCATTCACAACGCAGTACACATCTGGAGACACGTACCCGTTCGAGGTGGAAGTACTGGCTTCGGATACTGCCCTCAGTCACGATTCAGTGGCAGACCTAAGTCAAATCCGGGTTATCGACATTGACGGACGTGTTAAGAAGAACATCGGATCCGTCCCGTCATCAGATATGGCAAAAATCGACTCGGCAATCAAAGATAGCCTCGGCATCTGAGCGAAACGTTCCGTCAGTGTATAGTCTGTACTGAGCGATTCACAGGTCAGTCAACGAGGCGTGAGAAGAGTTCTATGACACCCTCGTATCGACCATTGTGAAGGGCCCGTAATGTGCGAAAACCGAAAGGTATTAGACGCGCGAGTTGCCTTCATGTGGTAGGGACCGTTGGTCCCTGCTGAGGACAGCCCCCCATCCTGCTTCCTCCCCTGTCCTCTGCTATCCTGTCTCGTAAGCAGCAGTGAGCGTCTCGACAGCGATGCGGCGCAAGATCTTGATCGGCGCAGTTTAGGGTGTCATAGAAGATTTACGCGCTGTCGAGGCGAATGCCACGGGGCTTGACCCCGTGGATGAAGCCGACACTCCGTGACACAAGCCATTAACTAGCAACACAGCGATAATCGAGGTACGGCGATGTGGTGCGACTACCGCTTCCGCGCCTACCCTGACCGAACAGGCGTGGCTGCGGAAGTGGAACGTCACATCGACATCCACCGCCAAGCATACAACCACACCCGCTACGAATACCAAACCCTCGACACCGACGAGGACAACATCGGTTCGGCGTACCAACACCAGAAGCGCCTCACCGAGTGGAAAGACAAATGGCCCGTGTTCTCTGAAGTCCACTCGAAGGCCTTGCAGAAGACCGTCGAACGCCTCTACGACAACCTCTCAACCCTCTCCGAGAAGAAACAGAACGGGCACAAGGTCGGGTGGCTCAACTGGAAGTCCCCAAGCGAGTACCAGAGTATGACGTATTCGCAGTCTGGCTTCGAGCTCAAAAACACGAGTGGCCGGACTGCCACAATCTGGCTCTCCAAAACCGGTGACATCCCCATTCGATACCACCGTTCCATCCCCGACAACGCAGACATCAAAGAGGTGACGCTGAAGAAAGAGACGACGGGTGAGTGGTACGTCACGTTCGGCCTCGAAGTCGAAGACACCACGCTCCCCGAGAAACCCGCCGTAGACGGCGTGGATGTTGAGGACTGCGTTGGCCTCGACCTCGGCATCCAGAACTACATCTACACGTCTGACGGCAACAGCGTGGACTGGCTTGACCGCTCCGACGAGTACGAACGCCTACATCGGGAGCAGCGCAATCTCTCCCGGAAAGAACACGGGAGCAACAACTGGGAGAAACAACGCCGTAAGGTCGCCAAAGTCAAGCGAAGAATCAAGCGGAGGGTTGAAGACTTCCAGCACAAGCTCACGACGTGGCTCGTCACGACGTATGACGCCGTGTTCGTGGAAGACTTGAACGTCGCGGGGATGCTCCAAAGCGACGGAAATGCACGGAACAAGCAGGATGCCGCGTGGCGTGCATTCATTGAGATGCTGGAGTACAAGGGCGACTTGTACGGCACGCACGTCGTCCAAGTGAACCCTGCGGGGACGACCAAGGAGTGCGCCGAGTGTGGTGTCGAGACGGACAAACCGTTGTGGGTGCGGGAACACAGTTGTCCGAGTTGCGGGTTCGAGGCGGATAGAGACGCGAATGCGTCATACAATGTTCTTTCTCGCGGCCTTCAAGAGTTAGGTCTGGGACAGGCCGAATCGACGCCCGTGGAGACTGCGACCGCTGTGGAAACCGATGGAGGCTCTTCTTCGTCGGTTCCTGCAAGTCGCGTCATTGAAACGGGAAGCCTCGGGGCTTGACCCCAAGGCGGTTCACCAATTTGAAGCAGTCCCCGAGAGCGTCGTTATCGATGCCAAAGAGACCTTCATTGAATGGACGGATCTCGATGCGTCATTCACAGATTTCGTCGTCGCTGCACACATGGACGAGCTAGATGTTGATCATGTACTCACGTGCGACCGCCATTACGATGCCTTCGATGTCACGACACTCCCGTATCGAAGCCAAGAGTGATCACAACCACGTCCGAAATACAGGCCCCCTGTCAGAAATGCTCTGCTAGTAGATCTGGCCAGCGACGCTGAGACGCTCCAGAGAGCCCACACCCAGCACTACCCCCGCAGCGAGCGCAAGCGAGAGTAGCCCCCACGCGATTGCCGCACTGCCGGTCACAACCGATGATGGGACCGCAAGCCGAGCCAACAACACAGTGACGAACGCACCGCTCCCGCCAGCAAACAGTACGAAGAGAGTGGCCCACGCACCTACCCAAGATTGAGACAAATTGCGTACAGATGGTACCCAGCCGGTAGGAGCACTATCAGTAGTCGCAGAGCCGGTCGACGCTGCAGCTGAAGTCTGATCTCCTTCACCGGAGGCCACAGTACCAGTGCCTCGGAGAGCAGTCCCCTGGCCACTAACGCTAACCGACCCATCATTATCGCTCCTATCCGCCATCGCGGTCTCCCCAGTGGAACCACACTGGGCACCCTCCGAGCCGTCCGCACCGCTCCAAACTAAGTAGTATCGATAAGTCTGCATTTGGTCGTTGCAGTTGAGAAACCCGGCTTCGACCAGGTCCCGTAACGCAGTATTACCCGTCGTCCGTGAATTGAACTCCAGATCGGGATAGGTCGCTTCGAGGTACTCTTGAACTTCACTTCGCGTGAGGGCTTGCTCTTGCTCCGTTGCGTCACGATCGACAAACGCTTCGAGATACTTGTATCGGGCGTGCGTTCTGACTTGATCAAACCCAGCATCAAGGAGCGCGACAGCCAGCGCCTCGGGAAGTATATCAGAACGTATTGCTTGATTGGTCATTACCAGGCGCTTCTCAGACTCACATTATAGTCATTTTGGTCAGAAAGGCCGCAAACAAAATTATCATATATTTCTTCTCTCAGCCGGCGCACGTCTGTTCATTATATAAAAAACCACGTGGTTAGTGTACGGTCGTATGATTCTCTGAACGCCCGTTTAACGTGCTCTACGCCCGTTTGATCCTCGAATCCGTTATTATGACTCCCTGAGTGCGCTGAATCGTCAGCAATGGCGAACCACGACATACTGACCAACCGAGTCGAAACAGCCTATCGGGCGGCTGGCTACACGATCGACAGCGACCGAGTCGACCAACGAGGTCCAGTTAGCTTCCACGTGTCCCGCGCTGGACCGCAGATTGCTGTCCTCGCCAACGCCAGTAACGTTATCAAGCCGGGAGTGGTGCTCAAAACCGTCGGCCAACTCACCGCCGCCGCAGAACCGGTCCATATCGTAACCACATCCGCACAACATGCCGAGAGACTTCGGGCACTACTCGAGTGCCCAGTGGTAATGCGGACGACAGCAGGCGCAGAGTGCTACACCCAGCCAGCTCCGTTCACCCCGGACGGCAACGAGCGGACCTGTACGGAGTCATGCGTGTGGGTCGCAACAACCGACGAGCAACCGGCGCCTGTTGAACCGATCCTCTCTGTTGAGCTCCCACCCGCGTCCGATCAAGAGGCCGACCTCGGTGACCGACACCAAGTGCGCGATAGCAACGAGCCTGAAACCCAATTCGAGAACGATATCCTCGAAACGGGAGCCACCCAATCCGAACGCTGGAACAGTACAATCGAGAAGGGGCCCCGCTACGATGCGTGGATAACGGAACACGACGGACGCTGCCCGCCCGCAGAGCGACCGTCACTCCTTCGGACAGCCTTCGTCCCGCAGTGCTCGTCGTACGAAGAGTACACCAAGGTCATGATTCTCGATGGCGAGCTGACGCTCGAAGAGAATCGACCTGCCAACATCGGACTCGAGCAAGCTCGCAGTCCCGCAGTCACCGAGCCACAACTGGACACCCCGGACAGCCGACCGTTCACCGCAGTCCATCTGATCCCGCGAACGGACTGGAACAGCATCGTCAACAGCACCCCAAATTGACACCCTCTCCGCCCTGAACGGCAAAGATTTCCACGGCCCCGCACCGCTGGTTTGGGGTGTTTACAGGCTGTCGAGGCGAATGCCACGGGGCTTGACCCCGTGGATGAAGCCGACAACCATTCGTCTTTAGCTAAGACTCACACCTCGGTTGTGTAGCGGTAGCGAGCGTCTCCTGTACGATCGGTCGTTGCTGGTGAATCTTCTGGGCGTCCTCGATCAGCCGCTCCAGCAACGGCGGTGGCGAGTAACCGAGATACTCACCGAGTTCATGGAGGATGAGCTGGGCGTGCGACCGGAAGGTCGCCGCCCAGCGTTCCGGTGGAAACACGATCTCGTCGTCGGCCTGCTCGGTGACCAGATCCAACAGCTCACGACTCACCAGCAGTGACAGCAACGCCGCATACAGCAGAATTTTCACTACATCTGGGTCGCTTGTGTCGAACTCGTCCAACTCGTACTGCGTTTTCAGTTCACGAAACAGCGTTTCTACCTCCCACCGACACCGATACAGCGTTGCTAAATCCGCCGGGAAAAACTCCTCTCTCGGCAGATTCGTGATGTAGAGGTGGTAGTCGTCGGCGTCCTCGTCGCGGACCCCGACGACGCGGAATCGCTTCGTATCCAGCGACCGCGTCCCCTCATACTGGCCCCGCTTGAACTCCGCTTCGACCTCTACGTCGATGTACTTCCGCGAGAGATCATCGACCACATCGTGGATCCGCTTGCCCTCCAAGGGAATGGCGCGGCCGCGCCATTCCCGCGATTCCTCCGTTATCAGCGGATTCGCGTTCTCTTTCAGCCGACTCACGAAGTAGCCGTCGTTCTCATCGATCAACGCGAAGCGGCGGTACTTGAAGTACGCTCGATCGAACAGAACGAGCCGTTCTTGCAGCCACGATCCCGTCTTGAACCGCGTGCTGTCGTGCGTTTTCTCGTCCGTTACGTCGATCCGTTCAATCGTCTCATCAGTAGCGTTGTGGAGCAGGTGGAGCTTCGCTCCAGCCTGCTCCTCGTGACGGGCTTGGAACTCATCAGAAAGGAACTCGTGTAACCGCAATACCGTTCCATCGGCGATCATCACGTCCCTGAATCGGTCGATATCAGCGTCAACGGTGTCAGGAACAGCGACCTCGTCGAGGCCGTGCTCGACGTGGTCGCAGAGGTACTCCGCCAGCGTTGGTGTCAACCGGTGATAGAAGCCACCGGGAGAAATCGTTTCATCAGCTGTCGAGTTGTAGCAGCGTCTGAACCCGGCGAGTGTTCGGCTCTCGCCTGCGGCGAAGCCGAACACGAGCGCCCACACGAGAACAGGAACCTGAAGCTTCCCCTCACGCTCAACCACGCCGAGTTCCTCGGCATGCTCTTCGAGGAACTCGGAGGGAAACAGTGTAGTGAGCCGACGCATGATTCTCGATGAGGAGGCGTCTTGGTGTACACTTGCCGCCTCCTCATTCCTCTCGAAAAGAAGCCTCGATAAGCCGCTGCTGTCACGCGGTTTCTCTCTTAGCTAAAGACGGATGCGATAGAGTGAACCTCGGCGAGATTGAGAGCCGAGATGTAGCCGTCTGCGGCGACTTCGACGGCATCGACGTACGCCTCGACGGTGTCGCTCCCCGGTTCGTGACGGAGAATCGAGGAGCAAGCCTCGTGTTTTAGCTCTGTCTCTCACCCACAGATCGAGTTGTTGTTGCGGTCAATAAATCCGACCGAAGCCTCGATATCTACAGATTTAACACACCTATGAGACGATTTTGCTTATATCGCTTACCACATTCAGCAACCCCCCACTGCCGATATCATCGCCCGATTCACTCCTCACCTCGATCTTCCGAGAATAGATTGGGTTCGACAGCGTCTGAAACGTCTGTTTGGGACTCAGTGAACTTGTGGGTAAAAGACAGCGCTTCAGTGGTGGGTAGCTGACAAGTGAACTCTCAGCGAACAGCACGGCGTTGCTCAAAACCCGGCCTTCTCCAGTTCGTCCAAGAACGCCGGGCGGTTCGAGTGCTTGTCTTTCAGGAAATCGACGAACCCCTCAAACCGCGCTTCGGGGACCAATCCTTGTATCTCTTCTAGGTGGTCGGCGATGTCTCGGTAGTGGCGTCGCCCCGTGTCGTTGGCGGCAAACGGGACGAGCAGCTCCCGGTAGAGCTCGAAGTACTCGACCGGCGCAGTGGCTGCGACCGGATCACGGTACTGGCGAACTGACGAGAGATCTGCGTTCTCTTTCAGTTCGACGAACGCTTTTTTCAGATCGTCGTCGTGGACGTACAGTGCGACGAGGTCCTTTCTATCGTCCCGTTCGAAATGCCGTTCAAATTCCTCGTAGATCGACTGCCACTCCTGATCGTCACAGACTGACTTCAGGTCATCGTACGCGGCCCACTCCGTATGATCGAGAAACAACTGTTTCAGCGTGGTACGGTACTCGTCCACATTCCGGTCCTCGTAGAGGTCGGCAGCGAGCCAACGAAGGTTACGGGGCGATCGGAACGTATGAATACCATCTTCAACGACTTCGATCGCACGGTCTTTGTTGCCCTCGTCAACCAGTTGTCGGGCGTGCTCTTTACAAAACCGTTTGCTCTCAAGATAGATCTCTTCGTAGAGTTGCGAGAGGGCGTCTTCGCGGCCGAGTTCCTCGAGGATGTAGACGTAGGTCGAGAATATCCGCCGCTTCTGGAGTGACGACGATACGTTCGTGTCTCTCGTTCCTGATTCGGTCGGTTCGACGCTAGCGGTGTGTCTCTCGACGGTCGTCGGTTCATCGATGCGCAACTTCTCGAACACGTCACCGACGAAGTACTTGAGTTTCAGTGTCCCGACGGCCAAGTGTTCGACGTCTATTGCTCCACCGGTGAACTCGTCGGTACTGAGCGGTCCGTCAGTGAAATCAGATACGTAGAGAACGTCGTCCGTCCGCTCGGAGTGGATAGTCGACTTGTCGTTGCTCGCTGATTCGGCCGCTGTATCGACGCCGTCTTCAGTTTCATCTCGGCGGCCGTCCGCTTTCGAGGACGACTCTCCCGATAGTACTGCGTCGAGTGTGACACCGGAGATGTGTGCGTCGAGTTGCTCCAGCCAGTATTCGAGGTCTGCGTCCGTCGTACAGAGCGTTCGGAGCGCGTCGTCGTAGTAGTCGCTGGCGAAGCCGTAGTCTGCCCCGACGAACTCTTCACAAAGATACTGGATGTACGGCCGCTTTCGCTCGTGGCCGAGGTCCTGTTCTGCGATTGTCTCTGTATACGACTCGATAGCACGTTCCACCTCTCGGCCGTAGTATCCGCTGCTGTCGTCAACCTGGTCCAAGTTTTCGCGTATCGCCTCGGAAACCGCTCGGTAGATATCCGTCGCCGTCTGGACGTGGCCTCGTTTTCGATGTGTCTCCGCGAGGTCGGTGTACTGCGAGAAGTCGATGTGTGTGTCGTGTTCGACCATCCCTCGCCGGCTGACAGCGTCGTCAAACAGTCGATCGATCTCCTGCTTGTAGTCGTAGACGGTTTTGGCCGTGTCTTCGCCGACGAACGCGACGAACCGATCGCGGATATCTCGATCCTCCGCAACGATGTCACGCAGAAACGCTCGGAGGTCCTCGGGTGCCGTCTGTTCGATCACCGAATCGATATTGACCGTCTCGTCCCGTTCGGGATCGCTCACCGTCTTGGTGTCTCGGTCGTCTACGGCGAGCAAGACCGCGATGACGTGTTTACAGTCGCCCGCGTAGTCGTACGGACAACTACAACGAGAGCGGACCGTATCGTCCACGAGATCGATAGCGACATCGTAGTAGTTGGATCCCCGAACAGTGGATCTGATCTCGCCGCCGTCGATGTCCAGTTCCTGTACCCGATCTTGCTGGTAATAGTTGACACCCCGTTCGAACGACTGTTCGGTACAGAGCGATCGTATTTCGTCTCGTGTCGGGTAGTCCATGTTTTGTATCTGTATACTATGCTACGTACCGAAAACGTGACGCTGTGCTCGCACTGACGTGCGTTAGCACTCTGGCACTCAGCCAGCCTCCCGACAGATTGAATCGTCCGACACGCATGCGTTCAGGCACCGAATGCGGCTCGAATTCGACGACGGGACGCTCCTGCTGGAAAACGCACCTGAAACCGTTCCGTGCGCGGAGTGGGACGACCGTGTCGATGCGTACCGGGCACAAGCTTACCGACACCGGGCGCTCTTGGAATGGGCCGGCCAGTGGGCTGAGAGCGACGACCAAGCAACACTTCAGGATGGATTCAGCCACGACGTTGTAGACGCTGCCCGAGCCTATCCGGACCTCGCTCTGACACCCGCACTCCAGATCGAACCGCGTGATTACCAGCGGGCCGCCCTTGAGGCGTGGCGGACCCATGACCGCCAGGGTACCGTCATCCTTCCAACCGGCAGCGGGAAAACATTCCTTGGGTTGCAGGCCATCGCCGACGCCGGCGTCAGTGCGCTCGTCGTTACACCGACGATTGATTTGATGAACCAGTGGCACGCCACGCTAACCAATGCCTTCGGTGGGCAACTTACAGAAGAGATCGGTGTCCTCGGTGGCGGGAGCCACGAGATTGCCGCCTTGACTGTGACCACCTACGACAGTGCCTACCGCTACATCGACAAGTATGGCGACCGGTTTGGCCTTCTCATCACCGACGAAACCCACCATCTGGCGGCCGAAACCTACCTACAAATCCCGGAGATGACGATTGCCCCGTACCGACTTGGCCTCACTGCAACCTATGAACGGGCGGACGGCCGCGAAGAGCTACTCGAAGATCGTATGGGGCCGGTCGTTTACGAGGAGGTCGTTGACAACCTCGCCGGGGAGTTCCTGAGCGAGTACGAAACCATTCAGATGTCAGTCGAACTCACCAGCGAGGAGCGGTCTGCGTACGATGACGAGTACCAGCTCTACAGAGACTATGTCGACACTCATGATTTCGACCTCTGGAAAGAACAGGGCTACGCGGAGTTTCTCAAACGCACGTCTTACGACCCTCAGGGACGCCGTGCCCTCATCGCCAAGCAACGTGCGGAACGCATCGCTCGCACGGCGACAAAGAAACTCGACACGCTCGATAACCTCCTCAAACGGCACCACGATGACCGCGTCATCGTTTTCACTGCGAACAACGATTTTGCCTACGACATCTCCCGGGAGTTCGTCCTCCCGTGTATCACGCATCAGACTGACACCGACGAACGCACCGAGATTCTCGAACGGTTCCGAACAGGTGAGTACTCGATGCTCGCTACCTCCCAAGTGCTCGACGAGGGTATCGACGTGCCCGCGGCCAACGTTGGGATCATCCTCTCCGGGAGTGCTTCGAAACGACAGTACGCCCAACGGCTCGGTCGCATTCTTCGACCGACTGACGACCGCCAGCCAGCCCGCCTCTACGAGATTATCACCATCGACACGATGGAGACATACGTGTCTCAGCGACGCCGCGATGGGGTGAGTAGTAGTGCTGACGGCTGACCTCGCACGCTCGCGCACACGTGATGGAGAAGTTCGCCCGCTGTTCATCGACATCTCCGATGAACAGTATCGGTCGACGGCGGCCACACTCATCGATCTCTTTGAGACCCACCTCGGCGAACCGAAAGGCGAACTTGAAGCTGCCATTGACGACCTAACCGTCGACAATACTGACTACAAAATTGTCCAGGGACTGGCGAAGCTACTGAAAGACGAATGTGAGTTTGAACAACAGGCTGCAGTCGACCCTCAAGAGATTCGCCAGCGCCTATTCGAGCGCGCGAACGGACGCTATCCGATCGTTCGCCAACCCACACTCGGGGAAGACACACAGAAACTCGAAGTGTACAGTGCTGTCGCTGACGAACTCGGTATCTCCCTCGAAGAGTGTTACCGGGGGATGTACGCGGATCTGGACGAAAACAAGCTGCTAGTTCGGTTCGGCGACCAGACGGTTGCGGACTACGACGCTGCTGAGACCACGTCGACGACGAAGTTGACGGGTAATAGCAAGCAGGCCTACGACCAGACAGCCCAGACCGTCGACTGGCTGCTCGCACGGTACAATTTAGCAGAATACAGGCGGTAAGCCCCCTTCCTCAAGGAGCGACCAGCGGGAGCGAGTAGGGAGGGGATACACCGCCGTCATCATGTCTCAAACACGTTCGTACTCGCTGCCTAACCACCTCACCGATAGAGTTAAGTTGAAATAATGTTTAAACACAAATGATGGATAGACACGAAGTAGAAGGCCACGAAGTCATCGAGGGAGAGGTGAAGCCGACCGGCAACGGCGCACACGTTCTCGTTCCGAAGCGATGGCGTGGTGCAGACGTGAAAATCGTCCGAACCTCAACCCCCGACGAATAGTCAATGCGCT
>NZ_SGUB01000037.1:0-20635 GCF_005435235.1 Halorubrum sp. GN12_10-3_MGM
CGTTGAGAGCGAAGCGGAATTCAAAGACCTCGTTCAGGAAACTTTTGAGAAAATAACGAAACGCGTCAGCTTCGCAAAGAAGTGGTGTGAACAGTTCCTTGACTTTCGAATGTTATCTTAATCATTATACTGCGCCGGTCCGACGAGGCTGGGGAGGCGTGAGGTGCTGTGCTGGGCAGAGGGGGACTCACCGGGGCGCCGCGAGGCCGGGACTTCGGAGGTGGCCGCCGCCGATCTGCTACCGGCTACTTACAATCGAGGGGCCGGAGTTATAACGGCGCGAATCGACCTTGCCAATTAGTTCCAAGGCACTAACGGTCGGAGTTTCGGGTCCGCTCCCCGTCGATCGCCTCCGTTTTTAGTATCTGGTCTCGAACTCGAGGTATGACCCGAATCGTCGCCGTCTCCGGCAGCCGGAGCGCGGCCAGCACCACGCGGGCCGCCCTCCGCGTCGCGCTCGACGCCGCGGCCGACGCCGGCGCCGAGACGGACCTGATCGACCTGGCCGCGGTCGACCTCCCGCTGTACCACCCCGAAGAGGACGCCCAAGGCGACAGCGAGGCGCTGAAGCGCCGCGTCCGCGAGGCCGACGGCGTCCTCGCCGGCACGCCCGTCTACCGCGGATCCTACTCGTCGACGTTCAAGAACTTCCACGACTTCTGCGGCTCCGACGAGTACGCAGACACCGCCGTCGGCCTGCTCGCGACCGCCGGCGGCGGCTCCTACGGCGGGACGCTCGAACACCTCCGCTCGACGTTCCGGAACGTCCACGCGTGGACGGTCCCCCACGAGGTCGGGATCCGGGGCGCCTCCTCGAAGGTCGAGACGGGCGGACCGGGAGACGCGGACGCCCCGGACGACGGTCCGCGGATCACCGACGACGACCTCCGCCGGCGCACCGAGCGGCTCGGACGGGTCGTCGTCGAACACTCGGAGCGGCTGCGGGAGTGAGACCGGTCGCGGCCCCGCGGTCGCCGCGCTCGACGCGCCGCAGCCGGCAGGGATTTGCCCCGCGAGACCGATCGTCCCCCGATGAGCCGTATCCGCCCGGACGAGCTGGACGAGCGCCTCGGCACGGACGACGAGCCGTTCCTGCTGGACATCCGCCCCGAGTCGGACTACGGGAGCGGCGCGATCGACGGGAGCCGGAACGTGCCCGTGTACGACGACCTCCGGAGCGGCGACGACGCCGCGCTCCGCCGCCGGCTCGACGAGATTCCCGACGACAGCGAGGTCGTCACCGTCTGTAAGATGGGGATCGTCGCCAAGCGCGCGACCCGCGTCCTCGACGAGGCGGGCTACGAGGCGTCGACGCTCTCCGGCGGGATGAGCGGCTGGAACGGGTACGAGCGGGACTCGCTCGGGTACAAGCTCCGGTCGCTGTGGTGGCGGCTGCGCGGGTGAAGTCGATCGCGTCTGCGAGTTCGTCACCGGCGTCTCGCGACCCCGCCGTCGACACCCTACGACCCCGCCGTCGACGCTCCGCGACCCGCCGGGCTTTTGCCCGGCTCGCGTCTACGTCGCCCATGACCGAACCGGGTGACGACGACCGTGTCCGCTAACCGGAAGGGGGACCGCCGCGAGCGCGAACTGGTGAACGCCTTGGACGAGGCGGGCTTCGCCGTGATGCGCGCGCCGGCCAGCGGCTCCGCGACCGAGCGCGAGCTCCCCGACGTGCTCGCGGGCGACGGCGAGACGTTCTACGCCATCGAGGCGAAGTCGAGCGCGGGCGACCCGATCTACCTCACCGGCGAGGAGGTAGAAGCGCTGTTGTTCTTCGCGCGGAACTTCGGTGCGAAGGCGCGGATCGCGGTGCGGTTCGACCGCGAGGACTGGTACTTCTTCCACCCCGGCGACCTCTACACCACCGACGCCGGCTCGTACCGGGTGAAAAAGGAGAAAGCGCTGGCCGACGGCACCGACTTCCCCGAGTTCGTCGGCGAGACCGAGAAGGTGACGCTCGCGGAAGTCGGCGACGACGGCGACGACGGCGACGCGACCGACCCGGAGACCGAGGAGCGGCGGACGATCTTAGAGGCCGTCCGCGACGGGCACATGCCGGTCGCGGACGCGCTCGACGTGCTGTGACGGTCGGCGCGGCCGCCTTCCCGGGTCGCCTCGACGGCCCGCGGACCCCCTCGCTTATCCCTCGCCGCGTCGAACCCCGGGACGAATGAGCGAGGACTTCGGCCTGCTCGAACCGGCGGACCAGCCCGGCGACGAGTGGGAGAAACTCGACGTCTCCGACACCGAGGCCGACCGGATCGCCCGGCGGCAGGACCGCGAGTTCGACGAGTTCCGCAAGCGGATCAAAGACACCGAGCAGTTCAAGCTCCAGGAGTCGGTGTTCGACGACGCCACGCTGGCGGCGGTGTACAAGCTGGTCCAGGACGGCTACGTCGACGCCTTCGGCGGGCCGGTGTCGACGGGGAAGGAGGCGAGCGTCTTCGAGGCGCTCGGCGGGCAGGCGGGCGAGCGGCCGGAGCCGGGGTCGGAGGCGGCCGGCGGCGGCCCCGAGGGCGTCACGCCCGAGCGCGAGGTCGCGGTGAAGGTGTACCGGATCAACTCCTCGAACTTCCGGCAAATGCGCGACTACCTGGAGGGCGACCCGCGCTTCGAGGGCATCGCGAGCGACAAGAAGGCGGTCGTGCTGGCGTGGACGCGCAAGGAGTTCGCGAACCTCTCGCGCGCGCAAAAGGCCGGCGTCCGGGTCCCGGAACCGATCGCGGTCCAGCGGAACGTCCTCGTGATGGAGCTCGTCGGCCACGCCGCGGAGCGCGCAAGGCGGCTGAGCGAGGTCGACGTGGAGAACCCGGAGACCGCCTACGAGGTCGTCCGCGAGTACATGCGCCGGCTGTACGGTGCCGGCCTGATCCACGGCGACCTCTCGGAGTACAACATGATCATCCACGACGGCGAGCTGGTGATCATCGACCTAGGGCAGGCCGTGACGGTTCACCACCCCAACGCCGGGGAGTTCCTCGCCCGCGACTGCGAGAACGTGGCGACGTTTTTCACCCGGCAGGGGCTCGACGTCGACCCTGACGACCTCCGCGCGTACGTGACGGAGCCCGAGGCCGACCCGACCGGGGAGCCGGCGTCGGGCGGGAAGACGGAGTCGAACGCGGAGGCAGACGGGAAGTCGACCGGAGCCTCCGACGAGGCGTAATTCGGGGCGCTTCCGTCGCGGCGTCGAGGCTCAGACCTCGCGGGCGTAGGTCGCGGTCGGATAGGTTTCCTCGGACAACCCCTGTACGCGGATCAGTCCCCCGGAGTCCGCGTCCGACGCCGGCGGTCTGATCTCCATACGCGTCGCTCGCGGAGTCGACAGAAAAACCTCATTCCGGTGTGACACGCCTTCGGACGGACAACCGGCCGGAGACCACCGTCACGCGGCCACACGGCGCCCGCCGCGGAACACTCTTAAAAGGCTCCGCCGGGTACTCCGTGATATGCAACACGTGACGGTTCCGCAGGACCGGATCGGCGTCGTCATCGGCGCCGGCGGCGAGACGATGCGAGAGATCGAAGAGCGGGCGAACGTGCGGCTCGACATCGACTCCGAGTCCGGCAGCGTCGCCATCGAGGAGCGCGACGACCCCGTGGCGGCGATGGTGGCCCCGGACGTGATCAAGGCGATCGGCCGCGGCTTCAAGCCGGAGACCGCGCTGTCGATCCTCGACCACGACCTCCGGACGCTCGACCTGGTCGACCTCTCCGAACACACTCGCAACGACAACGACCTCCAGCGTAAGAAGGGCCGGATAATCGGCGAGAACGGCCGGACTCGGGAGCTCATCGAGGAGCTGTCGGGCGCGAACGTCGTCGTCTACGGGTCGACCGTGGGCGCGGTGGGGCAGCCCGAGGAGCTGGAGGTGGTGCGGCGCGCTGTCGGAATGCTGCTCGACGGGGCTCCGCACGGCGCGGTGTACTCGTACTTGGAGCGCATGTCGAACGAGCTCGACGACGACGTGAGCTTCAACGCGCCGCAATAACAGAGAATATCTTTTTCCCGTTGCGGCCGCGGTCGCTTTTCGACTAACGACGACCTCTACCGGGATACGCTGATCTCCGCCAAAGCCCCAGCCTCGTCGGCCTTCCTTCAGTCGGCCGACTCCGGCGAAGGACCTCCGGTCCATCTGGCAGCCGACGCGTTGCGTCGCCGACCTCGCGCGTGCTATCCGGCCGTAGAGCGGCCTCGCAGGCACGCGCCGCCGTAGTTTGGCGCCGCTCAACCTCGGCCTCAACGGTCGAGTTAGCGTACTATATAAAGGGTCGTGTGAACTCACCGCATACTGGCCGATACTCCCCCACCGTGTTGCGATTTCGCACGACCTGAACAAAGGGTTTATATAGAATCACAAACAATCAATGGTCGTAATGTCACAGCGCCAGCGGATGGGCAATCAGCCCATGATCGTACTTTCCGAGGAATCGCAGCGAACATCCGGAAAGGACGCGCAGAACATGAACATCACGGCCGGCAAGGCGGTCGCGGAGTCCGTCCGCACCACGCTCGGCCCGAAAGGGATGGACAAGATGCTCGTCGACTCCGGCGGGTCCGTCGTCGTCACGAACGACGGCGTCACCATCCTGAAAGAGATGGACATCGACCACCCGGCGGCCAACATGATCGTCGAGGTCTCCGAGACGCAGGAGGAGGAGGTCGGCGACGGCACCACCTCCGCGGTCGTGGTCGCCGGTGAGCTCCTCGATCAGGCCGAGGAGCTCCTCGACCAGGACATCCACGCGACGACCCTCGCGCAGGGGTACCGTCAGGCCGCCGAGAAGGCCAAGGAGATCCTCGACGAGGAGGCCATCGACGTCTCCGCGGACGACCGCGACACACTCGTCGAGATCGCCGAGACGGCGATGACGGGCAAGGGCGCGGAGAACTCCAAGGACCTCCTCGCCGAGCTCGTCGTCGACGCCGTCCTCGCGGTCCAGGACGACGACGGCATCGACACGGAGAACGTCTCCGTCGAGAAGGTCGTCGGCAGCTCCATCGACGAGTCTGAGCTCGTCGAGGGCGTCATCGTCGACAAGGAGCGCGTCGACGAGAACATGCCCTTCGCGGTCGAGGACGCCGACGTGGCGCTGTTCGACGGCGCCATCGAGGTGAAGGAGACGGAGATCGACGCCGAGGTCAACGTCACGGACCCCGACCAGCTCCAGCAGTTCCTCGACCAGGAAGAGGAGCAGCTCCGCGAGATGGTCGACCACCTCGTCGACATCGGCGCCGACGTCGTCTTCGTCGGCGACGGCATCGACGACATGGCCCAGCACTACCTCGCGCAGGAGGGTATCCTCGCCGTCCGCCGCGCGAAGTCCGACGACCTGAACCGCCTCGCCCGCGCGACCGGCGGCCGCGTCGTCTCCAACCTCGACGACATCGAGTCGGACGACCTCGGCTTCGCCGGCTCCGTCGCCCAGAAGGACATCGGCGGCGACGAGCGCATCTTCGTCGAGGACGTCGAAGAGGCGAAGTCCGTCACCCTCATCCTCCGCGGCGGCACCGAGCACGTCGTCGACGAGGTCGAGCGCGCCATCGATGACTCGCTCGGCGTCGTCCGCACGACGCTGCTCGACGGGCAGGTGCTGCCCGGCGGCGGCGCCCCCGAGGCCGAGCTCGCGCTGCAGCTCCGCGACTTCGCCGACTCTGTCGGCGGCCGCGAGCAGCTCGCCGTCGAGGCGTTCGCCGACGCGCTGGAAGTCGTCCCGCGCACCCTCGCCGAGAACGCGGGTCTCGACCCCATCGACTCGCTGGTCGACCTCCGCTCCCGCCACGACGGCGGCGAGTTCGGCGCCGGTCTCGACGCCTACACGGGCGACGTGATCGACATGGAGGCCGAGGGCGTCGTGGAGCCGCTCCGCGTCAAGACCCAGGCCATCGAGTCCGCCACCGAGGCGGCCGTCATGATCCTCCGCATCGACGACGTCATCGCGGCCGGCGACCTCAAGGGCGGCGGCACCGACGACGGCGGCGACGAGGGCGGCCCCGGCGGCGCGCCCGGCGGCATGGGCGGCGGCATGGGCGGCATGGGCGGCATGGGCGGCGCGATGTGAAGTTCGGCTAACGCCTTCACCCCCCACCCCGACCGCAGCTGTTCCGCTGGACCGCTTCACCGATCGACCGTCGCGCGCCCCTTCGGGCCACGACGACACGCGATTTTTATCGACGCCGACGCTCCAGCGACGCGACCGTCTCGCTCCCCGTCAGTTACGATCCGCGCTAGCGACACCCACATTCGGTCCGCGCTAGCGACACCCACATTCGATCCGCGCGACACGACGGTAACACCCGCGTAACCACTGGACGGCGGTGTCAGCGAGCGATTAAGTGACTCCCGCCCGTTCGTTCTCCCGACGAGGTTCTCACGTTTACGATGCCACAGCAGAAAGCCGACTACGCCGACGACACCGAGATCAACGCCGAACTGGACGAGCTCCCAGACGACGAGACCGTCGAGGAGACGGTCGCGAACTTAGCGGAGCGCGGCTTCGACGTGCTCGTCGTCGACGACGCCGACGAGGCGCTGGAGACTGTTACCGCCCAGATACCAGACGAGGCCTCGGTGATGAACGGGCACTCGACGACGCTCGAAGAGATCGGGTTCGACGAGTTCCTGAGCGAGGGCGACCACGAGTGGGAGAGCCTCCCGGACCAGATCTGGAGCATCGACGACGACGCGGAGCGACAGGCCGCGCGGCGCGATTCGCAGACGGCCGACTACTTCCTCGGTGGGATCAACGCGGTCGCACAGACCGGCGAGCTCGTCGCCGCCGACCTCTCCGGCAGCCGGATCGGCGCGTACCCGTTCGCCGCTGGCAACGTCGTCATCGTCACCGGGATCAACAAGATCGTCCCGACGCTCTCGGACGCCTTCGATCGGCTGGAGTCGGTCGCGTACCCGCTGGAGAACGAGCGCGCGCAGGAGGCGTACGGCGCCGAGTCCGCGATCGCGAAACAGCTCGTCTACCGGCGCGAGACCGAGGAGGGCCGGACGACGGTCGTTCTCGTGCGTGAGCAGCTCGGCTACTGATCTCCCGCGGCCGCGCGATACACGCCGACAGAGCACACGATTTCTCCCTTTGGACGACCGCCAGCCCCCACCGTGCGACGCCGAGACGGTGAGACTGTAACCCGTCCCCGATCCTCCGAGGACCGCCGCGTCGGTTCCGCGGTAGCGCCACGCTCGGCGGTTTCGAACCTTTCCCTTCTCGACGGCCTCGCGGCTGGCGGAGTTGCTCGCCGCGAGGATACGGGCCGGGAGGGATTCGAACCCCCGACCGTCCGGTTAAAAGCCGGACGCTCTCCCTAACTGAGCTACCGGCCCAGACAAATCGCTGTAGGGGCAGCCGACGGATAAACGTTTAGAACCGCGGAAGGCGTCGGCGTCGCCACCCGAAACGGTTTCCGACCCCCAGCCGTCGCCGGGAGCATGCCATTCGACATGCGCGCGTTCGCCGCCGAGCTCTGTCGCCACCGGTCGACCGCCGGCGAGGAGGCGGCCGCGGCCGCGTTCGTCGCCGAGCGGCTCGCCGACCTCGGCTTCGAGACGTACGCCTGGGACGCCGACCCCGCCGTCCTCGCGGACCACCCTTCCTTCCCGGACGACCTCGACGCAGCGGCCGTCGACGGGCGGCGCAGCGTCGCCGGCGTGCTCGAACTGGGCGGCGCGGGCGACGACGGTGGCGCGAGCGACGGCGACGACGCGGCCCCCGAGTCCGCCGCCGCCGACCCGGTCCCCACGCTGGTCCTGAACGGCCACCTCGACGTCGTGCCCGCGGAGGCGGCGGAGTGGTCGAGCGACCCCTTCGAGCCGGTCTGGCGCGACACGTCGGAGCGAAACGCGGACCCGGCCGTCGCCGACGAGGGCGGCGACACCCTCACGGCCCGCGGCGCGGCCGACATGAAGTGCGGGCTCGCGGCCTGCGTCGGCGCCGCCGTCGATGTCCGCGACGGGGTCGCCGACGGCGCAGTCGACCTGCCGCCGTCCGGGCTCCGACTCGTCGTCGAGGCCGTCGCCGGCGAGGAGGACGGCGGGTACGGCGCCGCGACCGCCGCGCTCGCGAACCCGTACCCCTTCGAGCGCGACGCGGCGATCGTCGCCGAGCCGACCGAGCTACGTCCCGTCGTCGCCTGCGAGGGGTCGCTCATGGCCCGGATCGAGATCGACGGCCGGAGCGCCCACGCGGCCACCCGGTGGCGCGGCGAGGACGTGCTCCCGCGCTTCGAGGCCGTGCGGGAGGCGTTCGCGGACTTGGAGACCGAGCGCGGCGAGTCGGTCTCGCACCCGCTGTACGGGTCGTTCGCTGTTCCGTGGCCGGTCGTCTGCGGCCGGGTCGAGGCGGGCTCGTGGGCGTCGACGGTCCCGGCGACGCTCGAAGCGGAGTTCCGGATCGGCGTCGCGCCCGGGGAGACCGTCGCGGAGGTGGAGGCGGCGTTCCGCGAGCGCCTGGACGATGTCGTCGACGCCGACCCTTGGCTGCGCGATCACCCGCCGCGGTTCGAGCGGTTCTCCGTCCAGTTCGAGCCGGCCGAGGTCGCCGTCGACGAACCGGTCGTCGAGGCGGTCCGTGCCGGCCTCGTCGCGACGGGGCTCCCGGACGTCGAGCCGCGGGGCGCGACGTACGGCGCCGACTCGCGACACTTCGTCGCGGCCGGGATCCCCGCGGTGCTGTTCGGGCCCGGTACCATCGACGAGGCGCACTACCCCGACGAGACGATTGCGTGGGAGGAGGTCGTCCGGGCACGCGACGCGATCGCCGCCGCCGCAGGACGGTTCGCGCGCGACTACGCGGCGTAGTCGTCCGGTGACGGGCAGTTCCTACCGGTCGCCGTCGAGGTACTCGTCGACCGCGTCGGCGACGATCGACCCCGGATCGACGCTCTCCATCGACGCCCGTCGGCGCAGCTCGACGTACGTCTCCGCCGGGAGCCGGACCTGAAGCCGACCGAGTTCGACCCCGGCCTCGCTGACGGCGGCCTCGACCTCCGCGCCGTCGTTGACCGCGGACGCGATCGCGCGGACCTCCCGCACGGTGAGGTCGCCGTCGATCGTCGCCCACGCGAGCAGGTAGCGGTCCCGCCCGCCGAGCCGCGCGACGTGTTTCGCCGCGCTGGGGGCGATTCGCCCGTTGGCGACCTGCCGCCGGATCGCCTGCGGGAGGTCGTGGACCCGCGCCCACTTCCGGATAAACGCGACGCTCACGTCGTCTCCGGCACGTTCGGCGGCTTCCTTGTACGACCCGACACCGCGGACGAGCGCCGCGCAGGCGGCGGCGCCGCGCAGCATCAGGACGTTGTCGTCGTCGCCGACGTCGCCGGCCGCGAAGCGGCCCACGGTCCTCGCGGCCTCGGCGACGCTGTCGGGGTCGTTCGGGTCGAACCCCACCGCGTCCGCGGCCCGGTCGCCGGTCACCGACGGGTCCGACCGGACCACCGGTTCGCCGACGGGGGACCGTCGGTCAGCGCGTGACTCCTCGGTCATACACACACCTTCGGGGCCGCGAATATAAACGCCGGGCACCGGGGCGGAACTCGCTCGAACGCCGGACGCGCCGGATCGCCGGGGGTCGATGCGCTTCGCGGTCCGGACCGGTCGTCGGCGCTCGACGCTACTTCGGGGCCCGGGCCGCCCCGTCGTCACCCTCGTCCGTTCCCCTCGCGTACAGGAGGTACGAGTACGCCACGGTGACCGCGGCGGTCGCGAGCGCCGGGCCGACGAGGAAGTACACGGCGTACTCGCCGGCGAAGAGACCGACGGCGGCGATCGCGGCCGAGAGCTTGAACAGCCGAGCACCGAGCGCGTGGGTGCGGTCCCAGACGGCGTCGTCGCTGAGCGTCCACGGCGTCCGGATCCCGAGGAACCAGTTCGGCTCGACGTGCGGGAGCAGGGTCCCGAGGTAGTAGAACAGCGCGGCGCCGCCGGCGGCCGCGACCGTCGTCACGTCGACCGCGTAGCCGAGGTTGACGGCGAGCACGGCGAGGTGGAGGGCGACGAGGAACGCCGTGAGGACGACGACGAACCGGTCGTAGTGGACCCGGAACGCCGCGACGTTCTCCCACAGGGGATCGATCCGCGGGAGCACGGCGAACAGGCCGATCAGTCCGGCCGCGAGCCCCGGCACGAGCCACATCCCGGCCGTCCGCGAGAGCGTCTCGGTCGGCTCGCCGGCGGCGTTCCACCGCGTTACCATTCGCTGCGGGAGGTCCGGTGCGACTGCGAGGCTTGCGGCGGCGCCGACGGCGACGAGGAGGACCGCGACGCCGAACCGGAGCCGCGTGGAGAGCACGGATTCGGAGGGCATGCGGCCGGAGACACGCGCCGAACCGATAAAAGGTACCCACCCGTGCGACTCCGACCCGAAGACCCCGGCGCGACGCAACCCTTACCGGTCGTGACCGCCAACTCTGGCCATATGACCGACGAACGCGACGACGACGGCCACGAGTTCTCCTCGGGGCAGGGCGTCGACGCCGACTACGACGCGTTCACGCTCGACCCGCCGGAGCTCGGCGAGGACCCGAGCCGCGTCGACCCGGTCGACTCCCGGGTGCTGACCGAGGAGCTGGACCGCCGGAACATCGGCAGCGAGGACGTCGACGTCGAGCAGCTGATCGACGTGGGCCTCTCGTACATGGGGATCAACCGGTTCGAAGAGGCGACGGAGACGTTCGAACGCGCCGCCAACTTCGCCGAGGAGGACTCGCTGGAAGCGCAGGAGGCGTGGGTGAACAAGGGCGCCGCCCACGCTCAGTTGGAGGAGTTCGACCAGGCGATCGGCGCGTATCAGGAGGCGCTCCGGATCGACGAGGAGTCCGAACACGCCGCGACCGCCGAGACGAACCTCGCGTACTCGCTCTGGGAGTCCGGCCGGAGCGAGCAGGCGCTCGAACACGCCGAGCGCGCCGTCGAGACCGACCCGCGCTTCGCGGAAGCGTGGTACAACCGCGGGTTCCTGCTGGTCGAGCGCGGGCTCGCCGAGGACGCGGTCAAGTGCTTCGACAACGCGATCCGCCTCGGCTACCGCGACGCGGGGGTCCTCGAAGAGAAGGCGCGCGCCCTCGAGGAGGCCGGCGAGCACGAGCAGGCCGAGGAGGTCGCCGACCGCGCCGAGGAGCTCCGTCGCGAGGCCGAAGAGCAGATGGTCGAAGAGCAGACTGGGCAGGCCCCCGGACCCGGCGGGCAGGGTCGTCAGGGCGGTCGCGGCGCTCCCGGCGGACAGGGCCGTCAGGGCGGGCAGGCCGGCGGCGGGCGGGGCGGCGACCCCGAGGGCCCGGAGCGAGAGCTTCAGGGCGAGGGGCCAGAGGGCTTCTGAATGCTCCTCCGCGAGCGCGAGACCGCCGAGGGACGGCTCGTCTCCGTCTGTGATCCGGACTGCCTCGGCGAGACGTACGACAACGGCCGCGCGACGATCACCGTGAGCGAGGAGTTCTACGGCGGCGACGACGCCGTCGAGGCGACCGCCGAGGAGGTCGTCGCGGGACTTCAGCGCGCACAGGTCGCGAACATCGTCGGCACCGAGGCGGTCGGCGTCGCCGTCGACGCGGGGCTCGTCGACGAGGAGACCGTCTTAGAGTTCGAGGAGACGCGGCACGCGCAGTTGCTCTGGCTGTAGCGGCGCACCGCCGCCCGCGTCTCGCCGGGATCCGAACCGGCTAAGGGCGCGGGCGACGAGGCGAATCCGATGAGACGACTCACGCGGAGCGAACTGGCGTCGCGGGTGGGGCCGCGGCCGCCGTCCGACGCCTTCTGGCGGCGCGCGATCGACCGCGGGGAGGCCGCGCTCGGCGTCGGCGCGGACGCCGTCGGCGGAGGCGCGGCCCCGGGCGACGAACCGGACGACGGACCGACGGAGCCGCTCGACACGGGGGACATCGTCGACGTGGGCGACCACGCCTTCGTCGTCGTCGACGCCGACCGCACCGAGAGCGGCGGGCGGATCTACCGGATCGAACTCGTCGCCGACCGCGAGGGAGACTGAGGATCGGGAGACGGATCGACTCGGAAGACGGGCCGGACCGGGTGGCGAAACCCGATCAGAGCCCGGCGACGTCCTCGATGGCGTCGGTGAGTTCCTTCACGCTCTCGACGGTGTGCTCGCCCATGTGGCCGATTCGGAACGTCTCCTCGCCGAGGTCGCCGTAGCCGTTCGAGAACGCCATGTCGTACTCCTCGCTCACTTCCTCGATCGTCGCGGCCACGTCGATCCCCTGCGTGTTCTCGATGCAGGCGACCGTCTGCGACTCGTACCCCGCCTCGGGGAACATCGCGAAGTGTTCGTCGGCCCAGTCGTGGACGTACTCCGTCATCTCGCGGTGGCGCTCGTCGCGGGCGCGGTGGCCCTCCTCCAGCATGCGTTTCATCTGCTTGCGATACGCCAGCATGATCGGAATGGCGGGCGTCGAGTGGGTCTGTCCCTTCCGGTCGTAGTAGTCGATCGTCCGGCGGAAGCCGCCGTACCACGAGGAGTCGCCCTTCTCGACCTCGCGGTCGTAGGCGTCGTCGCTCACGACGCAGACCGCGAGCCCCGGCGGCATCGCGAACGCCTTCTGAGTGGACGCGAAGATCACGTCGATGCCGTGTTCGTCGATGTCGACGTAGTCGCCGCCGAGCGACGAGACGGCGTCGACCGCGAAGTACGTGTCCGGGTACTCGGCGATCACGTCGCCGATCTCCTCGACCGGGTTCCGCACGCCGGTGGACGACTCGTTCATCACGCCCGCGACCATGTCGTACTTCGCGTCCGCGGACTCGATCGCCTCGCGCACGTCCGCGGGTTTGACCGCCTCGCCCCACTCGTACTCTAGCCGGTCGACGTCCTTGCCGAGCCGCTCGGCGACGTTGGCGTAGCGCTCGCTGAACGCGCCGCAAGTCGGGACGAGGACGTGCTCGTCGACGAGGTTGAGCGTCGTCGTCTCCCAGAACTCCGTGCCGGAGCCGGTGAGAATCACGACCTCGTGGTCGGTGCCGAGGAACTCCTTCGTGTCCTCGACGATAGTGGTGTACAGGTCGGTCATCCGGTCCATCCGGTGCCCGAACATCGGCTCGGCCATCGCCTCGATGACGTCGTCGCGGACCTCCGTCGGGCCGGGGATGTACAGCGTCTTCTCGTCGTAGTCGTCGCGGTATTCGCGTTTCTTCGTCACGGGATCCACCTGTTAGTTCGTACCGGGACGCGTGCGGGTATGTTCCTTGTGTTACGTTCAAAAACCGGGAACGCCGGCGCCGGGCGCGACCGGCGGCGGGCCGAGGCGGCACCGCGGTGGAGTTGCGCGGATCAACCGTCTTTATAGGCACAGAGCAGAGAATCATGGTATGATACACACACCGAGAGTCGCAACCGCCCGGGGTGGCCCGCCGTGAGCGGCGACGAGGAGCTCGCGAAGGACCTCGGCCCGCTCGCGGCGCTCACCATCGGGATCGGGACGATGATCGGCGCCGGGATCTTCGTCCTGCCCGGCACCGCGGTCGCCCGCGCCGGGCCGCTCGCGGCGTTCACCTTTGTCCTCGGCGGCGTGATCGCCCTGTTCACGGCGCTTTCGGCCTCCGAGCTGGGCACCGCGATGCCGAAGTCCGGTGGGGCGTACTTTTACGTTAACCGCGCGCTCGGGCCGATGTTCGGCTCCGTCGCGGGGTGGGCGAACTGGCTCGGGCTCGCGTTCGCGTCCGCCTTCTACATGTACGGCTTCGGCGAGTACGTCAACGCCCTCATCGGCCTCGGTCCGGTCGGGATCGGCTTCGTGACGCTGGAGGCGGCGCAGGTGATCGGGCTCGCGGGCGCGCTCCTCTTCATCGCGGTCAACTACTTCGGCGCGAAGGAGACCGGCGGACTCCAGATCGTCATCGTCCTCTCGCTCCTCGGGATCCTCGCCGTCTTCACCGTCGTCGGCATCCTGAACGCCGACATGGAATCGCTCCGGCCGCTCGCCCCGCCGGGAACGACGAGTCAGGTGCTGCCGGTGACGGGGATCATCTTCGTCTCGTACCTCGGCTTCGTCCAGATCACCTCGGTCGCCGAGGAGATCAAGAATCCCGGCCGCAACCTCCCGCTCGCGGTGCTCGGCTCGGTCGTCATCGTGACGGTCGTCTACGCGCTGTTCCTCCTCGTCCTCCTCGCGGCGGTGCCGAACGAACTCGTCGCGAACAACGAGACCGCGGTCGTCGACGCCGCCAGACTCCTCTTCGGGCAGTACGAGGTGTTCGGCTTCTCGCTGGGCGCGCTCGGCGCCAGCATGCTCCTGATCGGCGGGCTCCTCGCGACCGCCTCGTCCGCGAACGCGTCGATCCTCTCCTCGTCGCGGATTAACTTCGCGATGGGCCGCGAGAAGATCGTCACGCCGTCGCTCAACGAGATCCACGAGCGGTTCGGAACGCCCTACAAGTCGATCGCGCTCACCGGCGCGCTCATCCTCGTCTTCCTCGTCGCCGGGAGCGTCGAGTCGCTGTCGACGATGGGCTCCGTCCTCCACCTCGTCGTCTACGGGCTGCTCAATCTCGCGCTCATCGTAATGCGCGAGTCGGAGGTCGAGGGGTACGATCCCGACTTCGAGGTCCCGTTCTACCCGCTCGTTCCGATCATCGGTACGATATCGTCGTTCGCGCTGATAATCTACATCGACCCGACGATCATTCTGCTGTCCGCCGGGCTCGTCGTCTTCGCGCTGCTCTGGTACCTGCTGTACGCCCGCGGGAAGGTGGAAGCGCGTGGCGTGCTCGGCTCGTGGATCCTCGACCGCTCCGAGGACCTGCCCGAGCAGGCCGTCTCGGCGGCGACCTCGGTCCAGCCGAGCGGCGACGACTACAGGGTGATGGTGCCGCTCGCGAACCCCGCGACCGAGGAACACCTGATCACGCTCGCCTCGGCCATCGCAAAGCAGCGGGACGGCACCGTCGTCGCGGTCAACATCGCGAACGTCCCCGACCAGACGTCGCTGGAGGCGGCCCGGGACCGCGGCGCCCACGAGGCGGCGCACGGTCTCCTCGATCAGGCCCGCGAGGACGCGGAGACGTTCGGCGTCGACGTGGAGACCCACGTCGTCCTGTCGCACCGCGTGTTCGAGGAGGTGTTCGACGCCGCGCGCACCTACGGTGCCGACATGACCGTGATGGGCTGGGGCGAGGACTCTCACGGGGCGCCCGGGCGCGCCGAGTCCGCAGTCGACGAGCTGGCGTACTCGCTCCCCTCGGACTTCCTCGTGTTCCGCGACCGCGGGTTCGACGCCTCGCGCATCCTCGTGCCGACCGCGGGCGGTCCGGCCTCGGACCTCTCCGGCGCCGTCGCGAAGATGCTCCAGACCGAGTTCGACGGCGAGGTCACGCTGCTCCACGTCGCCGAGGACGACGAGGAGGCGGGCCGCGCGTTCCTCACCGAGTGGGCCGACGCGCACGACCTCTCCAACGCCACGCTCCGGATCGAAAGCGGCGCCGTCGAGAACAGCATCGAGCGCGCCGCCCGCGACGCGACGATGCTCATCATCGGCGCGACCCAGAAGGGACTGCTCTCGCGGCTGGTCAGCGGGTCGCTCGTGTTGGACGTGCTCAACGAGGTGGAGTGTTCCGTCCTGCTCGCTGAGCCCCGTAGCGAGCGCGGCATCCTCGGCCGGCTGTTCGGGAGCGGCGCGCGGTCGAACGACGTGACGGACGCGACGGAGACGCCAGCGGAGGTTGGCGTCGGACCGGAGCCGTCAACGCCCGAGATCGACGAGGGCGCGGACCAGGGGTCGAGCGCGGGCGACGAGTCGAAGGCAGACTGACGCGGCGAATTTATGTTACATAGCGGGTGGCGTCCGAACGATCCCCGTCAGCCCCAGTGCCAGAAGTGGTTGTCGTCGTCCTCGACCGGGTCGGTGCGCTCCCGGAGGGCGGCGACGTCCTCGGCGGTCGGCTCGTGGTCGTCGGGGAGCCGCTCCATACAGTCGAAACAGAGGAAGAACTCCGAGCCGTCGGTGAGTTCGAGCGTCAGCCCCTGCGTCGACTCGAACGCGAAGTTCCACAGGTCGCCGATCCCGCCGGCGATCCGCACGGACCGCTCGCACACGTCGCACGCCTCGGAGGCCATACGCGTCTCTCACGGGGTCCGCGGGGTAAGGCGTGTCGCCTCGGTAATTATATATCGCCGCTGTTTGGAGAGACGCAATTGACAGCTCTGCGGTGAACACCGCTCAATCAGCACCCACTCGTTTATAAGCGACTATCAGCAGACCGGCGGCGAACACTCCCAAAGCCCCAGCCGGCGAGGCGGGCGCACGCTCGCTGCGCGCCTCACTCGGTCGCTGTCGCTCCCTCGTTCGGTGCTTACGTCGCCTGCGCCCGCCTCGCCGGCTGCCCCTTTGAGTCCCGCCCGACCGCAACCGCACGGCGCCTCACGCCTCCCCAGCCTCGCGGTTCGCGCTCTTCGAGCGCTCACCGCGTCCAGCGAGAATCGAAGATTCTCTGGCAGCCGGCGCGTAGCGCCGGCGACCTCGCGCGCTCCGTCGCGGCCGCCGAGGGCGGCCGCTCGCAGGCACGCGCCACCGTGAGGGATTCAGCGCTGCTCCGTGTTGATAACGTGTCCGTCGCTCGGGTCGAACCCGACCGCGACCGCGCCGTCGAGGGGGTCGACGGTCCGGACGAGCAGTTCGCGGTCGCCCCAGTCGAGCGTGACGCGCGTCGTCTCGCCGAGGAACTCCGCGCTGGCGACCGTCGCGCGCAGCGTGTTTTCGCCGACCGGAGCGGCGGTCTCGCCGCCCCCTGCTCCGCCCGCGCTCGCGACGCGCAGGTGTTCCGGACGGACGCAGAACGCGATCCGGTCGCCGACTTCGGGCGAGTTCGTCGCGGGCGCGCCCTCCCCCGCATCGCCGCCGCCCCCGGGTGCGACGCGGAGGGTCTCGTCGCCGCCGTCGACGTCGACCGCGAGTTCGCCTTCGCCGAGCGACTCCACGACGCGGCCCGCGAACACGTTATTGTCGCCGACGAACTCCGCGACGAACCGCGTCGCGGGCTCGCGGTACACCGTCCGCGGGGGTGCCACCTGCTCCGGCGTCCCGTCGTTCATCACCGCGACGCGGTCGGAGACGGCCAGCGCCTCCTCCTGGTCGTGCGTGACGTATATCGTGGTAATCGACAGTTCGGACTGGATCCGCTTCACCTGCGCGCGGAGCCGTTCGCGGAGCCGCGCGTCGAGCGCGCTCATCGGCTCGTCGAGGAGGAGCACGTCGGGGCCGGGCGCGAGCGCCCGCGCCATCGCGATCCGCTGCTGTTGGCCGCCCGAGAGGCTCTCCGGGTCGCGGTCGGCGGCGTCCGGCAGGTCGACCAGTTCGAGGAGTTCCGCGACGCGCTCGTCGCGCGTGACGCCGTCGGGCGGGTCGGCGAAGTTGAGCCCGTACGCGACGTTCTCTCCGACGGTCATGTGCGGGAACAGCGCGTAGCTCTGGAAGACGACGCCCACGTCGCGGTCCTCCGGGGGCACGCCGGCGACCGACTCGCCGCCGAACCGGACCGTCCCGCTCGTCGGCTCCTCGAACCCGGCGATCAGGCGGAGCGTCGTCGTCTTCCCGCAGCCGGAGGGACCGACGAGCGTGAAGAACTCGCCCTCCCGCACCCGGAGGCGCACGTCGTCGACCGCGGCCGTCTCGCCGTAGCGCTTCGTCACCCCGTCGAGTTCGACCGCGACCGGTGGGTCGGGCGCAGACTCCGACTTCGGTTCAGAGCCCACGGTGGTCACCCCCGAGCCGCTCGATGACGACGAAGCTGACCCCGGTGACGACGAGCAGGACGACGCCCATGGCGGTCGCCGGTCCGAGCCGCCGCCCGATGAACCGTTCGATCGCGACGGGCATCGTGTACGCGTCGGCGCCGGTCGCCAGCACGACGGTCGAGGTGAACTCGCCGATCGAGACGGCGAACGCGAACGCCGCGCCCGCGACGACCGCGGGCCAGACGAGGGGGATCTCCACGTCCCGGATCACCCGCGCCCGCGAGGCGCCGAGCGCCCGCGCGGACTCGACGAGCGAGCGGTCCAGCCCGGCGAGCCCGGGCGAGACGGTGCGCACGACGAACGGGTAGCCCGAGACCGCGTGCGCGACGACGATCGCGGCCGCGCCGCTCGCGGCGATCCGCCACCCCCCGATCTCGACGCCGAAGACGAGCCCCCGCAGGAGACCGAGCCCGACGATGATCCCCGACACCGCCAGCGGCGCCATCGCGGCCGCGTCGACCAGCGTCCGCCCGCGGTACCGCCGCGTGGTCAACACCGCGACGACGACGCCCATCGGGAGCGCGAGCAGCGTCGCGCCCGTCGCGAACGCGAGCGAGTTCCGGATCGCGGGCCACGGCCGCACCTGAAACGCCGCCCCCGTCTGCTGGCGCTCGACCAGGAATCGGTAGTGGTCGAGCGTGAGCGCGCCGTCGCCGCCGGTCACCGACGCGAGGACCATCGACGCGATGGGCGCGAGGAAGACGACCCCGGCGACGACCCCGTAGGCGGCCAGCCCGGCCCGCGGCAACAGCTCGCGGAGCGTCGCGGCGGGCGGGGAGAGCGGGCGCCGGGGGAGCGGCCGAGCGCCGCGCGCGCCGGTCGACTGCCGGGCCTCGTACCGGAGGTACGCGAGCAGGACGCCGAGCGAGACCGCGAGTTCGATGATCGCAAGCACGGCGGCCTCGGCGTAGCTCAGGTCCCGCACCAACCGGTAGACGAGCACCTCGACGGTCACGAGCTCGAACCCCCCGAGCGCCAGGACGATGGGGAAGGTTCCGAAGGTGAACACGAACGTCAGCGCCGCGCCCGTGAGGACGGCGGGGTACACCTGCGGCGCGACCACGTCGACGAACGCCCGGACCGGCCCGGCGCCGAGGCTGCGGGCGGTCTCGACCGCGCTCGCGTCCACCGACTCCCACGCCGCGGTCGTCACGCGCGCCACCAGCGGCGCGTTGTAGAACGCGTGGGCGATCACCACCGCTTCGAGGGTGAACATGAGTTCGACCCGCGGGAGTCCGAGCGTCGTCAGGGCGGCGTTCAACGTGCCGTTCTCGCCGAACGTGGCGACGAACCCGACCGCCACCATGATCGACGGGAGGACGAACGGGACGATGGTGAGCGAGCGCAGGGTTCGCCGCCCGGGGAACTCGAAGCGCGCGAGCAGGTAGGCGGCCGGGAGGCCCAGGGCGACGCTCGCGACGGTCGAGAGGACCGCTTGGTACGCGGTGAAGCCGACGATCCCGAGCCGGCGGTCCGGCGAGAGGAGCGCCCGCGCGACCGCGACCGGGGACTCGCCCGACAGCAGCCGGGCGAGCTCGCCGAAGTAGAACGGGTCGGTGAGCACCTCGGCGAAGGCGCCGAGGGTGACGGCGCCGTCGACGACGACCGCCTCAATCAGGACGGTCGCCGTCGGGTAGTAGAAGGCGACGACGAGCGCGGCGCTGGTGAGGACCGCGAGCGCCGTCAGCGCGCGCGCCTCGGCCCAGTTCCCGAGCCGAGACAGTCGCCCGTCGTGGTCGGTCACGCGCTCGGTCCCTCGTCGGACACGCGATCAGTTCCCGGCGTACTGCCGCTCCCAGGCCTCGACCCACGCGTCGACCGAGCCCTGGAGCTCGTCGTAGGTGAACGTCACCGGGTCGGCCGGCTCCTTCGCCAGCTCGGCGTAGTCGCTCGGCAGCTCCGCGCCGTCGGTCGACGGGAACGCGACGTTGCGCTGGGCGATTTCCCCCTGAACGTCCGGCTCCAGCATGAACGACATGAACTCGCGGGCGAGGTCGGGCTCGTCTGCGTCGGCGAAGAGGGCCATCCCCTCCGGGTTCGCGTACGCCTGGTCGTTCAAAAAGCGGATCTGGTGCTTCTGGAGGTCCGCGCCCTCCATGTCCGCGAACACCTGATCGGTGGAGTAGGAGACGACGATCGGCGCCTCCCCCTCGCTCCACGCCGCGTACGCGTCGTCCCAACTCCCCAGCACGCGCACGTCGTTCGCTTGGAGTTCCGCCCAGTAGTCGAGGTAGTCGTAGTCGGGGTCGCCGTCCCCGCCCGCGACGGCCTCGCCGTCGCCGTCGCTCGCGACCCCGCCGTCGCCGAAGCGGCTGATCGTGTGGAGGAGGAACGCCCGCCCGGTCGCGGAGCCGCCGGGGTTCTGCGCGATGAGCGCGCCCGCCTGCTCGTCGTCGAGCAGTCCGTCGAACGTCTCCGGCGCCTCTGTGGTCGTGCTGTCGTACACGAGGCTGACGTAGCCGGTGTCGAACGGGACCGCCCGCTCGAACGGGTCGAACCGGAGTCCCTCCTTGACCGCGTCGCGCCCGTCGACGTCGCCCGCCTCGGCGAAGAGGTCCTCGTCGAGCGCCCCGTCGACGCGGACGAGGTCCTCCGTCGTGAGCCCGACGTAGAGGTCGGCGTCGATGCCCGCGCCAGAGGCGGCGCGCTCAACGTAGTAGTTCACCTCGTTGTCGGGCGTCGCCCACTCCAGCGTGGCGTCGTACCGGCTCTCGAACTCCCCTTTGAGCCACTCGCCGGGGCTCACCGACGGCGCGTCGATGAAGTTCGTGTACGTGGCGACCGTCAGGGTCGGCGTCTCGTCGCCGCCGTCGCCGCTCTCCGATCCGCCGTCGTCGGTTCCGTTGCCGCCGCCCCCGTCCCCGCCGTCGCCCCCGTCGTCGACCTGCTC
>NZ_SGUB01000038.1:0-17892 GCF_005435235.1 Halorubrum sp. GN12_10-3_MGM
TGCTGGCGACGTGGCGCCAGCAGGGACGCAATCCATACGAAGAGCTTCGTCGAGCCGTCAGTAACAATGAACTGATCTCACGGGCTCACGCTGTGCCGGCTGTCGAGACTCCGGGGTAAACACGTACTAAGATAATTTTGGGAGATATATAGTCGCGTTGAATAGAATTCTTTCGCAGGAATCAACGAGTGGAACCTGTTCCTGGGTCCCCGATCAGTTCCTCTACTGCTGAGAGGGTCTCGGCAGCCGCATCCGATGACAGTCCGTCTGCCGAATACGTAGCGGTCTCGTACGCTTCTGTGACCTGTGCTAACTGTGCCGTATTGATCTCATGATCGGCATGTAACTGGCGATAAAACTCCCAATGAGTCTGTGGGGTCGACAGTGAGTCACTAGATTGTAACCGTGACCGGACGGCTGCGTACGCAGACTGGACGGCAACATTTGGGTGGCCAGCAGCCAGCGCTTCACGGGCCGAATGTAATGATGCCTGCGTGACCGCCTCTATCTGGCCGTTATCTGACAGTCCAGTCGTGGCAGACGACGCGGTGGTTGTCGTTGTCCCGGAGTCTGCGGCCGGGTCCGTTGAATCGGTAACTCGAGCCCAGGTTTGCGTGATCCACTCTCGATCAACGCCACGCGAAGCGAGCAACACCACGATAACACTCATTACTAAGAGGCCACCACCAACGACACCAGCGAGGACTCTGCCGACTCCAACTCCGGCGCTTGGAAGTGGCACGCGTTGTTGAGCCGCACTCGCCTCTAGGTTCGTGCCAGTACCCTCGAAGGTCGCAGTCACCGTGATGTCACTGCCACGAAGACCGGCTGGAAGCTCGTAAGTAGCCTGATACCCCCCACTCGCATTCGTCTCGACAGTACCGAGAGTAGTCTCTCCGATCGCGACACGAATAGATCGATCGGACAGTGGGTCACCATCGGCAGTCCGTAACTGCCCACCCACCGTTACATTCCGAGTCTCGTTCGTGCTGGTGACGGTCGGGTCAATCGAGAGGTCTGTTGGGGTCGATCGAACGGTGATCGGTGCCGTTGCCATCGACCGCTCGATCGCCAGCTCACGCCGATCGATTGACACTTGGAGATTAGCATCACCGGCTGGAATTGTCTCCGGCATCGATCCCGAAAGCGTAATGCGACCACTAGCATTGGTTTCGGCAGTCGCGATCCGCTGCTGGTCGAGTGTCAAAACAATGGGAATGCCCGCAAGCGATCGGTTGTATTCGGCTGCGATCATAACCTGTCCAGTGGCCTGAACTGGCTCGGTGAACGCGGCCGCCTGAGTCGTGTTCTCGAGTTCGACCGATGTCGCAGCCTGCTCAGTGATCGAGACGGCAACCGTCTCCGTAACTGGAAGATACGGCTCACTCCCAGTGGGCGTATATGCTACTGTGAGGTTCCTCGCACTTGTCGAGGCGAGCAGTGGTCGGTATGTCGTCTCGAACTGTCCAGTCTCGGTCGTGCGTGTCGTGATGGAATCTTCACCTAAGCTAACGCTTACCCATGCGTTCCTGATTGGCGCTCCATCGACCCTGGTCAGCTGTCCGGAAACACGCAGTGGATCACTTGCGGCGACCGTTGTTTGGTTCGTCTCGACAGTTATGTTCGTCTCAGTAAACTCACGGTCGATGACGCCAGCCGCCGCTCGCTGGACCGTTTGTTGAACGACGGAGATCGACTCCTGTGTTGCGTTGAAATCGATTTCAGTCTCTGTTTCGAGTGCGTCGTACTGTTCGTTGAGCTCCGTTGTCGTTTGATTCAGCTCTTCAGCAGTCGTTAGGAGTTCACGTGCCAATTGCCGTGCTTTTTCATCACTCCCGTTGTCGACCGCATTCTGATACTCTTGGCCAGTTATTTCCAATTCCTCGATTGAATCTGTCAGTTGTAGCTGCTGTTCACGAGTTAGATTGAACCGATCCGCTGTCTCCTCGGCACCAATGTCAGCAGCCACGGCCGAATACCGCTCGAGAAGGACAGCATATTCTTCGGCTTCGAGTGGTAGCCGACCCTCCGCGTACTCACCCTCGCTGAGTGCGGCCGCACTCAGATTCAACCGTGACCCTAGTTGTGTCGCGAGATGGCTTGCGACGCGTTGGTCGTCACCAGCTTCAGAGATGACTTCGGGGTTCTGGTGCGGGGGCGTGGCGTTGGCCGTCTCATTAGCTGTCCCGTTCGTGGCCGAACTTTCTGGCCCTGGAGCTGGGGTTGCTCCAACCCCACCGGCGATGACACTGACAAGAATGATCGCAGCGGCGAGTGCGCTGTAGCGGCGACGGCGAGCCGACACACCAGTATACCAGCCGTCAGGTGATTTGAATGTTCCTCTTCCTCAAAGATGAACGGCCAGATCGGAAGCCAAGTTTGAATTGAATTGAAACTGAGATGTACCCAATGGACGTCACAGACCGCTGGTGGGCAACGGCCGGAAGCGGTCTTGTCTTCGTCATCATCGGTGTGCTTGCTGAACGACCGGCGTTGCTACTTGCGGCAGCGGGACTCGGCGCGTGGATTCTTGCCACCGCCGCGGTTGCGGGTCGGACATTCACGCAGGCATACGACCGAACGACAGTAACCTACACGCTCGGTGCTGATGATACACTTGTTGATACGCCGATTATAGCTACGGTGTCGCTATCGCGACCGAACACTCGTACTACCCTCCCGGTGACCGTTCAGGCGACCACTCCACCGGGCGTCACCACCGAAGCCGGCGATCAGACGCTCTCGCTAGCGCCAGGTGACACAGAAGACACGATGGAGTTCACCGTCACCGCCTCGATATCGGGTCGATTTGAATTCCCCAAGCCAATCATAACTCTACACGATCCGCTAGGTTTGTATCAGACGCATGTTGAGTGGGAAACCACACCGACGGTAACGGTCCGTCCACCAACGCCGGACCTCCATGTCGGCCGGGGTGGTGAACGCGTTGACAGCGCCTATGGGCAACACCAATCGGATCGTCCTGGTCCTGGCGTGACAATTCGGGAACTCAGACAGTACGTCCCCGGTGATGATGTTCAACAGATCGATTGGAACGCAACGGCGCGGCTCGCAGAGACCTATATCAGAGAAACCGAAGGAGAAACCGATCGGCGGACGACGCTTATCATCGACCACCGCTCACAGATGGGGGTGGGCCGTGACGGAGAGACGATGTTGGAGTACGCCCGTGAGGTGGGAATCGGAATCACACGCGCGGCTGCTACTCGTGATGACCCACTTGGCTTACGCACGGTCGGTGATGACGGCCTGACGAATATCGTTCAATCTGGGACAAGCGATCAGACGTACGCACAGATCGAGTCTCGACTGTATGGCCTCGTCCCGACCACTGCCGACTCATCCTCAGGTGGACGGACGGCGCGCGAGGCCCGTGAGCGGAGTGATCGCCTCACTGATGATGAGACACCATTTGCGCGGATTCTCGGAGCGTATCTGCGTGATCAGGACCCGTATGTGACACGAATCCGTGATGACCCACTTGTCGGGACTGTCCGCAGCGTTCGTAACCAAGTCGGCGCCGACGACGTGCTCGTTATCGTTACCAGTGATACAGATCCGACCACAGTAACGGAGGCGGTGAAGGCTGCTGTCCGTGGCGGTGGCCGGACGATCCTGTTTTTGACTCCCCAATGTCTGTTCGAACCGGCTGGGCTGACGGATCTCGATGTCGCATACGACCAGTATAGAACGTTTGAAACACTCCGCCAGGATCTCGATACGCATCCCCGAATGACAGCACTCGAAATCGCACCAGACAGCCGTGTCGATGCGGTGCTCGCACACCGTCGGATGAGTTCAACTACCCGATGACTCACACGGACACACCACAGTCGCGTATGGACCCGCCCATCGGATCACTTCGAGCTCGCGATCCCGTCAGTATCGGTGCGCTGGTTATCCTCCTCGGCGTTATCGCTATTACCGGGATGACGCGTGAACTCCTCATTGCCGTTCCGTTGTTACTCGTCGCAGGGGTGCTCCCCGCACCGATTGCCTTCGCTACAGGCCAGCTTGCCGTTTTTCCCACGATCTCTCTCGAAGACACGCTGCTTGTCGGTGTGACGCAACTCGCGTTGCTCTGTGTGCTTACTGAGCCTGCCCGACGTCACCAGCGGTGGGCAGTATTTATCGGCACGCTACCGACGTATGGCTTACTCGTGGCTGTCGTTGCTATTGGACTCCGTGAGGGGCTCGTCGTGGCAGGTGGGCTCCTCTGTATCGCTGTCATAGTGGGGACGTATCTTGCCCGGCGGGTGACGTTGGTACAGCTCGGTCGTGTCGCTTTGGATCGCACACCGTTAGCCGACGGGGCTAGTGGTGCTGAGATGACAACTGCTGTGTCAACTGACGAGACAGCCGGTGAGACTTCTGTTCCCGACACAGATCCCGATACTGGTCCATCCTCTGAGTTGAGCGAGACTGACGAGATCCAGAGCAATCCTTCTTCGACCAACGACGAAAGCGAGCCGAAAAGGTAAACATACCAGTCTCGAAAGGGACAGCGACGGAATGGCCAGTACCGGAGAGACAGACGCAACACGATCGGCTGTGACGGAGTCGGAATCACCTGAGGAGACGTCACCAGCTGATCTCCGGCGACAACTTGCTGTCCTTGAAGCGGAGAATCGCCAACTCCGTGAAGAGTATGCCCGCGCCCAACAGGCCACCTATCGACGGACCGCACTCGGATTGTTTATTGTTGGTGTTGCCGGGATCGCCGGTGGGCTCATCTTTCCAGACGCTCGGACTGTCCTGTTCGCTCTCGGCGGAACTGGTGTCTTCGCCGGTGTGCTTACGTTCGTGTTAACCCCAGAACGATTTGTATCCGCGCGCGTAGGTGCGCGCTTATTCCAAGCGCTCCGAGCCGATCGCGATGCGACTGTGGATGAACTTGGCTTGGAAGGAGATCCGGTGTATGTGCCGACAGATGACGTCCGATTGTTCGTTCCACGCTACCAAGACCGGCCGCTTCCACCTGATTCAGCACTATCGGATCTGTTTGTCGTTCCCGAGACACCTGAGCAGGGTGGCGTCGCCTTCCATCCAACTGGGAGACCACTCTTCGAGGCGTTTGAAGACACCCGCAGCCAGCCACTCAGTGAGACTCCGCACACGGTTGCGGCGACGGCTGCCGATGCGCTGGTTGAACTGTTTGAACTCGCTGATGGGGTTGAGTACGCGGTCGATACCGACACAGGTCGGGTCACCTTCGAAGTGGTTGGTGCCGGCCTCGGTGATCCCACGGGAATCGATCATCCGATTCCCTCATTTCTGGCTGTCAGTCTGGTTGAAACGCTTGGTATACCGGTCCGTGTCGAGATAACTGACGATGACCCGCTCGCGATCACCTGTCGGTACGACACTCAAAATGAGACCTGAAGCCGGTGGTCTCCACACAGTCCTGCTGTGTAGCGGTCTCGGACTACTCTTCGTCGAGTTCTGAGCCGCCATCGGGTGCCTGTGGTTGGCTGTTCGCGTCGAACTCGAGATCTGCGCTTGGCGGCATCACACCATCGACGATCTCCTCAATGATCGCTGTGACAGACTGGTCGGCAAGTTCCGCATCAGTCGTCCGAATGACTCGATGGACGAACACGGGCTCTGTGAGCGCTTTCACGTCATCAGGAATGACATACGAACGGCCTCGGATCGCTGCCCGGGCCTTACTCCCGCGGAGAAACGCCAGTGTGGCCCGCGGTGAGCCACCATACTGGAGCGTGGCTGCCTCTCGTGTTGCAGCGACGAGATCTAGGATGTACTCTTTGACCGGCTCAGCAACGAACACGTCTGTGACAACGTCTTGTGCGGCCGCAAGCTCATCTGAGTCAACGACTTGTGAGACTGTCTCCGCATCCAACGCCGGCGCACTATCGAATCGGTTGAGTACTTCTCGTTCCTCTGCTCGGTCGGGAATATCGACAGTGTATTTGAACTGAAATCGGTCCCGTTGGGCCTCAGGCAACTCGAAGACACCCTCCATTTCGATTGGGTTCTGTGTCGCAATCACCATGAACGGTGCTGGCAACGAGAGTGTTTCGCCGTCGATAGTAACCGTTGACTCTTCCATCGCCTCCAACAGTGCGCTTTGTGTTTTTGGGGTTGCCCGATTTATTTCGTCGGCCACGACAAGATTCGCAAACACCGGGCCTTTCCGTAGTTGGAACTCCCCTGTTGCTTGTCGGTATACGTTTGTTCCGACGACGTCAGCCGGAACCATATCCGGTGTCATCTGAACCCGGCTATACGACAAGCCTGTTGCCTGCGCGAATGCGTTGGCAATGGTAGTCTTTGCGACACCGGGAACTCCCTCAAGCAAGACGTGGCCGTCTGTCAGTAGTGCTATCGTAAGCCCCTCCAGAATGTCTTCGTTTCCGACGACGACCCCACTGGTCGCCTCACAGATCGCCTCATACACCCCCTCCGGACTACTCATCATCTTCGGTTCGTGAGCGCTCGGATAAAACATCTGTCATCACCTGCCGAAGTCGTGTCTCATCCCACCCGGGATGTCGCTGACTGAGCGATCTGAGGAGCGTGTCCTCATCAATAAGTTCCGTCGGCGTATCCTCGTCGCCACTAGTGATTTCACGAAGCCATATTGGGAAGTGGTCACGTAGGGGCTCCGGTACTATCTCGAGTAGCCCACCCCAGATCGATCGGCTGGTGAACCGACCGAAGACACCGTACGCCCAGACGAATCCAATCCCAACCCCGACGAGACCCATCTGAACCACTACTGATGACCGAACAGCCAAGAGTATGATAGATAGAGGTGGTTGTTCACCAGCTCGCGAGTAATCAAGAAGCGTCTGCTGGCGTGTCTCCAAGAGTGCCGTCGCGAACGCCTCATTGTCGGGCTGCGTTAGCATTGTATTGATGAACACACTGGGATCACTCACCGCGATCACGCGTCCATCACCAACGGATTCGACGGTCACTACCGGATAGGTACTCAGTTCATCCCCCGGCGATAATCCTCCTGTTCCGTCTCGATCGAGATAGCCGAACCGCGAGCTTGTGGCGAGTACGGTTGATCCGTTGGCGTCGATTGCCGTTGCGCCGTTCAACGTCAGCTGCGCAACGTCAGAGGTATACTGTGAGTCAGTGATGTTCGTCGCTACTGGGAGTGAGGGCGCTTGGTAGTACTCACGTTCATCTAGTAGTTGTGTCCCGTTAAACCGGGCATCCGCACCGACCGCTGAGAGTAACGCATTCCCCTCGGAACCGAAGTCATCAGCAATGACAACAGTGCCACCCGACCGTACGAACGCTCGGACACGCCGTGAGTCGTTTGCTGTGTAGGGTTCTTCGGGAGCGAGAATAATTGCGGTTGTTTCACTCGTGTTAGAACGCTCATAGGCTGTCGTTTCGAGGGCGATCTGTGACTCGCTTTGTTGATCTGCGAGTTCTCGAAACTCACTCGTTCCGTCCCAGTCGATGTTATACCCGCCGAATGTAGCCGTACTTGTACTCGCTGCGATGACGATTGCCACACTGAGCGTGAGAATCAGCGCATACAATACGAGACGTGGGACCGGTGGTCTACGCATCTATATGACTCCCTCTGGAAGAATCTCCAAGATGCGTCTGATAACGATATATCCGAACCCCGCAAGTCCAATCGCAATTACAGGTAGAAGACGGCGCCGCCAACGTGGTGTCACGTTGAATGGGGCTGTGAGTTCAACGACGACTAACAGTCCAATAAGCGACATCACAAAAAAGAGCTCTAGTGTCAACGATTCAAGCGCCGTCAACAAGACAATGACACTGAGCATCCACGCGACGACCCCGTAGAGAAACTGGCGTCGCTTCCCGAGTCCCATTACTCGTGTCTCTGTATCCTCCGGCATCAATCCTCTGGTGCTGGCTCTCCCGGCTAAAGACGTAGGCCACGCATTCGCTGACCGAGTGACTTTTGTCTTCTGTCCCATTTCAGAGCACCATGGTGGATCGTCAGGATGTTTGGCTCGTTCTTCCACATCCTATCCGTCGACTGCCAGCTGATCTCGCTGCGGTAGTTATCCTGACGTTGTTGACGCTTGCGACTGTCTTCGTACCCGTAGTCAATGAGACGCCACTCCGCGTCGGATTTGGGCTCACTTTCGTGTTGTTTCTCCCTGGATATGCGTTCATTGCCGCGCTCTTTCCAGAATCCGGATCGGAGTCTCCACCGGCCGAAACCGCCGAGCAATCAAAGCAAACAGCGAGCACCGACGACTCAACACCGCAGCCAGTTCCAGGTACTGAGGCAGCCGCAGAATACGGCAATACAGAAACGGTCAACTCTGACCCGACTGATAGTTCAGGGATCGACGGGATCGAACGGACGGCGCTCTCGTTTGGGCTCTCGATCGCGATTGTGCCGCTGATCGGGCTCATCTTGAACTTCACACCATGGGGAATCCGGCTTGTCCCAATTGCGACGAGCGTTGCTGGGTTCACACTCATCTGTGTCGCTGTTGCCGCACAACGCCGCTGGGAACTGCCGCCAGACGAGCGGTTCGTTGTCCCTTATCGCGATTGGATCGGTGCCACAAAACAAGAATTGTTTGATCCGGATGATCGGGTTGACGGCACACTCAATATTGTACTCGCCATTTCGGTACTACTTGCTATCGGCAGCGTTGGCTATGCGGTTGCGGTTCCACCTCAAGGCGAGCAGTTCACTGAGTTTTACCTCCTTACGGAGAATCCTGATGGTGAACTCGTTGCCGACGGATATCCTGAAACGATGACACGAGGCGAGACAGCCGAACTGATCGTCGGAATCGGAAACAATGAGTATCAATCGACGACGTATACTGTTGTTGTCCAGGTACAAGAAGTCAATACGACAGACAACTCAACAACTGTACTTGATCGGACCGAAATTGATCGGTTTGAGGTGACGGTCCCTCACAACGAGACCCACCATCAGCAACATACCCTTCGCCCACCACAGACTGGTGAGAACCTTCGGGTTCAGTACCTCTTATATAATGGCAGTCTGCCAGATACACCCACCAGTGAGAACGCATATCGTAACCTCCATCTTTGGATCGACGTTGAAGCAACTGGTTGACAATTTTCCGGCCCTGACGCGCCTCTTCCACGCTACCCGTGCCCGAAAGGTGTGGGAGTTGTGTGATTGTCTCAGCTTTGAACGTTGTCGTGTTGACACTATTGGGCCCGAAATCGGAGGGAAAGACGTTCTACGAGGAGTTTACGGTATCGGCCGAACTGGAGAGTGATTCACAGAGGATAATGAAGGCAGCGTTCACGGCGTTTGAACCTCTAGTGGAGAGTGGAGCGTCTGCGGCTGAACTCCCTTTTCCATGCTCACACCGTCTCAGCCGCCATTTTCGGTCGATTAAGTGTTAGATACTCAACGTTCAAAGCTGAGTGACTGAACTGTGAACCTGAAACACCCACCGCTCGGGATTCCTCCGCGTTCACGCGGAGGAGGATGTCAATTTCTGAGCCGTGTCACCGCTCCAATCACAAACAGCGAAATTAGCAGCAGCGTAGGACCATTTAGTGGAACTGATTCGTCGGTATTCTGATCTGGGTTTGGTTCCGATGGTTCAGTTACTTGGCTACTATTGTCTCCAGTGTCTTGTGTACTTCCCGTAACGTTTCCACTCGGGTCAGAATTCTCGCTGCCTGTAGCGTTGGTGGTATTCGCTTCTCCGTCTGCTGTTACATTACTTTTAGTCGTGTTCGAGACGTTCTGACCAGTACTGTTTACTTTGACTGACTTGTTTTCACTGGTGGCGTTAGTCGTCTCATTCACACTCTCAGATGTCGTATTGTCCACGGGAGCAGCACTACCTCCCCCACCACCGCCACCGCCACCGCTACCACCATTGTTTCCGGTGTCTCCTGACTCATCTGCCGTTTCTTCAGTGATAGTCAGCGATTGCTCATCGCTCACGGAGAGAATGTTCGGGAACTCTCCAGCAACCTGACCGGTCCCAGTCACGGCAGCGTACAGGCGGTAGTCGCCAGGTTCATACTCATCATCAAGTGGTGCTGTGTACGTGTCTCCTTCCTTAGTTGCTGTAATCCGCTCTGTTGTCTCGCCATCTACGAGTACCACTTCGACAGTTTCGATCGGTGGCTCATCCGAAGAATCATACGCTGTTGGAGTAACATTTACTGAACCATTGTCACCAACCGCAACTGTTGACGGGGCAGTGACTGTTGTCTCATACCCTTGAATCACAACTGGTTGAATTGTCTGTAACGTTTCATTAGAAAAGTACGCAAGTATGTAGGTTCCAGCGCTGAGACCGTCCGAATCAAACGTAACAGTAGATTCTGTCGTGTTCGTTGATTTTACCGGATTCTCATTGGCGTCGTACAAGTACAGATTAAATCGCTCATCTGTGTTCTTTGAAACAGAAATTTCAATCTGTTCACCTGGCTTAATCGGGGCAACCGATGACACGTTGTATGATCCGAATGGTCCAACCTCTACGGACCGGTCCGGCACATCAACTTCTCCGTTTTCAACCGTTATGACATCTGAGCCGTTCGCTTGTACGACTGCTGTTGCGCCAAAGAGGCTCGCTAAAGCAACAAGGAGGGCAACGAACAAAACCCGTGACATAATTCAATTCAGATCCATCGGGGTACTGAATCTTTCGGCATCGTGCGACCTCTGTTCCACGGTGAGGTACTCCTCTCCAAAGAAATTAATATGTCCCCGCGTGACACCTGAACTAGTATGCCACTCAACAAGTTGTTTGTGGGCGTTATTACTGCTGTTATGCTCATGTCCCCAGTGGCAGGAGCTGCTGGAGCAGTCGGTCCAGCCCCCCAAGCAATAGATGATCCGCCCACTACCGGTCAACCGGTTGAACAGTCCGGCGATTTTATCAACGTAACGCAGAGTGTTGATGTTTGGAATTCTGCACCATTCACGCTTCGTGTAGATCGAAGCCAAAACAATGCTATTGCAACAGCGGTGGAAAATATGGACACCGGCGCACGCCTTGACAACCTTCCCCCAAGTGTTAACGCCGACCTAGGGATTAACCGGTTGGTTGTACATGAGAATGCTGCCACAATCGACTTGGGCTTTGATCCCGGTGATAACCTTGACAACGAACAGGTTCATCTCATTTCTGCGAGGATTGAGTCCACAGACACACAAGTCCCATCCACGACTAATATTGATACCCTCCGTCAGTTCATTCGTGACAACGCAGATAGCGACGATGTCACGTTTGACAATGTTAGCTCCCAGCAGGTAACGAACGGCGGGGCCGACTTCACAATCAACAACGCTGAGCCAGGGTCGTATCTCTACATGGCAGTAGTTACGAACAGCGGCCAAGGACTTAACGTCGACAACAACGGTGACATTACTGTTCCGGGTAACGTGAGCGTTGTTGGCGTTGACTCTGCGATTGTCCAAGAGACGGCATCTACGCTGAGTGTCCAACGTGCCAGCGAAACATATGCGGCGGGCGATAGTGTGACATTCGATGTTAACGCTAACTTAGGAAGCAGTGACATCGAGCATGCTGTCGCAATTTGGAATGAATCACAAGTAGCCAGCGAAGACCTAACTCTTGTAGCCCCTAGTGACATCGACGCTGATACGACACCAGATGAATTCGAAATCGAACACTCAATTGACGAGGTTAATGGTGTTCAGCGGACGAAAGATGATGTGTCAGCATTTGGCCGCACTCTAACCTCAAACAAACGATCGGGCGTCTACGCACTTCCTGACGTCATCACGTTCCTTGCGAATGAGGGTGAATTTAGCGAACCGCAGACCGATTCTGTGGGCGATTCACGAATAAATGCCTCTGTAACCTCGAAACAAGCAGGGAGCGATACTACCCTAACTGTCGACACACTTGAGAACTTTGCCCCGGGTGAGTACGTCGCTGTTCACGTTGCAATGGTTGAAGGAGACCCAACGCGGATGTCCTCAAATCGAGTCGACTTTGAGGTCATTGATGGGATCAGCAGCGGAAGCAACTCTGTTGATGACGGGCGTACTAATGTTCAGCTTACAGGAGACGGTAACGTCCGCAACGTGAGTGTTCGCCTGCCGTCTGATTCTGGTGTAAAGAACGTGTCGGTCACTGAGTCGTCTTCACCCACTGGAGGAGCACCAATCCCCAATAATTCTGTTGCGACATATCTTGACATTAGTGGTGATTCCAGTGTGAGTGAAGACACAGAGGTCACAGTAACGATCAGTCAGTCTCGGCTCGACGAGGTAGGAATCGCTACAGAAAACGCCGTGCTGCTACACTACGTTGATGGCGCGTGGAAACAGCTTGATACCGACGCAACTCCGACCAATGGTGACGTTAGGCTGACGGCAACCAGTAGCGGTCTCTCGCCGTTCGCAGTCGCCGAATCTTCGACCACTGATGAGGAGGACGATGACAGCAGTGGTGGCGGCGGTGGTGGCGGTGGTGGCGGCGGTAGTCTCCCGACTACGTTCTCCCTCTCGAACCTTGATCCGCAGAATATCACTGTGACGCAAGGTGAACGGTTCAATGTATCCACGACAGTCACAACGAGCCGCTACAGCGACAGCACTCAGGATGTTGAACTCCGTGTTGGGAACGACACGGTCGCCACTCAAGAAGTAACACTTGACCAGCAGGGTAGCACGACTGTTACATTTACTGGGATCAACACGTCGGGAATCGAAGGCAGCCTTGAGTACACCGTTATGACTGAATCGGATAGTCAAACTGGAACGCTGACCGTTGAGGTCCCAGATGATGGTGACGAGACAGATGACACGGATAGTGACGAGGGTGCTGATGACGGCATGGGAAGTGACGATGAAAGTGATAGCGCTGACGAAGACTCCGCAAGCGGAGAGGATGAAACAGACGAAGGAGAAGATACGGACGGCTCAACGCCTGGATTTGGGGTTGTAGCTGCCCTCATAGCATTGCTAGTCGTTGGGCTCATTTCCCGGCGCCAACACAGCTGATAACGTCGTCATTTTTTCCTCTCACTCTTCGGTAGGTGATTGTTGATACAGTCACTGTGTTCCCCTGAGTAGCTACAACTCCCGATTTGAGTCTCTCTAAGCCGAATAGAATTCACCCGCGACAGACCGAAGTCACAAGATAGCAAGCCATCAACAATATGCCACGAAAAGCGTAACTAAAGACGGATGGTAGGCAAAATTCCTCACAAAACTGCCACCCACTGGTTCACCCCAACAATACGAACAACGCGATCCCGATGACTGCGAAAACTGCGTATATCCCCGCCATCACCTCGCGTTTGAGTGGACTGCCCAGCGGCTCGGCGGTGAGCCGGCGGATCGGCGGTAAGATCGCCACGCTGGCGAGGATCAGCGGCCACGACTCGGCCGCCGGCACGCGGGTCATCGCGATCACGATCGTTCCGTAGCCGAGGACATACGACCCCCGCCGCCACAGCTGTTCGCGGTCGGTGAGTTCCTCTGTCGACGGGAAAACGTCGGTCCCGCTCGATCCGCTGCCTCCGCCGCCCCCGCCGTCGGATCCGGCGACCTGCTCCGCCTGCCGCTGGACGTACTCGTCTAGCTCCTCAGCCGCGTCCTCTGTCTGCGGGGCGCCACACTGTGCGCAGTACCGCGCGTTGTCGTCGACCGGTGCGTCACAGCGGGGACACGATGGCATATTGCCGTGATTCGGGCTCCCGCAGGGCTTAATTCTTCGGACCGGCAGAGGCGTTTGCGTCGGGTGATTCTCGATTTCGGCGGCCGAGTTCGCCGGCCTCATTACACGGTCTGATAATCAGTGGCGGCTTCTCCCGGGCGACCTACACCCCCGTGGCCGGCGATCCGATCGAGATACGCCACACAGCGAACAACCCCAACGGGTGGCGTACCTGCTCGTCGGCGGGAACCGGCTCAGCGACACCGGCCAGTCGGTTGGGTACGTCGACGTGATCAAGATCACCGGCCAGACGACGTTGACATCCTCCTCCGGCTAAAGCCCTGTCTCTTACCCACAAATCGAGTCGTTGTTGAGGTCAATAAATCCGACCGAAACCTCGATATCTACAGACATAACACTTCTATAGGACGATTTTGCTGATCTCGTTTACCCTATTCAGCAACCCCCCACTGCCGATATCACCGCCCGAATCACTCCTCACCTCGATCTTCCGCGAATAGATTGGATTCGACAGCGTCTGAAACGTCTGTTTGGGACTCAGTGAACTTGTGGGTAAGAGACAGGCCTAAAGGCGCGGGTATTCTCCTTGCTCTTTATAACGATCACCACCCGGACGATCGGGACGAACCAGACCAACGGGCGGAGCTGTACCCGCGACGACGCCTCGTGTGGTCTCACGTTCAGGAACGCGGACGGCGATGTGACAGCGACTTCCCTCGCCAACGTCAGCGGCTTCGCCGGCGCGACGGCCGCCGCCAGGCTCGTTCGCCCGCTCGTCTCGCAGCGGTACCGGCTCGCGATCACTGACGGCACCCTCGCCGTTGACGAGTCGGGCATCGTCCAGCCGACCGAGGTCGAGGAAAAAGCCGACCTCGGCTTGGAGAATCCGGCGTTCCGCGACGACATCGAGGTGTTCACCAGCATCGACCTGGCCGCCCTCGACAGCGACAGCAACGGCGACATGAAGTCGCTCGCCGGGCTCCAGGCCAACGGGCTTGACCGGACTGCGGTGACGAAGGGCAACCGGATCGTCTTCGGGTCCGAGGCGACCGGCATCTGGGGCGCGCTGTTCCACTTCTCGGCAGCGCGCGACGCGGGCCCGCTTGAGGCCGGCCAGACGGTCGATCACCGCGTGCTGAGGGACTTCCTGACCGCCGAGGATGGGGTGTCGCTCCGCGTCAGGCAAACGAACCCCGGGATCAACGAGCCCGCCTCGCGGCTCAACCTGTCGCGGGCCGACCCGGAGGACATCACACTCTTTCTCGCCGACGCGGCCGAACTGGAGACGCCCGACGCGCCCGGGCGCTTCTACCTCGTGAATCGACACGAGCGACGGAGGGACGACCACCAGCGCCGCGAACGACGACGCGGCTGACGGGCCGGACGACGACGGCGAGTCGACCGACGAGACGGCATCCGACGACGGGGAGGGCCCCGACGGCGAGCACGCCGCCAACGGGACTGACGGCGATGGCGCGCTGTCCGAGGGGCCGACCGACGACGGCTCGCGCAGCTCGGGGCTGATCCCCTCCCGTTCGGCGCCCACGAGGCGTTCGGCGGGGCCGTCCTCGTCGGCGCGGTCCACCTCCTCAGGCACTAGGTCTGACCGGCGCTCCGACCATCGGCCTTCGCACGAGCCGCCGCCTCGGGCTTTTCCGCCGCTGCTCGTCGCTCCTCGCGCCCGCGCCGCGCTCGACTCGTGACAGCTCCGTTCTCATCGCTGAGAACCGCGGGGGAGCGATTAAGTGATCGCTGCGCCCGGTTTCAGACAACAATGGCTACGCGGGTACTCATCGCCGACGACTCGGAGTTCATGCGGAACCTGCTCCGGGAGATCCTCGAGGGCGAGTTCGAGATCGTCGGGGAGGCAGAGAACGGCGTAGAGGCGGTCAACATGTACGAGGAACACGGGCCGGACCTCGTGATGATGGACATCGTGATGCCGATCCGCGACGGTATTGAGGCAACGACGGAGATCCTCGAAGACAATCCCGACGCGACGGTGATCATGTGTACCAGTGTCGGGCAGGAGGAGAAGATGAAGGCGGCCATCAAGGCGGGCGCGGAGGGGTACATCACGAAGCCGTTCCAGAAGCCGAACGTGCTCGACGCCATCGGTTCGGCGGTATAATGCGCGTCGACGTCCGCGCACTCGGCGCCTGTAACCGCCTCGCGGAACGGGGGGCCAAACAGGCCGCCGGCGCGCTCTCGGACCTGACTGGGACCGACCTCGCGGTGGAGGTGACGGGCGCGAGCGTCGCCAGCGGCGAGGACCTCGCCGAGTCGTTCGCCGGCCGGGAGTCGATCGGCGTGAGCGTCGGGCTCCGCGGCGGGTTAGACGGCGAGGCGGTCCTCGCGTTCGACGCGGTCAACGCCGACGCCCTGCTCTCGCTTCTCCCCGGCGGGCAGTCGATGGAGCGCAGCGCCGTGACGGAGGTCGGCAACATCGCCTTGGGCGGCTTCCTCGACGGCTGGGCGAACTACCTCGGGAAGGCAATCGACATGTCGCCCCCGCGGTACTTTGAGGCGGACGGCGCAGCGGTGCTGCCGGACGGCGCGCTTGCCGGGGACGGTGTGTTCCTCTTCGAGAGCCGCCTCGACGCGACGACGACCGACCTCGACTTCTCCATCTACATGCTGCCCGACTCGGGGCCCTTCCGCGACCTCATCGTCGGGAAGACGGCGCCCGCGGCAGCGGCCGGCGGCGAGGCGGCCGGCGGCACGGCGAGCACGGCGGTGCCGTACGAGTCGCTGTCGACGTTCTCGTCGCTGGCGAAGAAGGGGTCGGCGAACGCCGCCGACAACATCGCGATGATGACCGGGTTAGAGACGAGCGTCGACGTGAGCCGGCTCCGGTTCGTCCCGCTCGCCGACGTGCCCGCAGAGGTCGGCACCGAGCCCCATGCGGGGACGGTGTTTGAGCTCCAGGGAGAGCCGAGCGGCTACCTCGCGATCCTCTTTGAGGAGTCCTCGGCGGCGGCGGTCGCGGATGCGATGCTCCCGATGGAGCCCGACGAGCCGCTCGGCGACATGGCCCAAAACGCGCTCTGCGAGCTCGGCAACGTGATGACGAGCGGGTTCATCGACGGCTGGGCGAACGTGCTCGGCACGTCGATCACCCACTCGCCGCCGGAGTTCGTCCACGACATCGGCGCCTCGACGATCAGCCCGCTCGTCGCGAAGCTGAGCGAGCGACAGGATTACGGGTTTGTGATCGACACCGCTATCGAGACCGAGGGGATCCAAGCGCGCTGTGACGTGTACGCGCTCCCCGACGAGCGCGAACTGGCTCGGGCGCTCGACCACCTTTCCGACCCGTGACCCGCTCGCTCTCCGACGATGGGCCTGACGACCCGCCGGAGCGGACGGAGAGCGACGCAGTCGCCGACCCGGCCGCCGTCACCGGTGGCGCGGCCTCCGACGACCCTGGGCGGATCAAGGTCGGCGTGGGCGAGCTCGCGGTCACCGCCGATGACGCGATCCTGACGACCAGCGGGCTCGGCTCCTGCGTCGCGGTCGCGCTCGTCGACCGACGGGCGGGCGTCCGCGGACTCCTCCACGCCATGCTGCCCGCGGGCGAGGGACGGACGACGGCCGCCTCGCGGCCCGCGAAGTACGTCGACACCGGGATCGACTCGCTGATCGGGGGGCTCGACGACGCCGGCGCCGACCCCCGCCGTCTGGAGGCGCGGGTCGCCGGCGGCGCCGAGATGCTCGACCTCACCGACGCGGTCGGTCCGCGGAACGTCGAGCGGGTCGGCGAGGTGCTCGACGCCGCCGGCGTCCCGATCGTCGCCAGCGACGTCGGCGACGCGGTTGGCCGCACGGTTCGGCTCCGCTCGGACGGTCGGCTTGTCGTCCGCGCCGCCGACGGCTTCGAGCGGGCGATCTGAGCGCCGATCGGCGGCCGGTCCGGTCCCGTCTCAGTTCTCCGCATATACTCCTGTAACGTCTGATATTCGCCCGACGGCATGCTTTCTCACGGTTGATATTTTGAGGGGTGAATTGAAGTGCCTTCTGCGGGTCGTACACGGTAATGGGCCTCGAACTACCGGTGTGGGGAGCTCCAACCGCCGTCTGGGCAGTCGCCACGCTGGGGCTCGTCGGTGCGAGCGTCCTCGACAGGTTCCTCGACGACGACGGATCCGGCGACGACGGTTCCGGGGGTATGGACGGCGACGACGATCCCTTCGGCGGCGACATGGGTGGAGGGATGGGCGGCGGTATGGGC
>NZ_SGUB01000039.1:0-17314 GCF_005435235.1 Halorubrum sp. GN12_10-3_MGM
TTCTATTACCCCAAGTTCCGCAAGTTCTGATAGCCTCTGGCCGAAGGCAGGACGGTCTTCATACATACCCGTTTTTGCCGGGCCAGAGGCACTAATGCTCCTGGTTCCGCCAGTCTACTGAAGAGCGACGGGACAACAGTGACGACTGCGGCTCAAGCCAACCGGATGCGCGAGGTCGCCATGGCTGTCCACGATCACTTGGTTAGTTTCGACGGCCGTCTTGGGACATTCTGTCGGTGCACTCGCAGCGAATTCTGACCATGACATTGCTCTAGTCAGTCGAGCGACGATCATCGTCGACAAACTGCTCGGCGGTACTGATCGAGAGGGCCGCATTTGCGAACGCGAGGTTCCGACGAAGCGTCTTCCACTCACGAATCCGCTCGGGATCGATCTCTGCTTGTGGACCCCCGGACTCGGCGAGCACCTGATTCGTTTGGCTGACGGCTAACTCTTCAGGGGACTCGACGCCGAATTCAGCCTGATATTCTGTGAGTTGCTCGCGCATGTCCTGAATCCGTGCGACGAGTTCGTCAGTCGAAACGTGCTCGAGAATGTCGGACGCCTGTTCCATGACCAGTGATTCAGGCGAGCGACGATACTGTGTGCTGCCGTGCTCGCCGGGTGTCGTCTCAACGAACCCCTCGTCTGCGAGCACGTTCAGATGTTTTCGAGCGGTCTTCGGAGCGGTCCGCGCAGTATTAGCGACCGTATCAGCTGACAGTGGGCTATATGTGTGGATAATGACATTCCAGATGCGCTCGTATGGCGTGGTGTTAGACTCCCAGTCCGTCCCGACTGCCTCGTTGATATCCGTAAAGGTAGTTGGTGAGTGTCGGTCGCTCATGTAGGCACAGACGAGGTAGAGGAAAATAGTACTTTGATATAGTAGTATAACCCATTCATTGCTCTCGAAAGCTGTGGTCCGTCCACGCAGACCAGTACGTGGCGGTCGATCTGCCTGCTCGTACAGGGTTCGGAACGCCCACATGTGTCCTCACGACGCACCGGTCCAGTCCCGGAATGCGTCAAGTCCTCAAACGCAATAAACGAGTGCTTCACGCCGCCGCGGGCTCCTCACCGGAGCCACTCGCGGTGAGCTCGACATCGAGGCGGATGCGCTCGTACGGGAGGTACGGGCGCTTCGAGCGGTCGTCGTCTTCGACGATGAACACGATCCCGTAATCCGCCAGCAGCGTGATATCGTCATGGACTGGCTTGTAGTCGCGATCAAGCGCCTCCGCGAGCGCGCTGATGCTCTCAGCGGCCCCCTCGGTATCCATCAATGTCTGGAGGAGCTCAATCCGCCGATCAGTGAGAATCTTCCGCAGGTCGCCGACCGTCGCGAACGACACCACTGCGGGCTGTAGGTTGCCGTCCGCGACCGCGTCGACCGCGGCGAGCGTGTCCTCGAACGCATCGTCAAACGATTCGACGGTGATGCGAAGGATATCGGGATGGGGCCGGTCACGAGGGTCACTGTACTTGTCGGGCCAGCCGTCGTCGTCGGGTTCAATCATTGGTGGTCTCCGTCTCCGCCAGCGTCGCGATCTCGTTCAGGAACCGAGTCACGTGCGCCGAGAGCCCGTGAAACTCTATCTCTGTATCGTCGCCGAATCGAACGTGCCGGTGATGCCAGCCGAGATCGTCGTCGTCGTGCGCGTCGTCGTACCGGAGCAGTTCACCGGTCTCGGGGTGGTAGTACTGAAACCTGTAAAACCACCCGTCCGGATACTCCCCGTCGCGGACAGCGAATATCTCCACTCGCCCACCGGGAACGGCACGGTTCAACTCGATCGGGTGACGCTTCGGCATTCTGCTGTACTATAACATATGAGGTCATAGACCATAAGTTTACGGGAAGAGATGTCAAAAGACAAGCTGCTCTGTGGAATCCGTAGAAGGCGTCGGGATTAGCTGAATACAGGCGCTAAGCCCCCTTCCTCACGTCGTGTTAGCTTAAGCATGATTCCACCAGACGGCGTGGGCTTGCAACCACGTTTCCGCGGTTTGCGGACCGGCATTGCTGAAACAGTTTGAAAATGAAGAAATCCGTCGTTGTACCTCTCGAAAGACACGTTCAACTTGGTTTCTATAGCCATGGATCTCGACGCGATACTCAAGCCCTTCTCGACGGAGCGCACCGGCGAGATCGGCGGCATCATCAACGAGAAATACGGCGTCTGAGACGTCGTGTTTCTCACAGAGCTCGGTGAGAAATTCTCGCCCAATCGGAATCGTATACGTTGGAAAGAGCCGAGTGTGTAGGATTCTGTTTGTTTCGGGATCGACTGCAGCGTACAGCCAGTACTCTTCGTCGTTGACCCGGATCGATTTCTGATCGACCGCGACTCGATCCGCACTTTCGCCGCCAGCTGGCTGTAAATCGGCCTTTTGAATCCAGTTGTGAACAGCAGTTCGACTCCGTTTGACACCCGATTCCTCAAGAAGAATAACTGTATTCGAGAGTGATAGACCTGCGAGATGGTGTCGAATACCCTTTTCAATGAGTTCGCGGGGTGTCCGCTCTCGCTCCACAAAATCCAAGTCGATCCACTCGGTACACTCGCTGAGGCGGTCGGTTTCGGCCATAGGAATCTGAAACTCTGACCGCCTCTTGCTTAACTTAACACGACGCTTCCTCACGGAGCGAACGGCGTCAGCCGTGAGCGAGTAGGGGAGGGGAGTTCACCAGCGCAGCCTACTGTGAAGTGCCTCGGGGTCAAGCCCCGAGGCTTCCCGTTTCCACGACGCGGTTTACAGATTCCGCGAGGGAATCCACAGGGAGCGCAGTCTCCGCGGGCGTGGATTCGGAGTCTCCCACTCCTACTTGGTGGTCACGGCAGAGCGTCTGACCCGGCTTGTTTTCGCCGACTAAGCTAGACGCGAAGTGTGCCGTCACACCACTCTGTTTGAGATGTTTCGAGTTAATGGCTTTGTTCACGAGTTGTCGGCTTCATCCATGGGGTCAAGCCCCGTGGTATTCGCCTCGCACCGCTTGTAAACACCCCAAACCAGCGGTGCGGGGCCGTGGAAATCTTTGCCGTTCAGGGCGGAGAGGATGTCAATTTGGGGTGCTGTTGACGATGCTGTTCCAGTCCGTTTGCGGGATCAGATGGACTGCGGTGAACGGTCGGCTGTTCGGGGTGTCCAGTTGTGGCTCGGTCACTGCGGGATTGCGAGCTTGCTCGAGTCCGATGTTGGCGGGTCGATTCTCTTCGAGCGTCAGCTCGCCATCGAGAATCATGACCTTGGTGTACTCTTCGTACGACGAGCACTGCGGGACGAAGGCTGTCCGAAGGAGTGACGGTCGCTCTGCGGGCGGGCAGCGTCCGTCGTGTTCCGTTATCCACGCATCGTAGCGGGGTCCCTTCTCGATTGTACTGTTCCAGCGTTCGGATTGGGTGGCTCCCGTTTCGAGGATATCGTTTTCGAATTGGGTTTCAGGCTCGTTGCTATCGCGCACCTGGTGTCGGTCACCGAGGTCGGCCTCTTGATCGGACGCGGGTGGGAGCTCAACAGAGAGGATCGGTTCAACAGGCGCCGGTTGCTCGTCGGTTGTTGCGACCCACACGCATGACCCCGTACAGGTCCGCTCGTTGCCGTCCGGGGTGAACGGAGCTGGCTGGGTGTAGCACTCTGCGCCTGCTGTCGTCCGCATCACCACTGGGCACTCGAGTAGTGCCCGAAGCCTCGCAGCGCGTCGTGCGGATGTGGTTACGATGTGGGCTGGTTCTTCGGGCGCGGTGAGTTGGTCGACGGTTTTGAGTACCACTCCCGGCTTGATGACGTTACTGGCGTTGGCGAGGACAGCAATCTGCGGTCCAGCGCGGGACACGCGGAAGCTAACTGGACCTCGTTGGTCGACTCGGTCGCTGTCGATCGTGTAGCCAGCCGCCCGATAGGCTGTTTCGACTCGGTTGGTCAGTATGTCGTGGTTCGCCATTGCTGACGATTCAGCGCACTCAGGGAGTCATAATAACGGATTCGAGGATCAAACGGGCGTAGAGCACGGTAAACGAGCGTTCAGAGAATCATACGACCGTACACTAGCCACGTGGTTTTTTATATAATGAATAGACGTACGCCGGCTGAGAGAAGAAATATATGTTAATTTTGTTTGCGTCCTTTCTGACCAAAATGACTATAATGTGAGTCTGAGAAGCGCCTGGTGATGACTAATCAACCAACACGTTCTGACGTACTTCCCGAGGCGCTGGCTGCCGCGCTCTTTGATGCTGGGTTTGACCAATTCAAAACGCACGCCCGATACAAGTATCTCGAAGCGTTTGTTGATCGTGACGCAACGAGCCCAACACAAACGCTCACGCGAAGTGATGTTCAAGAGTACCTCGAAGATACCTATTCCGATCTGGAGTTCAATTCACGGACGACGAGCAATACTGCGTTACAGGACCTAGTCGAAGCCGGGTTTCTCGACTGTAACGATCAAACACAGACTTATCGATACTACTTAGTTTGGAGCGGTGCGGACGGCTCGGAGGGTGCCCAGTGTGGTTCCACTGGAGCGACAGCGATGGCGGATAGGAGCGATGATGATGGGTCGGTTAGCGTTAGTGGCCAGGGGACTGCTCTCCGAGGCACTGGCACTGTGGCCGCCGGTGAAGGAGATCAGACTTCAGCTGCGGCGTCGACCGGCTCTGCGACTACTGATAGTGCTCCTACCGGCTGGGTGCCGTCTGTACGCAATTTGTCCCAATCTCGGGTTAGTGCGTGGGCCACCCTCTTCGTACTGTTTGCTGGCGGGAGTGGTGCGTTCGTCACTGTCCTGTTGGCTCGGCTTGCGGTCCCGTCACCGGTTGTGACCGGCAGTGCGGCAGTCGCGTGGGGGCTACTCTCGCTTGCGCTCGCTGCGGGGGTAGTGCTGGGTTTAGGCTCTCTGGAGCGTCTCAGCGTCGCTGGCCAGATCTACAGATAGAGCAGGCCGAGTGCCTCGGGGCTTGACCCCGAGGGTGAAGGCCGTACGCACACTTTCACTTTCACCTCGGTAAGATGGTAGTTAATACACTTAGCGACAAATAGTGTTGTAACGGCCAGAAACCACCCCCAAAGCATGGAATTGAAGACCTCAATTCCTTTGCTGGTCGTTCGGCAGTTTGGAAATGCGATTCCTCTCAAAACCCGCTACGGCGGTGAGACGGGGGTTGTCGGGCCGTGGTGGAGCGGCCGCCCCTCACGGACACATCGGCGTGTTCGGGTGTTAATTCCAGCCGACCCATCTGGGAAGGTCGAGGGGAATTAAATTCGCCTGCGGGCTCGGTGCGGCCCCAAGACGGTGAAGCCTCGGGGCTTGACCCCGAGGTACTTCACTTGTAACATTAGGAGACGGCTGCTGAGAGAACACCATTCGCACGACATGTGTTTGGATATGTCAGGATCTGGTTGAGTGATCACCTTTGGTTGCCGGAGGAACATGTTTTAACAGATAGATAGATGACAGGGGTTGTATGAGCGATCCGCCGGTACAGGCCGTCATTCTCGCAGCCGGTGAGGGCCGTCGGCTGACGCCACTCACAAACCGACGGCCAAAGCCAATGATCCCTGTGGGCAATAAGCCGCTGCTTGAATACATCGTCGAAGCGGTTGCGGCAGCTGGCGTTGAGCAGATTACGCTAGTTGTCGGGTATCGTCAAGAACGTATTCGCAATCACTTCGCCGATGGTGACGAGTGGGGCGTGACAATAACGTATGTTGAGCAACCGACGCAGCTCGGGACCGGCCATGCTGTGCTCCAAGCTGAGCCGGTTGTCGACGGTCCGTTCGTTGTTCTCAACGGTGACCGGATTGTTGAGCCAGCAGTCATCGAGCGCGTTGCGGCTACGGTGCGGGGTGGCACCTCGCCGGTGGTGACAGTCACGACCGTCGAAACCCCGCGTGCGTACGGAGTCGTCACCGGTGACGGAGAGACTGTGAGACACATCGAAGAGAAACCCGACGGACCGGTCGAGACAAACCAAATTAACGCTGGCATCTACGGCTTTACGCCGGCGGTCTTTGAGACAATCCGCACGACACACACCACCGGTGAACTGACGCTGACCACAGCGCTCAACGAGCACGCACGCGAGCAGGGTGGGATCGAGGCTCTCACCTACATTGGTCAGTGGCTCGATGTCTCGAATCTGTGGGATCTACTGCGAGTCAACGCAGGGCTCATCGAGACGACAGCAGGCCATGGGGACAATGACCCGACACGTGACCGAAACACCGTTGCGGATGATGTGGTACTCGCAGACAGCGTTCGTGTCGGCCCGAACGTGACGATTGGCGGCAACACAGCTATCGGCCGGAATGTGACGATCGAACCGAACGCCGTCGTCGAGAACGCGATCATCTTCCCGGACACCGTTATTGGCGCTGGCACTGTGATTCGGGACGCGGTAGTCGCGAGCAATGTTCGGATTGGGCCGAACGTAACGATTGACGGCCCACCAGATACGATGGTTGTGGAGGATGCTGTCCATCACGATATCGAACTGGGTGGCGTCGTCGGGGATAATACGACGATTGGGCCTAGCGCAACGTTGACAACGGGCGCGGTTGTCGGTGATGACGTCGAAACTGACGCGGGCGTCACGATTGACAGTCGAATTGCGGCGGGCACAACGGTGCGGCGAGGATAACCATGTGTGGCATTATTGGGTACGTTCAAGCGACCGGCGAACAGGCGTCAGCACCCGCGGCGGCAAGCGACGGCGGGTTGAAACACACGACTGGGGAGATCATCCACGAAGGCCTCCAAAATCTGGAGTATCGTGGCTATGACTCTGTTGGAGTTGCGCTCGTCAGCGAGTCCAGTGGGCTCACCGTGAAAAAGCAGTCCGGTGAGGTTGATGGCCTTGAGCTTCCCGAGGTGGGCGACACAACACACGGCGTTGGCCATACGCGGTGGAGCACACACGGCCCGCCGACTGACGCGAACGCACACCCCCACACCGACTGCGTTGGTGATGTCGCTGTTGTCCACAATGGTATCGTCGAGAACTACGAGACGCTCAAAGCGGAGTTGTCCGACCACGAGTTCACGAGTGACACGGACACGGAGGTTATTCCACACCTGATTGAGGAGGAACTCGCTGCTGACGCTGATGCTGATTTGCTGGCAGCAGTGCGGCGCGTTGAAACGCGACTCGAGGGCAGCTACGCGATCTGTGCGGTTCGGGAGGGTGATGATCGCATTATCGTCGCACGCCGTGGGAGCCCGCTTGTGCTGGGCCATGGTGACCACACTGCGTTTGTTGCGAGTGACGTGACCGCATTCTTACAGCACACTCGCGACGTGACGTATCTCGAGGATGGGGACGTCGCAGCGCTTGAGGCTGGGGATGTGTCTGTGTTCCACGACGGTGCGGCAGTTGATCGCGACGTTGAGACGGTCACGTGGGAGGCTGATGCCGCAGAGAAGGGTGGGTATGAACACTATATGCGCAAAGAGATTCACGAACAGCCCGAGGCACTCCGGCAGACGCTTGCGGGGCGACTTGATGTTGAGACGGGGAACGTGGATCTCGATGTGTCGTTCCCACCTGGATTCCTCGCGGATCTTGAAGAAATTCGGATTGTCGCCTGTGGCACGTCCTACTATGCGGGGCGGTATGCGGCACAGCTGTTTGAGGAGCTGTCGGGGGTGCGCGCAAGCGTCGAAATTGCGAGCGAGTACGAGTTCGGTGCGGGCCGGACGCCAGATCGGACGCTCGTCGTTGCGGTGACCCAGAGTGGCGAGACCGCTGACACGCTCGGCGCGATCCGGCGGGCGAAGGAGGCCGGTGCCCGCACGTTTGCGGTGACGAATACATTGGGGAGTACGGTGACGCGAGAAGTTGATGAGACCGCGTTCATTCGCGCTGGGCCGGAGATTGGTGTGGCAGCGACCAAGACGTTCGCCTCACAGGTCGCGACGCTGGCGATGTTGGCTGTGACGGTAGGCCGGGAGCGTGGTGCGCTGGCAGCGTCCGACGCGCGGTCAGTATTGGAAGACCTCCAAGGGTTGCCGGGGGCGGTTCAGCAGGTACTTGATAATGAACCGGCTGTTCGGGAGGCCGCACAAGCGTACCAAGACAGCGAGGCGTTCTTCTTTGTTGGGCGTGCGCTGGGCGTGCCCGTGGCGTTAGAGGGTGCGTTGAAGCTCAAAGAGATCTCGTATGATCACGCAGAGGGGTTCGCTGCGGGTGAGTTGAAGCATGGGCCGCTTGCGTTAGTGACCCCTGAGACGCCTGTGCTGGCTGTGTTGACCGATGGATCGCGAGCTCGTGAGACGATGAACAATGTGACGGAGGCGCAGACGCGTGGTGCGCCCGCACTTGGATGTGTCTCTGCTGGGGACGAGTACGACACGCTGGACGAGGCGTTTGTTGTGCCCGATGTCGGGATTGTTGAGCCGTTGGTCGCAAATGTGTATCTCCAGTTGTTTGCGTATCACGTCGCGAATGAGAAGGGGCGGTCGATCGACAAGCCGCGGAATCTGGCGAAGAGTGTAACCGTAGAGTGAGGAATAACTGACGAGCGGTCATCTGTACAGGTGACTGGAGCGATCGTGTAGCTCTCTGTTGACCTCAGCCTCAATCCCCACGAGTTGTTCGGGGAGCGTCTCGACCGCTAGCGGCCGCGGAGGCAGGTCGCAACCCACCAGACGGCACGCCGGGCGAACGCAAACACCGAGGCGCTTACCGATTGACCGTATGTGAGGACGTCAAGGTACGCGAGTGGTTTGGCTACTAGGTCTGGGAGTTGGCTCCTGACCGCGAGGGACACGAGCGCAAGGGAGGCCGGCAGACGGTGCGTTCCGATCCGGAGCGAATCTCGGCGCTCATTCCGTTCTGGCGGACTGGATCCATCACCAGACGGACTCCCACAGCTGTCCAACGCGATCGTCGATCCACGGGAGGACGGTCGTTTCGAGAACTCGCGTAAACTCCGTTGGATACGTCCGGTCACCCGCAGCTTCCACACTCGCATCTGGGAGTGGATGGAAATGATCTCGTGAATTGTGTGGCTGCTCGTGTCTGTCCCACCGACATCGTCGCTGCGCTCCTGACTGACGTTCGATATACGACACATGGAACTCGCCGTTCGTGTACACCCGGGCTTCGAGTCTTACTTCATCAATGTCACTCGGGTAGTAGTCGGCATCAAGCGTGACGACGAGGCTCTCAATCTTATTTGACGGGAACAGAGAGGTTGTTCGAACTTCGTCTTGGTGCCCGAACAGTCGCGCGACGTAGCGGAGGGTTTCTTCGTCGACAGTGCGAGACGTGTCGGGGCCGTCCGCCGTCACGCTGGTTCTCCGTCACTCGCTGACTCAGTTGCGCGCTGTTGGCGAACCGCCTCTAGTCGAGCGATTCGTTCCCGGACCGTTTGCCATTCGCTAAGGTCCAGCCAGACCGCCTCGACATCGTCGAAGTCCGCGTGTTCGAGCGCATCCACCTTGTCCGGTGCGTCGACCCCAAACTGATCTCGGAACTCTCGTTCACGAGTTGTTAGTTCAGAGAGCGACTCCTGTAGCTCACTCGATGAGCGATTCTCGAGTCGGTTTCGCTGCCGCCACTCGAAGTACGATTCGTTCCGCGTGTAGGTGAGTGGGGTTTCAGACACCACTTCGATGACTCCAATGTCTGCAAGCCGATTGAGGTGACGCCGGGCGGTGTCCGGAGCACACGAGGCACGCTCCGCAACTGTCGTAACTCCCGCTGGGTCGTATAGACCGAGTGCGACCCTGTACACACGCTCATCAGCCGGAGCGGAGTCACCATCCTCGCGAAACCCCTCCGTCAGAGCGAACTCACTTGGGGAGTCATCGGCGTTCATGCTCCTCTGTATGTACTCCGACCAAATAAATCTGTAGTAGCCGAACTATTTAGTCGGAAACGATTATCCCCGGTGTGTTATCGAATCTCGGTGAGTCCAGACATCACGTATGAGGATCGCTAGTATCACGGTCAACACGAGCAATGAGAATAGATTCCACATTCGGACGTTGATCCCATCGATCCCAGCCCATGACGGGAGGCGTGAATGTCGTTGGAGCGTGACAGAGGGCCACACTAACATCGGTGGGATCTGTCCAGTAAGCAGTACCCGATATGTGTCTCCAAGTAGATGAAAGAGATACGCAGCAACGAACCCACCAGCGATCTGTAGTCGATCGGTTCGCCAGCCGTATCCGAGGACGATGACAGCGATTGGGATCGCAATCGGGAGCGAGTGGGTAAACACTCGTCCACTCGGAAGGATGCCAACCCAGTACGCCAGTGGCTTATCGATGAGGTCGGGAAACTGACTGCCGAGAAACACCGCAAACAGCAGTCCTTTCGACGGGAGCTGGCGGTTCCGAATGAGAGCGTATGCCAGTATGGGGAGGAGGGCCACGAGGAAATGCTCGAGAGGGAACACACCGGACGTTGCGTTTCCGAGTCAAAGAGCGTTCCCTAAAGAGGTAAATCGCCTCGGGGTCAAGTGGTTCGAGAGACATCATCTCTCGTCATCACGGAAATCTCTGATTTCCGTACGACCCTGAGGCGTTCGCGTGGACTCCCGTTCCATGCCTCAGCCGAGGCGGGGGGGGGTATGTACTCCCCACTCACGTTCAGCGTCCCGCGATTCAAGCGCACATCTACGGGTACGCCTCCATCGTCTGCGTTTTGCCGACGACGGAGATACTGTAAACCGATGTTCTTCGCAGCGTTGTAGTCGGCATCGTTCTCGTATCCGCACTGCTGACACGTGAACGCAGAGGAGCTAGTGTAGATCTGGAGGGTCGTCCGTGGTCGGAGAGCGTCCGTTCCAGTAGGTGTAGAGTCGCAGTCCCACGAACACAACGATGGCAAGGATGATCACGTTCAGTTGGGGATGAGTTCCCATCTCCTGATAGATTCGAAACATCCGCGTCCACGGAGCGATGTCGCTGGCAGGGGATCGTGAGACGGGAAACACTGGGTACACCAGAAACCGGACACTCCAGAAGTCGCCTGCAAGCAACGATTGGTACGTGTCCCCACCAAGGTGGCTCAGGTAGCCGATCGCGAACGCTGCGGGCGTGACAATTCGAAGGCGTTCGGGGAGCGACTCGGAAGTCCAGCGGCCGCGGAGACGGGTAGCGACCCACCAGAGTCCGAGCGAACAGATCGCGAATGTGAACAGAGAATGTGCAAGTGAGCGGCCGGACGTGAGCACGCCAACGTATGCGAGTGGTTTGTCGATCAGATCTGGAAACTGGCTCCCAATTGCGACCGGGACGAGTGCGAGTCGGGCTGGAAGACGGTGGGTTCCAGCGGCAGCGTACACTGTATACCAGAGATATGCGAAGGCGAGATGTCCTAGTGGTAACACGGTAGAGTGGTGGAGAGGTGGATCTGGCGTTTCGCACGCCGAGCAAGCTGATCATCGATACTCCTAATCGCTTGATATGGAGCGTAATCACCGGTCATTTCGCAGGCGATCCCTCGTTGCCTGAGCCCTGATCATCGAAGTTGAGTTCGCTTGCTACCTCTCCCTCGTAGGCTACATTGTCTTCGTCAACAAGCCCAAGGCGGAGTTCAACACCGTGCTCGCGGAGGATATCTCGCATTGTCCACCGATCAACATCAGCAAGTCTCGCAGCATCACCAAGCGTGATCTGCTCTCGTTCATAGAGGGCAACTGCGGCTGTAATGCGCTCGTTTTCGTGGTCCTCGAAATATTCACGAACGAACTTTCGCAACGCATCGCTCTTGCCACTAAACACCCCAGCTTCGACTGCGCCCTCAATGAGGAGGTCGAGATCGTCTGGATATGACCCGGTGATTCGTGCCATCGCTCTATCCCAGACTACGAGTTCATATTATTTATGAACTACGTCAGAATACTAGATACATTAAGACGGTCGGTCTCAGATGATTTTCGAACCACGAGTGAGTAGGGAGACGAAGAGTGCGTTCGTATTCGTCACTAACACTAGCGTGTCAGATATTAGGGTAGTCGGTGCGAATCCAGCGTCGATCGATAATCCAGATGAGACCAGCAAGCGCCGCAGCAACGACTACCGGCCAACGATCACTACTCGGATAAACCTATCGACAGCAATTTCATGCGTTAAGGAGAAAGCTCCGTGATTCAGCGCGGAGATAAATCTGATAATTCCAGAACAGGGTGCGTTTAGCAGAGTATCTAAATAATTGAACCTTCCTGTCAAAGTATTTTAGAAGACGCTGAGAAGTTGCTAGCACAGCGATTCAATTATCAATTTCTTCTACTTGGCCACATCCTTTATAAATTAAGTATCACACACTAGATTATGGCTCAGCGCAACACCTCGATTTCTCGCGATGAAATTCAAAAAGAGTGGGAAAATCCAGACCCGGACTCTCCATGCTACGACTGTGACCGCCGTGATACGCATCAAGTATCAAAGCCATATTTTGGGCACGGAGATCCCAATGCTGACGTTCTCTTGCTTGGTGCAGATCCTGGAGGGAATAGCTCAGTTACAGAAGATACAGATGTTTGGTATAATCATAAGCGCTTCTGGAAAGACTATCCGGGGACCGAAGAAGAAGTTGATGAGTACCAGTCTAATCATAAGGATAATTTTCTACCGATTAGTGGTGTCAAAGAATCAATCCCAGAGCTAGCAAGCATTATCACCAAATTAGAGGAGAACAACCTTTCAGTCTATTATACTAATGTTGCCAAATGTAATCATATCAACTCGGCTATCGAAGATGATGATGTCACTGTCCCAGAGAACGTAAACGCTGAAATTGAAGATCAAGATGAACTCAATCGGGCTGGAAAAAGAAACTGCGCAAGCAACTTTTTGCTTGGAGAAATTCGATCCGTTGATCCAGACGTCATCATTGTGTTGGCAGATGGATCATGGCACATCAATTATGTATTTGAATTATTTTCGCTTGACACACCATCAGGTGAGAATGTCCGAGATTATGTATGGAAACATGTTAGTGGGGATGCCACAAGCGCAACAGATGTCATCCCGGTTCATAACTCTGACAGGGTACAGTCGATGATTATCCCAACTTACCACTTCAATATGATTGGGAGGAACGTGAGCAGATTCTTAAACACAAAAGGTAATGAGTTATACGGCTCCGAGCTATCCCCACCAGAAAAAGGTGGAAAAGACTGGTATTATGACTTGATCATGGATAGAGTTACTGGACTCGTTACAGAGTGAGAACTAGATTGCTTTGGCTCTGTAGTTTCGGTACACTGCGGCGGATTTCACGGATATCGGACGCTCCGACGAAGGTTGTAGACGGTGGCTTTCAGCAGCATTTCGCGGAACTCTAGCCACCAACTTCGCGCACGCACGGCGGAGCCGAGCGTGCGCCTGATCGACGAGAAGACGGTTTCTGACATGGAACGTTGGTGGTACCGATCACCGTCCATGCGGGCGTTGTGGGCGTGATCGAGTGAATTCATAATCCGGTGTTTAATCAGCGGTCTGATACCGTTTTCGCGGAGTTCATCGCGGAAGGCTTTGGCGTCGTAGCCGCAATCAGCAGCGAGGCTCCGCAGGTCGCTGGCGTTGCGCCGAGCGACCTGCGGGCCGATCTTCGCATCGTGTTTCTTGGAGGTCGTCGAGTGGATGTCGGTGATGTACAGCGTCTCGACATCCACGAGAGCGGTGACTTTCAGCGCTCGAACGCGGTAGTTCGTGCGGTTAGCGTAGTGGCGGCTGGGCTGATCACGGTCGAAGCCAGTCGAATCGATAGCAGCGTGGCCGTTGCGTTTCTCGGCTGACGCGCCGAGAAACGCACGCCACGTCTTGGTCGGAATCCGCTCAAACCACGTGCGAAGCACCGTGTAATGTGGAAGTCTGGTGAGTCCGATCTCCTCAAGAACGCCGGGCATTTCGCTGAGTAAATCCACCGCGACGCGGTAGGATTTGCCCAGTTCGATGCGGAGTGCATGCACGGTGAGCATCGCCCACTCGGCGAACCCGCCTCCCCCTTCGGGGTCGGCGGGCTCGTCCGGATTAGCGACAACTGATTTATCCTTCGCCACCGTAACACGTGTGAAGAGACGGATTTCGGATGTCACACCGATCTGTCTCTTCGCTTTCTACCCAGATAACGGAGTCGTCGGCTTCACGTCTAGCGAAACTACCTGACTCAAGAAGAGAGTTCCGCCCTTTAGGGCGGGCGTGAATCCGACACTCCACTTTACAATCCACGCTCGACGATTACTCCGGGGTATCCTCCCGGACTTTTTTTCGCCCTCAAGGAGCAATCCCTTCCACGTTAACCCACGGTGCTTCTTCAGTTCTTTCAACCGCTCGTACTGTTCATCGTCATCGAACTCGATGCGGATTTCGACCATACAGTAACACACAAACCACATTTTTATGTGTGTTCTGGTACAACCAGTAGTCGATGAAGCGAGCCAACACGTTCGAGGTGATTCCGCAGTCCGACGAGGACGAGGAGTTGCTTCGACGCCTGTTGGAGGCTTCTGCCGCTCTCTGGAACGAAATCAACTATGAGCGCCGCGAGAACTATGCTGACCCAGACGGAGACGTGTGGGACATCAGCGAGTATCGCGGTCGCTATGGCGGTGTTCTCGGCGCGTCCACGGTTCAGCAAATCGAACGCAAGAACCGCGAAGCGTGGAAGTCGTTCTTCAGCCTCAAGAAGAAAGGCGAAGCCAACGGCAAACCCGGATTCTAGGGTAACGCAGACGAAGGTCGAGAACTCCGCACGTACATCCGAAACACGTCGTACTCCATCGAGTGGGGAGAATACTCCCGCCTCGAAATCCTTGTCGGCCAAGACCTGAAAGACGAGTATGGGCTGGGACACCGCGAACGCCTCCGACTCGAAGTTCGGGGCGACCCCAACTGGAAGGAGTACGAAAAGCAAGGTCAGTTACAGTTGTTCTACGACGAGCAAGCACAGACATTCAGGGCCTTTCAGCCAGTCACCGTCGATGATTCTCGACTGGCACAACCACTGGCTTCGGAAGAAGCCGCTCTGGATATTGGTGCGAACAACCTCGTTGCCTGTACAACCACAACCGGCCAGCAATACCTGTACGAAGGACGTGACCTGTTCAAACGATTCCGCGGGACGACGCGAGAAATCGCCCGCCTCCAATCACTCTTGGAGGACGGTCGATACAGCAGTCACCGAATCCGACGCCTGTACGACCGGCGCACCAAGCGACGTGACCACGCTCAAGACGCACTCGCACGTGACCTCATCGAACGTCTGTACGACGAAGGTGTTTCGACAGTGTACGTCGGGGCGCTGACGGACGTGCTTGAGACGCACTGGTCGGTAGAGACGAATGCCAAGACGCACAACTTCTGGGCGTTTAGAGCGTTCGTGAATCGACTGGCGTGTACCGCCGAAGAATACGGTATCTCGGTGGAAGTACGGTCTGAGGCGTGGACGAGTCAGGAGTGTCCGAAGTGCGGTTCAACAGAGGACACAACGCGCCACAGAGATACGGTGACGTGTCCGTGTGGATTCGAGGGGCATGCTGACCTCACAGCGTCAGAGAGGTCCTTCGGCGGCAGACGACGGTAACACGGTCGATGGCACGGCCTGTATGCCTCAAGTGGGACGACCACGAGTGGTCAGAGTCACCACGCTCAGTTCCCAACGAGGAGCATACGAACCCGCAAGTTGCCTCCGTGGGTCGGTAAGCGATACCCCCAGCGCGAGGAAACCTCGCCGTTTATGGCGAGGAAGATGTCATTCGCAGCATGGAAAGCTCGTGTTGTACGCACTGACACGGCTCCACGAGCGAGGCGACACGCCAGTTCGGACGCGTGAAGTCGTCGAGACGTACCGGTCCGTGGCTCGCTCAGAAGGAGTGAGTCCGGTCTCCGAGCGGTCGGTGCGTGACTATCTGGGGGAGTTGGCACAGTTGGGGATCACGGGCGTGACGGAGCACAACCGGGGGAAAGACGGTGGGAAATACAACGAGCATCAGCTCGAACAGTCCGTGTCGGCGGTTCGGAGTGGGTTGTCGACGCTGTTGGAGTCGGCCTGAGTAAGGATTCGCTTGTGGTACTGAGATAGCGGCGTCCGCTCTGTGCTAACAGCGGAACCGGTGGGGTGGGTGTGTCGAGTCGCGTCGCGATCGAGGGTTGGTAGATGGGGAGATTGTACACGAGCGCTTCACGCCGCCGCGGGCTCCTCACCGGAGCCACTCGCGGTGAGCTCGACATCGAGGCGGATGCGCTCGTACGGGAGGTACGGCCGCTTCGAGCGGTCGTCGTCTTCGACGGTGAACACAATGCCGTAGTCCGCCAGCAGCGTGACATCGTCGTGGACTGGCTTGTAGTCGCGATCAAGCGCCTCCGCGAGCGCGCTGATGCTCTCAGCGGCCCCCTCGGTGTCCATGAGTGTCTGGAGCAGTTCGATCCGCCGGTCAGTGAGGATCTTCCGCAGCTCGCCGACCGTCGCGAACGACACCACTGCGGGCTGTGGGTCGCCGTCTGCGACCGCGTCGACCGCGGTGAGCGTGTCCTCAAACGCATCGTCGAACGATTCGACGGTGATGCGAAGGACATCGGGATGGGGCCGGTCGCGAGGGTCACTGTACTTGTCAGGCCAGCCGTCGTGGTCGGGTTCAGTCATTGGTGGTCTCCGTGTCCGCCAGCGTCGCGATCTCATTCAGGAACCGGGTCACGTGCGCCGAGAGCCCGTGAAACTCGATCGCTGTGTCGTCGCCAAATCGAACATGCCGATGATGCCAGCCGAGATCGTCGTCGTCGTGCGCGTCGTCGTACCGGAGCAGTTCGCCGGTCTCGGGGTGATAGTATTGAAACCGGTAGAACCACCCGTCCGGATACTCCTCGTCGCGGACAGCGAATATCTCCACGCGCCCACCGGGAACAGCGCGGTTCACCTTGATCGGGTGACGCTTTGGCATCCTGCTGTACTATGACGTATGATGTTATAGAGCATAAGTTTATGGGGGGAGATGTGAAAAGGCAAGCTTCTCTGTTAACCAACAAACCCGTGTCGGAACCCATCAGTGTTGGTTAACCGCTATCGCTCTTATGTAGAACTACGGAAAGCCCCCATAACAAGGCAGTCAATGGTGATATCGACGGATGCGCCTGTGAGATTCAGCGATCTAATGATCCCGAATGTATGAGCGGCCTGCTCCAAGCCTTGCTTGGACAGGCCGCGGAACTTCCGCAGCCACGGTTGAACGAGCGAAAACAGGCATTCTGCCTGATTGATGTGGACTCCGTCAGGCGATACGTACCTCTCTTTGTGGACGACCGTTCGGTGATCCCGATCCATCTCGCGGTACGCTTGGAGTCCATCTGTCCAGACCT
>NZ_SGUB01000003.1:0-270052 GCF_005435235.1 Halorubrum sp. GN12_10-3_MGM
CGAGTACGTGTATATGAATCAATATCATCGGGACCTGTTTGACATTGCTGACGATACCGACATCGCCGGAAAACGGGCAGCAGATTTACACTCGGCGGAAGTGGCTGAGAAATTTCAGCAGAACGACCAAAGAGTGTATGAGACGAGAGAACAGGTCGAGATCGAAGAGGTCATTCAGACCGACGACGGTCGTCAATACTTTCTCACCCGGATTGTCCCACTGTTTGACAATGGCTCTGTATATGCCACCTGTGGCATCGCCACCAACATTACTGAGCAGAAAGAGTACGAAGAAAAATTACAACGACAGAACGAGCGTTTGAAAGAGTTCGCCAGCATCGTCAGCCACGATTTACGGAACCCACTCCACGTGGCCGAAGGACGGTTGGAACTGATTCGGGATGAGTGTGCGAGTGACCATATCGACGGCGTAGCACAGGCACTTGACCGGATGGACGCGCTTATTGAGGACTTGTTGACACTGGCACGAGAAGGTAGCCGAGTTGATGAGATCGAACAGATTGGACTTGCGAACGTAGCTAAGAACAGTTGGCAAACTGTGAAGACGCGACAAGCAACACTCGACATCGACGCAACACAGGTCATCGAAGCCGACCAGAGTCGGATCCAGCAATTGTTCGAAAATCTCTACCAAAACGCCATAGCACATGGCGGAAACGACGTGACAGTGTCCGTTGGTGTGATAGAAGACGGCTTCTACGTGGCAGATACCGGCCCCGGAATCCCCGAGCCTGACCGTGAGAACGTATTCGAGGCGGGATACTCGACAAATGAGGACGGGACCGGGTTCGGCCTGCGGATTGTCAAACAAATCACCGACGCGCACGGGTGGGAGATCATCGTGACTGAGAGCAAAGGGGGCGGGGCCCGCTTCGAAATTACCGGTGTCGAAAAGGGTGCGTGACCGATACGCGCGCTGTATTCAGCAGGACTACTAGAACCTGTCAGCGGTTGAGGAATTTAGCTTAGTCTGTTCTCAGATTGACTCTAGCCGGCTCATAGAAATTCTGAGGCTACTCAAATCCAGCCTGCTCGAATGCTTTGTTTACTACCTCAGCGGTCGGCGCGTTCAGGTATGGCTCAATTGCCTGGAACGAGTCCCACCCGCCGACGGTCATGACGACGCGCGGGTTCATCTGTCGGTCCACCAGAAGCCGCTGCGCAAACCGGCGCCGGAGATCGTGGCTCGACACGTGGCGGAAGTCCTCGTCACCGGTCGCCTCGGCCGCACCCTCGGCCGTGCGTTTGACCACCGCTCGGACGCCGCTCTCGGAGAGGTCGACGATCGGCTCGTGGCGACCGACGTCCTCCGACCGGACGTATCGGTGGATGTCGCCCTCGACGTCCCGCGGGAGGTAGGCGTCGCGAGGCTTCCCGCCGCTCCCGGTCGTGTCCTTCCCCTCGGGCACGCGGAGCCGGAAGTGGTCGCCGTCGGGAGTCCGCTTCACGTGCTTCGGCGTGACTTGCGGAATCTCGAATGCGCGGAGCCCGACGAACCCGCCGAGCTGTATCACGAGGTCGTCGCGGTGGCCCCCGGCGGCGCGGCGGAGCTCCTCGAGGTCGTCGTCCGTGAGCCAGCACTTGTACTGGTCCTCCTTGTTGGTCGCCTCTAATCGCATACGAACTTCCAAAAGAAGATAGCACTTAGTACGGCAGAACCGACGAGGTCCTCGGCGTGATCGGGGCGAAAACAGGGGGTTCGTTGACGACTTCTTTCACAAGTCGGCAGGTCACCGATGCTCGTCGATCCACTCGCACCACGCCTCGAAGTCGTCGGCACCGCACTGGTCGGCGATCGACCGGTACGCATCTTGAGAGATCTGGTCGCTGTCGGTGAGCGGAACACTCACGACGCGGACCTCGTCGGTCTTGGTGTGGTCGTACCGGAGCTCCACGTGACTCCTCTCGCGTCCAACTGGTCGGTACCCCATCGTAGTGCCTTCACAATCTCTCGGCCGTCAAAACTCGCATAGACCATTCCGGAGCTACTCCCACGGCGGCTCGCCAGCGTCGTCGACCTCATCCGGGTCGACGCCGATCTCCTCGAGGAACGCCTCCTCGTCGTCGATCGGCTCGCCGCCGCCCTCGTGGAGTTCGATCGCCTCCGCGAGCATCCGGAGGGCTTCCGCCTTCGTATCGCCGAAGGAGGCGACACCGGTCTCGATGTCCTTCGCGGTAATCGAGCCGTCGTCCTCGTGGATGAATTTGACGCCTTCTCCGTCGCGGGCGTCGCGTGTCTCACTCGCCATACTCGCCTTTCGCGGACACCTCGAATAAGCGCTCTGTCGATACGGACCCATCCGGAACCATCCGGAACACCCTGCCGTCGGCTTATATACCCACGCCGTGACCGGGTAAGACGTGATACGCGACGGAACGGTGTTCGACGACGATCACCTCCCCTCCACCATCGTTGGCCGGAATCGGCACATGAACGAGGTAACGGACGCGCTCGCACCGATTCAAGAGGACGTCCGTGCCGAGAACTGCTTCCTGTTCGGCCCCTCCGGCGTCGGGAAGACGACGGTCGCGAAGGCCGCCGTTCGCGAGCTCCGGCAGGAAGTCCTCGAAGTCCCCTACGCCTACGTGAACTGCTGGCAGGACTACACGCGGAACGCGGTCCTCGAACAGATCTCCCGCGACCTCGTCGGCGCCGCGCTCCCGCGGTCCGCTTCGACGGGGCAACTCATCGACCGCATCACAGCCGACCTCGACGGGCCCGGGGTGGTCATTCTCGACGAGGTCGACCAGCTGCGCGAGAACAAGGTCCTCTACGACCTCCACGAGATTCGCGGGATTTCGTGGATCGGCATCGCGAACCGCGAGGTCGACCTCCTCGCGGACCTCGACGAGCGAGTCACCTCCCGTATCAGCGTCGCCTACCGCGTGAACTTCGATACCTACGGCGAGGACGCGATAACAGAGATCCTCTCTCGGCGGGCTCGCGAGGGGCTCGGCCCGAACGCCGTCGACGAGGACGTACTCCGGCGTATCGCGCGTCTCTCCGAAGGAGACGCGCGGCAGGCGATCGCGGGCCTGCGGGTCGCGGCGCGGATGGCCTCCCGCGAGGGACTGTCCGCGATCCCGGGGCGGCTCATCGAGGATGCGGTCGCCGACGCAGAGCGGGAGGTTCGACAGAAGACTATCTCGAAACTGAACACGCACCAGCGGGCGCTGTACGAGGTTCTCACCGAGGAGGACGGCCTCATCCAGAAGGAGCTGTACGCACAGTACGAGGAAGCGCACGAAGACCCTGTGACGCTGCGGTCCCTCCGGGATAACCACCTACCGAAGCTGGAGCACTACAACCTCGTCGACGTCGAGTGGGATCGCGGGTCGAAGCGGTACAGTCTCGTCGGCGCCGAGCATTCGGAACAAATCTCCAAACAGATCTGACGCAAAGACAGATCTCGATTCACAGCCGGATCGACTCCCTTGAGCCGCCCAATACCGGATCGGATGGACCTTCTGTGGACATCAAATGAATTCAGCAGAATACAAACCACCTCTCGTTGACAGCCTCTATGAGGCTCCCTAATGGCATGAAAACAATCAAGTTCGTGCCTTTTGATATCGGTTCATGGGTCAGAAAAATGACTCGGATCTGACACCGGAAGACCTTGCTCATAAGCACCTCCCCGAGCAGACGATGTACAAGGTTCAGACTCCGGAGGCTCACGAGGGAGACTCCGAGGGCGTTCGCCACTCTCCACTGATAATCAGGACTAACGAGTTTCGATTACTCTACTTCGAGCTCGGACCGTCCGGAGAGATTGACTGGCATACGCACGTTCCTGGACTTGATGAGGTGAACCTGTGTCTTGAGGGACGAGCTAGATACACTCTTGAACGCGAGGACGGAAGTCACCAAACCTTAGAGATCGGCCCGATGGAGTTCGTCTACGTCCCTGGTGGGGCCCGGCACAAAATCGAAGCGATTGGCGGGCAGGCTCACAGGTCACTGTCGGCCGCCAGATTCGATACGGCCGCGAGACTAGAAAATCTCGAAGACGTTTCAGAGGAGTCGGACACTGACGGTTCTGAGTGGGAAGACGCGCTCTTCGTGGACCGGAAACGCGACGAGGTAGTGGCCAAAGACGATACCCTCGTCTCGGAATAGCCGACGACATCGCTCGCTGTTCGCCGGTCGCCGCCACCGGACTCGTCGCTGAACCAACGACCTCTTTGGCTGAACACGCACACCGTATTCGGGGTCTACAGAATCGAGTATCGTAGGAGGATCAGAGGCCATCCAGAACCCCATTCAGAACACGTGGAACCGGGGGACTGCTCCGGTTTCAGGGTCCTCCGGAAGCCTCCGGAACCCCACGGGTCAGCCTAAACCACGGCCGACGACCAGCGCTTGGTATGGCCTCGAAGCAACCGGTCCACGGCGGTAGCGCGCAGACGAAAGAGTTCGACATCAGTCTCGTCGACGAGAGGATTCGCGGTCGGAGCCCGGATTACGCCCGGGCTGTCGCCAGCGTCGACGCGAACCACACGCTCCGCGTCGAGATCGAAGCGGCGAACGAACTGAACTGGGAGTTCGACGCGCGGATCGCTAACGGCTCGCTGGAGATCCTCCGCGCGTTCAACGACGGCAACGACGTTCCCGACGACGTGATTCCAAACTGGGTCAAACGCGTCGCCGACGTCGTCGGCGAGCGCCTGGAAGGGGATCGGTGATGGCGGACGCCGTCTTCCCCTACCCCGGCGGGAAGAGCCGCTTCGCGTCGTGGATCCTCGATCAGGTTCCCGAGCACACCTGCTTCGTGGAAGTGTTCGGGGGCGCCGCCGGCGTGCTCGCGAACAAGGACCCGGAGACGAGCGACGTCGAGGTGTACAACGATCGCGACGGCGACCTCGTCCAGTTCTTCGAGGTCCTTCGCGACCGCTCGGAGGAGCTGGTCGCGTGGCTTGACCGAACGCCGTACTCGCGCGAGCTCTACGACGAGTGGGCGCACAAGTTCCTCAACGGCTACCGGCCGAGCGACCCGATCGAGCGCGCCGGGCAGTTCTTCTACCTCCGGTGCACGCAGTGGGGCGGGAAGTACGACGGGCCGGCCGGGTTCGGGACCTCGAAGGTGTCGAGTCGGGCGCTGTCGTACGCGAACAAGGTCGACCGCCTCGACGAGTTCGCCGAGCGGTTCGGGGACGTGGTCGTCGAGAACCTCGACTGGGCCGACGTCTTCGAGAAATACGACAGCGAGGACACGGTGTTCTACTGCGATCCGCCGTACGTCGGCTACGAGGACTACTACCTCGTGAACACGATCGACCACGAGGCGCTCGTCGACGGGCTCGCGGGACTGGAAGGCGACTGGATCTGCTCGTACGAGGACCTGCCGGGGACGTTCGAGGACGTGTACGTGCTCGACCGCGACGAGAAGCGGTTCATCAGCAACGGGAAGCGTGGGGAAGCGAAGGATGCGAAAGAGCGGTTGGTGATGAACTTTGAGCCGGAGGCTAGATCACAGTAAGCGGATGAACACCGGCTAGACTCAGAGCACTGGCATTCGTAGAGCAGGACTAAACAAGATTCTCCGGATTCTCGTGTTTGTTTTTCACTCTAGTAGGACGTATATAGCCGTCATGGCGGATATCGGATACAGGGGCTCTATTGAAATCCTCAGCAAGTGATATGTTCTGACCTGGTTGCTGTCAAGACAGTAGCCTCACTCCACAAGGCTAATACCGAATACACGTATGCTCCACATATGGCTGGCGAGCAGACGGTGCTCCTTGCACATCTCCGTTCAATCCGCACAGCACTCGTCGCTGTAGCGGTATCGGTTCTTGCAACAGGGCTAATCATTCGAGAAGAACCATTGGCATTCCCTCTCTTCATTGCCAGTCTACTTGTCTGTGCTTACGCCTTCGTGCCGCCACTCGTTCGCGGGAGATAGATACGCAGCTCACGTCAACCGGCTGTTTCAGGTGAGAATATATCACTTCTTGAGGACTTTAACAAAGCCGATAGGTATATAATACAGCGAAGCACGTCGGCCCCATTAAAATTCTCAATCTCTGATATGTCACTAGAGCCGTGCTGAATCTAGAATTCTACCGTCACTTACTCTTTTCAACGTCGGTGATTTCGAATCGGGCCCCGCCCAGTTCGCTTTCAGTCGTGGTTATTTCCCACCCATGCGCGACACAAACCTGTTTGACGATTCGCAGGCCAAATCCAGTCCCCTCGCCGGCAGCCGAGTATCCTGCCTCGAACACTTTTTCACGATCAGATTTAGCGATGCCTGATCCCGTGTCTGCCACATAGAACCCGCCGTCCATCTCGCCAACAGAGACTGTCACCTCGTCGCCGCCGTGTTGGATAGCGTTCCGGTAGAGGTTTTCGAACAGCTGTCGGAGGCGGCTCCGGTCGGCCTCAAAGACACATGATGTATCAGTTTCGAGGGTTGCCTGTTCCGTATTTGTGGTTTGCCAACTGTTCGTGGCTGCGTTTGTAAGTTCGACCTCTTCGATCTCGTTGACTTGCTCACCCTCTCGTGCCAGTGTCAGCAGGTCTTCGATCAGCGCGTCCATCCGGTCAAGTGCCCGTGAAAGATCATCGATGTGGTCACTCTCACACTCGTGTTCGAGTAGTTCCAACCGTCCGTCGGCCACTTGGAGTGGACTCCGCAAATCGTGGCTGACGATGCTGGTGAACTCCTCTAACTGCTCGTTTTGTCTCTCAAGCTCTCGCCTACGCTCAATTTGCTCCGTCACGTTCTGTGTTAGTGCCAGTCCGTAGTTAGTTGGTTCATCGCTGATTTCAACAGGCACTACTCGGTTCCGATAGATGTCCTCTCCGAGCGTCTGCGTGAACGTGTTGCTGTTTCCATTCAGCGCCTCGGTGAAGTAGCGAGTGAGTTCTTCAGCGAGTTCGGTCGGAAAGACATCGTGTGGGGTTGCTGATTCAATCTCGTCAGGGGAGAGACCGACTTTACTGAGTTCCTTTCCACGAGCACGTTCATATTGTATATTCTCGTTGAACAGGAAGACCGCACCGTTCGGTATGTTCTCGGACAGCGTTTGGTACTGCTGTTTCAGCTCTAATATCTCTTGGACACGCTCTTTTTTCTCGGTAATGTCCTGAATTGCCCCGCGGACCCTGACTACCTCTCCATCCACTACCTGTGGCTGCCCACGTATGGACACCCACCGTGTCTCTCCGTCTGTAGGCTGAAGACGCAGCTCTAAATCGTATGATTCGACAGTTTTGCTTGGGCTTGTAAACGTTTCTTGAATTTTTTCTCGATCATCCGGGTGATACAATTCTAAAACAGCTTCGTCGTCTATGGGCACATCTTCCGGCTGATTATGTATTTCGTAGACCTGCCTGGTCCAACTGGTTTGATCTTCTTGGATATCGTACTCCCACGCGCCCACGCTGGCAAGATCCTGAGCTTTGCTGAACAGATCATTTTGTCGTTCTAACGTCTCCCGTTGTTGCTGCGCTTCGGAATCATCATAGAACGAGACGACCAGTTGGGTGATCTCACCGTCCAATTCGATTGGTGTGACTCTGCCCGGTCTAACAGCCTGGCCGTCTGGAAAATCAAGAGTGAGGGTATACTTAACAGGTTCACGACACTCAATGCACTTTCGATATGCTCCACAGACCTTCTTTCCATTTTTTGTACCGAGAACCTCACTTGGAGTGCTTCCGACGATATCTTCCCGGTCTCGGCCGATGAGTTCAATCGCTCGCGGGTTACATCGTTGATACCGGAACCCATCGGGTTCGACATCGACTAACAGGAGACCGGTTAGTGCGCCCTCAAATACGGTGACATACTCTTCTTTCGTTTCACGGAGTTGGATTTTAGACCGGTACTGTGAGACAGCGTTCTGGATGCGGTTGGCGAGTAGTTCGTACTGTTCGGACCCGGACTGTTTTTGAATGTAATCAGTCGCATCTGCCCTGAGCGCCTCACTCGCGACATCCTCGCTACCCTTACCGGTGAACAGAATAAACGGAAGGTCGGGGTACTCTTCACGGAGTGCGCAAAGGAACTCAATCCCATCCGTGTCAGGCATGTTGTAATCCGAGACCACACAGTCGGGCGGCCGGTCACTGATTCGTTCCAGTCCTTCGTCGGGGTTGATTGCTGTTTCGACGGTGAATCGATCGTTCTCGCGTTCGAGAAACGTTTTGGTCAGGTCAGCGAAGTCCCGATTGTCATCAACATGGAGAATACGAACCACCTGTTGTGGGGCGGATGACATAGTATACTACATGTTAACTATAAATAAAAAAGACGCGCCGAGGCAAAGACTTGAACTTGCTCTCATGGGTGGCCGGACGAGTGGTCCAGAGTAGATTGATTAAAATAAGGACCCCTGTTGCTGATTACACACTCTCGATCTGTCAGGTTGAGGCTGTCAATAGTGAAGAGTTTCGGCAGAGCCAGTAGTTCTACTGGTCGAGAACGAGCGTAGAAACCGCTTAGCTGGTCTCTCGAGTAAATACCTCCAGTTCAGCCCTGTCGTACCCGTACTTCTCTAACACCTGCTCGATCCTCCGAACGCAGTCGTTCGCGGAGGAGTTGGTCTCCACGTACAGATTGGTATCCGGAATCCACCGGGGCTTGAACAGGTCCGACTGCCGACCTTCCTCTACGAAATAGCTCCGCGTCCGGCCGTCGATCTCGGTGATGCGCTCCTGATCATCCACGTCGTGAAGGATTGTCGCGACACCCACAGTCAGCGCGTCCGCCCAGCTGTCCACGTCGTGCGTCTCGCCGAGGATCTTGATCACCGAGGGCGTCGTACCGGTGTAGTCGTTGACGTCGTCGGACTCGCTCGACGCCGACTCCGCGGTGAGGTCCTCGCGACTGATGTTCTGGAGGAGCATGTTGACCGTCTCGGCGAACTCTTGGTACGCGCCCTGGAGGAAGACGAACTTCTCGCTCTGTTTGTCGTAGGCGTACTTCTCGGCGACCGCATGGACGCCGCGCTCGGCGGTGGAAAGGGTCTTGTCGGGGTTCGGCGTCCACATGTCGAGCAGTTCGGTGTCGCGGTTGCCCCGGCTGTACTGGCGGAGGGTGTTCTCGATGTCGGTGGACTTGCCGAGCTTGATGTCCATGATTTTGAGCCCGGAGTATTCGAGGTGAGAAATCCGAATCGCGTAGACCACGTCGCTCATAGACAGGTCTTGTGAGAGTGGTCTCTTGAGGGTTTCCCGGTCATTTGAGCAAACACAGGCGAATCGCCCTGAATTCCGCCTGATTGATACGTCGCAGATAGGTTCGAGACTCTGTGTTTAACCGGCGCAATAGTACTAGTGTAGATATCCGTTTTATGAGGGAATTTCACCCCCCATAAGGTCACTCAAGCTTGGTCGACTGACAAACAGATAGCCTCTTTAGCTACGTGATTGCGACTTCTGTCAGTATGTTATCGCTCCTAGGCTCTATAACTTGGAACGGTTCCGCATGTCTCGCTTCGTGAGAGATGTCTTCTAGATACACACCAATTGAGATGTCATCTTTTCCTTTTCCTTTGATAGTTAATATGTCATCTTGAGAATCGTAGTTCTTTATTTTATCGTGTCTGTAGTCGATAAACATCCTAGTTCCCTCAGGATTGCTGAACTTGATACGATAGTTTTCTAAATGCTTCCCTGCCTGTATTTCCAACGGTAGAACACATTCATCGTCCTCAAATTCGGCAATATTTTTCTTTTTGCGAAAAGAATCGATTAATCCTGTGTGACCGTCTATTGGTTGATACTTACATTGTAATCCGAAGGGGCCTCTAAATTGGAAGTACCAACCTGCGGGTAAGATGAATATAAGAATAACAAGAAAAGGAGAGTTCAGAATCGGGGTCTCTATCGAGCCATAAATCGCTCCAACGAACGCAGAGCCCCAATATAAATTCGACTCACGATAGTCCTGTATAAACGCAGGTACTTTGTCGTAGTAGTGTGCCCAATCCAATGTAGCTGAAAAGACAAGGATCCCAACTATTATTGGAATTAAGACGGTTGACACAGTTAATTTTCGCTATGTGCTATGATCTCCCGCTCTAGTAATTGGATGATATATTCCGCGCCATCAGAGGGAGTTGACGGGATCTCAAACCTGCCCTTGTGATATTTAACAACAAGTGGCTCATCAGACTCTGGCGATGTGAATTTAGCCTTAGCTGAAAGGAGAAGATAATCCTCTAAATTATTACTGAATTCATACGTACCAATCTCACCAGTTTCACCTGTTTTTTTCCCCGCTGTTTTTATCTCATTGCGCAGGCTTTTTTCGCCATCTGGACCCCGGACTTTAGTGCTAATGACTTGGTCAGCCTGTTCAAAGAAACTCCAGAGGTACCGACGATCAATGGCTTTGATAGGCCTTACCTGAGCAGACTCGGAAACTACTGAGTTGATCTCGCTAAATACCTTGTCAGCCTCCATGTTACTCTGCTCTATCTCAATGAGAAAGAGCCCAGACGCTGCTCGGTATTCGTATGTACCGTTTGCTGTTGGAGAGAAGCCACGTCTTCCCTTCTGGTGGTAAACAAATTTACCACTAAGAGTAATCTGCTGAGCATATGGGTATTCCTCTACTATGGGGGATGTATGTCCTCTGTTGGCCGATTTTATTTCTAACCTGTCGGCCTTTTCAGACAAGGCTGGCGACCAGTATTTCTCTAGATCGTCTGCCTTGCCGATCCCACTAATGCTCATATGGATCCTTCGTGAGTGAGCCTTTGAACTACACCAACTACATACTTGCCCTTCTACCGGAAGTAGAATAACCGCATTATTCGAACTTAGAGAGACTATAGTCCGCTTTAGGGCCTCGAATAACACCATTGCGTTTCTGCTCGTATTCATCATAAAGCTCGTCTGGTTCCCGCATTGGCACGTACCCCTCGTCCTCGCATAGTTCAACGAGTTCTTCGAGGAATTCCTGAGGCGGGTACTGATCTTCAGGATCAAGTTTCACCCACTTCTCATAGAGCCTCAGTAACTCGGTGACAAATTGGACTGCCATTCCCATCTGGCGCAAGTCACTCAACTTTTCCATGTCTTCCCGAGATGCCTTGACGTGCGTCCATCCTTCAGAGTCAATCTCGGCAACAATGTACGTAGAGTCGAGGAAAAAGTCACCTTCTAAATTATCAATCTTGTTTCCATCAAGAATCGCTGTGATGAACGGTACCGATCGAACAACCTCTGACTCACCACCGACAGCAACTGTAGAGTCTGTAGCGGCACCCACAGTCTTACAGTCGGAGATACTATTGAGACGAAGATTGGAGCTGAGATCGTTCCCTAGGTGACTCTGATAAAGGAGCCACAGTAGGAAATCGAAGTGAAAGTCCACTTCTTCTATTCGAAGGTCACCAGCAAGCCCCCCACGAATGTCTTTTTGCTTGTCTATGATCGTGGATTTTCGGCCTTTGAACACCATGATGTCGTCATAATCCCAGAAAATATCAATAGTTCTATGCTTAGGCTGGAATGACTCATCGTGTTCTTCTCCACCCTCATCTACAGCAGGAACAGAGACCCACTTCTCAGAAACGTACTCATATGTTACCAAGTCTTCTGCCAGATTCGATAGACCTCCAGTTAGGTCTCCTGTCTCTTCGAAATGATCCGCTAGGTCGGTGCGACGGTAGCCTTCATCAGGTGAATTTGGCGCACCACCCCTGTAGAGCGTGAAGTCGTTATCTTCAAAGATAGATTCTGGATTGACATCTCCTTGGACTTCAGTAAAATACAGTCCATTGAATCGTAACCACCCGTCAAACTGGTATACAGCCTCGGGATTAACCATTTGATACTAATATATCATATTATTTGATATAAATTTATTGATCATCAAATGAGGTTCCAAACAATCTTGAAGGCGTATCTCCATGCTCAGATTTAAACCAGAAAACGCGACCAACGCATCTCGATGTGCGAATGGCATCCTCAAGATTGGCTGCTCGTAGCGGAAGCACTCACAGCGCACGCGGGAGATCCGCGAGAACTGGACGAGCGTGAAGCGCGGGCATGGGAACTTGTCGACGATATCGCGGACGAACAGGACCTACCAGTAACCGAGTTGATCGAGCAGATCGATGATGATTGGCCGCAATCAGAATCTGGTGAGCGGTAGAGCTACCAAGTGGCGGGACTGAAGCCGACGATCGGCACGTGAATATCAGGTTCAGTTTTCAGACGTCTTCCAGTTCGTCAGCGTCGATCTCGCCTGCGAGGTAGGCACGGCCACAGTCAGTGACTTTGTAATACCCCTTCCCCCTCTCAACGTGCTCTAGAAGCCCTTCGTCAACGAGTTCCTTACAGAGCCGTTTAGTAGTCCTGTAAGAGAATGTGACCTCCTCGTATACTTCCAGATTATCGTGAAGTGGCTTCGGAGGAAGCATTACCTGCCGGTCATTCAGGAACTTCAGAATTGTTCGTCTACGCTCCTCCTTCGGCATTGAGTCTCCATTCTGGCTCATGTGCGTTATTTCCTCCGAACGCCCCCAATTGGAACGATAAGTTTCCAATTATGTTATAACGTTCGTATTTGGCATATTGTAGGGACAATATTTATAATGGCAGAACCCACATCCTACGCTCACGGACCCACTCAGCCGTCGTCAACGACGGCCGTGCCTGAAAAGGACGCGGGCCGCGCTGCGCCAACAGCCGGCCCGTGTGGGGTTCCGTGCTACAGCACGCAACCCATGTACGCCGACACCACGCGGGGGCTTGAAACTCCCGTCCGAGACGCGGCATCGACACTGACTGACGAGTACCCGGCAGCGCTCGCGACGCTCGTCCGCGCCGACCGCGCGAGCCACGACGTCGCCCAGACCACGCTCCGCGAGTTCCGCGGCGAGGTGGACCTGTACCCCGACCGATGAGCGACGCGAGCGCCCCGTCCGGAACACCATCCCGAACCACGAAAACCCGGACACACCGCCGAGGTCGCGACCATCCGGAACCATTCGGAACCGGCCGGGACACACTAAACCGCGCATCGGGCCGACCCCGACGCATGGCGACCCACGACGCCGCGACCAGCACCGCACGCGACGACCGACCGATGCCGTCTGAAGCCACTTCCATGAGCGACGCCCACACCCAGTCGACCGACGAGCCGAACCGTGACGAGACGACCGACGACGAGCCCACCCGCGACGACACCGCTTGGTACGACCTGCTCGGGTTCCAGCGCGACCTCCTCCTCGTCGCCGCCGAGGTCGAAGGCGAGGAACTGCCGAAGGGCCTGACGCTGAAGGAGCGCCTCGAAGCGCGCTACTCCGGCCCGATCAACCACGGCCGCCTGTACAGCAACCTCGGCGACCTCGAAGACGAGAGCCTGATCGAGAGCGAACGGTTCGACGGCCGGACGAACGCCTACCGCGTCACCGACCGCGCTCGCGAGCTGCTCGCCGGGCGCCGCGACGCGATCGACGCCGCCCTCGACGCAGGGGGTGAGGAATCGTGAGTCCGAGCATCGAGGTCGAAGTGCGGCGCAATCGCCACGGGTCCGTGCTGGCGTACGCGGAGCGCGACCGGGCGGCCCGACTCCTCGCCGACCACCGGAGCGTGCTCCAGTCGCTCTACGCGCTTGTGGACCGCCGTCACGGCGCCGACGGCGAGACCGTCGCGCACCTCACCGTTCGCGAGGACAGTCGGGTCGTCGAGGAACTCGACCTTCGCGATCGGTTCCGGCGCGACCTCGACGCCGACCGCGCGATCTCGCTCGTCGAGGACCTCCGCTACCACGCCGGGGAGCGCGAACTCGTAACCGACGGCGGTATCGATCAGCCGGGGAGTACCGACGACGAACCCGAACGCGGTTTCGGCGGCAGAAAGGGAGGAACACGCAGGTGCGTGCCTCTGACACGGTGCGCCGATCACACCGAGAGATCCCAAGGGATAGATGCGGAAAAGTTTGCTGGAAACCGTCGGCTGGTTGCCGACGGCGGTCGCGACCGCGATGACGACCTCACCCGCATCGCGGACGCCCTCGAACTCCGGAACGCGCTCCTCCTCCAACTGGTTCAGGACCGGCGCCGGGACGCCGCGCGAAACGATCCGAACCCGGACCGCAGCGCGCCGTCGGACCGCGCGACCGCGACCGACGTGGTCGACGCGTACGGCGACCTCTACGGGGGATCGGTCGCCGGGTGGGAGTTCGACCCGGTGAGCGACCGTATCGAGGAAATGGGTGACGACCGATGAGCCGGAAGCCGTCTTCGCCGCCCGCGAACCCGTCGGACCTCTCGCCGCAGGAAGCGCGCGACCGGTTCCTCGAGAAGCGCTCGATGGAGAACTCCGACAAGACGATCCGGAGCTACGACAACCGCCTCACGCGCTGGGTTCACTGGTGCGAGGAGCGCGGCGTCGAGCGCGTCGGCGACCTCTCCGGCTGGCTGTTCGACGAGTACGAGCGCCACCTCCGCGCCGAGGACAACGCCCCGGCGACCGTGAAGGGAAAGATGACCGCCGTCTCGCAGGTCGTCCAGTACCTCGCGACGATCGAGGCCGTCGACGAGGACCTCCCGGAGAAGGTCCACGTCCCGAAGCTCACGCGGTCACAGGAGACGAGCGACACGATGCTCGACACCGAGGACGCGAAGCAGCTCCTCGAGTTCTACCGGAACGACCCGGCCCGCTTCGGCACCCCGCCGCACGCGGTCCTCGAAGTGTTCTGGAACACGGGCTGCCGGCTCGGCGCCGTCGTCGGCCTCGACCTCGGTGACTACGACCCGGAGAACGGGTACCTCGACTTCAACCACCGGCCGGAGTCCGGGACGCCCCTGAAGAACAACGAGGAGGGCGAGCGCGTCGTGCGCATCTCGGAGCCGGTCGTCGACGCCCTCGACACGTACATCGCCCGGGAGCGGTCGGACAAGCGCGACGAGCACGGCCGCGAGCCGCTGTTCGCGGGCCGACAGGGCCGCGTCACGGACACGACGATCCGCTCGTGGACCTATCAGGGGACACAGCCCTGCCTCTACATGAAGTGCCCACACGGGCGCCGTCGCCGGAGCTGTAAGTTCACGGAGCGCTCGCACGCCTCGAAGTGTCCCTCGTCGCGAGCGCCCCACCACATCCGGACGGGCTCGCTCACGTGGCACTGCGACCGCGGCCTCCCGATCGAAGTGATCAGCGAGCGCGTCGACGCTGACCCGGACACGATCAAGCGCTACTACGACAAGGCGGACCGGCATCGGAAAATGGCAGAACGCCGAGAGGAGTACACTGCGGACCTCGATATCGCCGGGATCGGCGATGAGGAGGACGATTCATGACAACGACACCGAACGCGGCCGTCTCAACGTACCGACATAGGGGTAATCGCGAGTTTGGTTCGTCCCTCCGGCCCCATACTCTTGCTTCAGAGGTCCCAATCGGCGGACTACAGTAGCTCGGTGAGTGCGTGCTTGGGAGCCGGCGTATACACGTTACATATAGGAGCAGGTGTTGGCAATATAGCTCATGGACGATGTCACCGTTGTCGTTCCGGCCTACGACGAGGCGGGTCGGATAGGGCCGGTCGTTCGTGATCTCGTCGACGAGTATGCCGTGCTGGTCGTGGACGACGGCTCGACGGACGCCACGGCGGCGGAGGCCGAGGACGCGGGAGCGGACGTCGTTCGACAGCCGGAGAACGCGGGCTATATCCGCGCGCTGAAACGCGGGTTCCGAGAGGCGACGTCCGAGATCGTCGTCACGTTCGACGCCGACGGCGAACACCGTCCCGAAGACGTCGACCGTCTCGTTCGACCGGTCAGAGACGGCAAGTTGGATCTGGTTCTCGGTGCCAGATCGACCATTCCGCGCCCCTCGGAACGGCTACTCAACGAACTGGCGCGGTTGAAGATCGACGTGCGGGACTCGGGTACGGGGTTCCGCGCGCTCCGTCGCGAACTGGCCGTGTCGCTCGATCTCGACACGGCCTGTACCTGTGGGACGTTCGTGTTAGAGGCGGCCGCCAACGGGGCGAGGATCGGAGAGGTTCCCGCAGAGACGCGCTCGATTCAGAAACCGCGCGGGATCGCTTGGAAACACGGCAGACAGCTCTTCCACGTGCTGCGGTACCTGATGCTTGCCCCACGTCGGTCGTAGGCGCTGGACGCAGTCGCGATACGTATCGGGGACGTTGTGTCTGGATCCCTACGCGTCGACGAACGGGTTCGAGAGCTTCTCGCCCCCCCCCCTTGTGGGCGCCGTGGTGCCTGTCCCCGACGGCGGATCGCGCTCACCGAGGCCGACGGGAGTGATCGGTCGAGACGGCTTCGACGGGTATCGACCGCGTCTCGCGAAGCGTCGGCAAAGTTCCGGTCAGCGGCGAGCCACGATCCGCCCGGCGAGCAAGCCGACGAGCGCGATCATGCCCGCCATCGCGAGGTAGATCGCCAGTCCGATCGCCTCGCCGTTCGCCCCGTTCAGGCCCGCCAGTCCTAGGAACACGACGGCGATGACGGCGTGAAGCGTGAACACGCCAGACGGGACGTTCGCGCCGAGATCGAATCCGAGGTCCATACCCTCGCTTCGGCCACCGTCGGAAAAAGTCGTCCGGTCGGACGCGCGCCATCGACGCGCTCGCCGCCGACGGGGCCGCCACACTAAAGCGACACCGACCCGAGGGCTAGCCCGATGACCGACGCCCGCTCCCGACGCGAGTGGCTCGCCGCGGTCGGCGCAGCGACGACCACCGCCGCGGCCGGCTGTGCCTCGCTCGACAACCCGCCCGTGGACGGGCCCCGCGAGGCCCCGGACGTAGACCCCGGCGCGGGGGACGCGACGCGACAGACGATACCTCCGGGCGTGGCGCAGTTCCGCGGCTCGCTGGAGCGGTGGGGGTACTACCCGGACGAGACGGTGGCCGACGCGGTCGAAGAGGCGTGGCGGATCCCGGCGGTCAATACCGGCGACCACAGCGCGGCGAAGGCGAGCGCGGTGCCGACCCCGGACGGCGGCGTCGTCCTCCCGGGCGACACGGGGGACCTCCTCGCGATAACGACCGACGGGGACGTTCGCTGGCGCGGCGAGACCGATGCGGGAGGGCGCGGGATCCACGGGACGCCCGCGGTCGCGGACGGTCGCGCCTACGTAGGCGCGTACGACGGCGTCCTCTACGCGTTCGCGCTCGACTCCGGCGACCTGGAGTGGTCGACCGACCTCGGCGGCTCGATCGGGTCGAGCCCGCTGTACCTCGACGGGGAGCTGTACGTCTCGGTCGAGTTTCCAAACCCCGAAGGGCGGCTGTTCGCGGTCGACGCGGCGACGGGGGACGTGACGTGGGAGGAGCCCGACCACCGTCCCACCGACCACCCCCACTCCTCGCCCGCGATCTCGCTCGCCGCCGGCCGGATGGTGTGCGGGTCGAACGACGGCTACTGCTACTGTTGGAGCTTCCCGGAGCTGGAGTTCCAGTGGCGCTTCGCGACCGACCCGCCCGCGTCCAACGACGGCGAGATCAAGGGCCCGATCGCGACGTACGACGGCGCCGCCTTCTTCGGCTCGTGGGACTTCAACGTGTACCGCGTGGACCTGGAGACGGGCGAGGAGGACTGGCGCTTCGAGACGGGCGACCTCTCGATGACGGGGCCCGCGATCGACCCCGAGCGCGACGTGGTGTACATGGGCAGTCACGACGACCACCTGTACGCGCTCGACGCGGCGACGGGGGACGTGGAGTGGCGCTTCCGGACCGGCCGCCCGCTCACCGGCTGCGCGACGGTCGCCGGCGACCGCGTGCTGACGGGGTCGAAGGACGGCACGCTCTACGCGCTGGAGGCCGACTCCGGTGACGAGGTGTGGCGCGTCGACCACGAGGGCTGGATCACCAGCGCGCCACGCGTCGTCGACGGGGAGATTTACTACGCCGAGCGCGCGCCCGACCCGGAGGGGGGAGACACCGACGGCGGCGGGTACAAGCTCGTCGCCGCGGAGTGAGCGGCGTGGCTGCGGTGGAGGACCGCCGAGACCGCTCACGGCCGCGGTCGATCGGGTAGCTCGAACACCTCCTCGATTCGGGCGTCGAACTCTCGCGCGATCCGCCACGCGAGCTCCAGGGAGGGGTTGTACTCACCCTTCTCGACGTAGAGGACCGTCTGCCGGGTCACGTCGACGCGGTCGGCGAGTTCGGCCTGCGTCAACCCCGCTTCTTCGCGGAGCTCCCGGATACGCGTCTCGAACTCCACGGTCACGCCTCCACGCCCCGCCGTCGGACCCAAGCCCGCGTGCCGTGGGCGACGGAGGAGACGCAGATCGCGACGGCGGCCCACACCACCACGACGCGGGCCTGCGCGTAGGCGGTCGCCGCGACGCCGGCGAGTCCGCCCGTCGCCTCCAGAGCGGACCCGAGGAGGAAGACGGCGAGCGCGGCCCCGAACAGCAGCATCACGGCGCGGCTCGCGGCGGTCCGCGTGATCTCGCGGGTGCGCTCGTCGATCGGCGTGTGACCGACGCGGTCGGCGAGCGTCCGGCTGACCGGGAAGAACGCGACGAACAGCACCGCGCCGCCCGCGATGAGCGGGGCCGATTCGCGGGTCAGTCCGAGGTTGAGGGTCAGTACCGTCACGAGCATGTGAACGGCTCGTCCGATGCGGTATCGCGTCTGAGGTCGCATGGAGTGGTCACCTCTAGATGTAAATTCGATCTAACGTTATATATTTCTTACTCTACTAACCGGCGCGAGACCCGTTCCTCGCGAGGATTGCGTCAAATATCGGGCAGCGGGCCGTCGGTAAGGAGATCACGAGCCCGCTATCGACGGCGGGGGCTGTCGTGGCCCAGCCCGCAAGGCAGGTCATACTCGAAGGAACCAGCGGTGAGATGGAACCTGCGAACTCCCGAAGACGTGGACCTACCCCTCAGTGAGGAAAGCCCACGAGTGTAGTCGTGGGAGAAGTCACAACACATCGCCGATCCGGACCGGTTCGCCGTCGAGTTCCGGGTCCTCGGCGACGATCGTCAGGACCTCGTGGTCGGTGACGTCCCGGTACGACTTCCCGGTGGCCTCCTCGATCAGCGTCTTCTCCAGTTCGAACTCGGTCCCCTCGTAGACGACGTCGACCCCGCGGTCGGTGAACGTCAGTTCGGTACGCATGCGCTCAGATACTCGACGAGAGGGGATAAGCGGCACGAACACAGGGAGTCGGCGGTTTCGAGGTGTATCACGAGACCTGCCCGCGGCGGGTCGGCCGTGGGTCCGGGTCAGATCGCGTTACAGGCGGTGTCGTGGCCGGACTCGCAGAGTCGTTCGAGCGTCTCGCAGGCCTGTTCGTTCCCGTTCGCGCAGAGGCGGCGAGCGAGCGCGACCGTCGCGGCCGAAGTGGAATCGGCGCTCGCGTCCTCGCCGTCGCTATCTTCCGAGTCGGCGGCGGCGAGCCGATCGGGACCGCGCGTCCGTTTCCGGCGGTTGCTCCGCGTCGAACGGCTAGATCGGTTCGATAGTTTGTGCCTCCGTGGCATAGAGTAACACACGCCGCGGAAACAGATAAATCCGAATCAGGTGTGCGAACTGTACGCACATCGGCCACGGCCGGTCGGCGGCGAGTCGCGTCGAAGCGTGACAGGAGAGGGGCAGTTCAGTCGTCGTCCTCGTCGCGCATCTCGGAGAGGCGGCCGACGAGGTCGTCGGTGTCGGCGTCGCCCTCGATGGAGACCTCACCGTCGTGGTCGTTCTCGTGGACGTTCACCGCGTCGTCCTCGTCGGTATCGACGTCCTGGTCCTTCTGTTCGCTCTCGTCGTACGATCCGAATCCCATACCTGTCCGTTTGGCGGCGCACTGAAAAGCACCGCGACCGCGATCCCGTGCGAGAGCGATTCACTCGCGTCCGACGTTCGTCCGACGCCCCGTACCGTTTATACGCGCGGGGCGACTGCTCCCGGTGTGTCGCTGCGAGGAGGCGGCCCGATAGAGGAGCTCGCGATCCCCTCGGGGACGACCGTCGAGGAGCACGACGTCGTCGTCGACGGCGACGTGCTCGTGGGCGGCCAGTCGACCGTCGAGCTCGGCGTCCGCGGCCGCAACGTCGCGATCGGCGAGCGCGTCAGCGTCGGCGACGACATCGAGGCCGAGGGAGACTGCCGGCTCGACACCTGGTGTTCCGTCGACGGCAACGTGTTGGTCGGCGAGGACGCGTACCTCGGCGAGCGGGTCACCGTCACCGGGCGCCTGATGGTGTCGGGCGACCTCGACATCGGTGACGACGTGACGATCGAGGAGGGGTTCGAGGCCAACGGCTGGATCGTCATCCGCAACCCGGTGCCGACGATCGTCTTCTACTTCATCGTCCTCTCGCAGCTGCTGCGCGTCGGCGAGACCGACGCGGCCGACGAACTTGCCGAGGCGCTCGCCGACGGCGACGACGTCCGCGACCCACTCTTGATCCCGCGGAGCACCGAGATCGCCGACGACGCGTGGCGCGTGTCGACGCCGGCGACCGTGGGCGACGACTGCCGGCTCCACGGCAACCTCCGCGCGGCGTCGATCCGCGTCGGGGAGCGCAACGAGGTGTTCGGCTCGCTGCGCGCCCGCGAGGACATCACCGTGGGCGCGGAGACGGTCATTCACGGCGACGTGACGACCCGGGGCGGAACCGTGACCGTCGAGGCCGGCGCGCGCGTCCTCGGCGACGTCTCCGCCGGCGACCTCGTGGTGTACGACGGCGCGGAGATACAGGGCACGCTCAGGGCGCGCGGCGAGATGAAGTTGGTACAGCGGACGGGCCCCGAGACCGAGGCGGACGAAGTCGAGGAAGGGGGAGGAGCCGAAGCCGGAGGGTCAGACGGAGTCGACAGCGAGGAGCCGGACGGAGTCGACAGTGAGGAGTCGGACGGAGTCGGAGATGACGACGCCGATCCGGGCGACGGGACCGAGAACGAGACGACGGAGTCCGCGCGCGAGGACGACGCCCCCGAGACAGACGGCGAGTCCGACGCCGAGGGGACCGCAGCGGTGACCGCCGACGCCGGGGCGGCGACGGAGGCGGTCGAGTCAGAGAACGACTCCTGACCGGGAGAGAACGTCTTCGGCCAGTACCCGCCGATCCCAGAACAGCTGTATCGAAGCCTGAAGAGACACATTAACGCAGATGAGCCGCCAGTTCGGCGGACGTTTAACCCGATTTTAGCCGTTTTAATTTCACAAATTATCTGAACGGACACAAGGCACTTACAACGGCCGCCGAAACGGCCGAGTGCGACATGAGCCGATCACTGACGGCGACCCGCCGCGCGACGCTGGCGGGGCTGGGCGCGATCGTCGCATCGGGAAGCGTGACAAGCGTAGCCGCGGCCGCGGAGAGGGACTGGACCGTCGAGGCGACAGAGACGGACAGCACGCTTCACGACGTGGTGTCGGCGAACGCCGGTCGCTTCGCGGTCGGGGGCGGCGGCGTGCTCACCGCGCCCGCCGAGGAGGGTTGGCTGACGCTCCGCGACGGCGGCCCGACCGGAAACGGGAACAACCTCTACGGCGCGTCGGTCACCGACGACGGCGAGCGCGTCTGGTTCGTCGGCGCGAGCGGCGCCATCGGCGAGTACATCCCCGCGACGGACACGCTCGTTGACCGCTCCGCGCCGATGGACAACACGAACAACTACAACGACGTCGCGGTCACCGGCGCCGCCGGCGAGGCGAACGTGTACGTCGCCGGCGACTCGGGGAAGATCTACTACAGCTTCGAGAACGGCGCGACGGGGACGTGGGACTACGTCACGCCCGGGAGCGGCTCGGCGCTCCCCGCGATCGACTTCCACGCCCCCCGAGGCGGACACGCGATCGATACGAACGGGCGCGTGTTCGCCACCGACGACGGCGTCACGTGGAACGCGATCGGCATCGAAGACGCGAACGTGACGTTCTACGGCCTCGACAGCGACGCCCCCGACGACGTCGCCGTCTCCGGCGGCAACGGGACGCTCCTGACGTACGACGGCGCGAACTGGACGCCCGACGCCCTCGGCGACGCCGACCTCGTCGACGTCGAGACCGACGGCGAGGCCGGCTACGTCGTCGGCAGCGGCGGGGTGGTTCAGGAGTCGACCGCCGACGACCGGATCGTCCTCGACACGCCGACCGGCGAGAACCTGAACGCGGTCGACGTCGACGGCGACGCGGTCGTCGTCGGATCCAGCGGCACCGTCCTGCGTCGGTAACGGCCTCGGCGACGGCCACTCGATCGGTCCATACCCGCCGAGCTATCGGATCCCCCTCAGTCGCCGTCTCCGTCCGGGGCGGCGACGAACACTTCATCGTCGAGGGCCTCGCAGACCGCGTCTGCGAGCGCCCGGAGGTTCACGGTGTCCTCGCGGTTGTACGAGACGAGCGTCTCCAGCGCTTCCTCGTCGCCGCGCTCGTACTCACGCCAGAGGCGCACCGCGTCGCGGCCGGAGATGTCCGGGCGGTCGCGGTCGATCCCGAGTTCCTTCTCGATCGGTTTCAACCCGCCCGAGAGGCCGATCCGCTTGGCCGGGTACATCAGGTCGAGGTGGGGCGTGTCGATTTCGACGTCGAAGGATGTTTCGAGGAAGGGGACGTCGAAGCGCGCGCCGTTGAACGTCGCGAGCAGGCTCGCGTCCGCGAACTGCTCCCGGAGCCGGCGCGCGGTGAGGTCCTCGCCCGCGACGAGCGTCGTCGTCTCGCCGCCCTGATGGAAGCTGACCGTCGTCACGCGGTCGCGGCGCTCGTCGAGGCCGGTGGTCTCGATGTCAAAGAAGCAGGTCTCCTCGCGGAAGTTCTCGTAGAGCCGCCAGCGCTCGCCGGAGGGGAACTCGCGGTCGAAGTAGGTCGCGTCGCCGTCGTCGAGCCGCGTCAGCGCCTCCGCGATGAACGACTCGATCCGGTCCGCGGTCGTCGTCCCGACGCCCGCGACGTCGACCCCGGGGTCGAACGCCTCCCACGTGGTGACGCCCCGCCCCCAGAGGCGTCGTTCGGTCGTCTCGCCCACCCCCTCGACGGGGATGAAGCTGTTCTCGATGCGCATGTCCGTTCCGGCGCGACGCGTAGCTAAAAAGCCGACGGGAGCGGGCGGGCGGCCCCGACCGACGAAGAGCTAACACGGTCCGGGCCCGAGGGCCGTGCGTGATCGAGCGAGCGAACCGACGGGAGGGCGAGGCGCGAGCGCCGCGATGACACGGACAGACCCAGACGATGTCACGCTGATCGGGCATCGCGCCTGCGCCGACCAGTACCCGGAGAACACGGTCGGAGCGATCGAGCGCGCGTCACCGCGCGTCGACGCCGTCGAGCTCGACGTGCGACGGTGTGCGAGCGGCGAACTCGTCGTCGTCCACGACGCGGATCTCGGCCGACTGACCGACGCGTCCGGACCCGTCGCGGATGCCGACTGGAGCGAACTCCGCGAACTGACGGTCCTCGGCTCCGAGGAGTCGATCCCGCGGCTCGACGGCGCGCTCGACGCCGGGCCCGACGACCTCACCGTCAACGTCGAGGTCAAGGAGCCGGCCGTCGCGGGCGACGCGCTCGACGCGGCCCGGCGGGCGGCGAACGAAGTACTGTTCTCGTCGTTTCACCCTCGGGCGCTCGCGGCGCTGCGGGACCGCGACCCCGAGACTGCGCGCGCGCTGCTCGTCGCGGGCGGGGACGCCGAGCGCGCGGTCGAGGCGGCGACCGACCTCGGCTGCGTCGCGGTCCACCCCCCGATCGACGTCGCGACCGAGCCGGGGTTCGTCGATGCGGTACACGAGGCCGGGCTGCGGGTGAACGCGTGGACCGCGACAGACCGCGACGAGGTCGAGCGGCTCCTCGGAGCCGGCGTCGACGGGATCATCGCCGACCGGTGGGACCTGCTCCCGGAGCCGGGGCGGTCGTCGCGGGACTAAGTAGCTCCCGCTCCAACGCGACGATATGTGCGGCCGCTACACCCTCTTCACCCCCACCGCCGACCTCGAAGCGCGGTTCGACGCCGACTTCGGCGACCGTGAGCCGAGCTACAACTGCGCGCCTGGGCAGTCGCTACCGGTGATCGCGGACCGGGATCCCGGCAAGACGACCCGGATGGAGTGGGGGCTGACCCCGTCGTGGGCGGACGAGTCGTTCGACCTCATCAACGCCCGCGCGGAGACCGTGCGGGAGAAGCGGAGCTTCGCCGACGCCTTCGAGCGCCGGCGCTGTCTCGTCCCCGCCGACGGCTTCTACGAGTGGGTCGGCGGCGACCGCGGCGGCGGGAAGACCCCCTACCGCGTCGCGTTCGACGACGACCGCCCGTTCGCGATGGCGGGGATCTACGAGCGGTGGGAGCCGCCGACGCCGGAGACGACCCAAACGGGGCTCGGCGCATTCGGCGGCGGGGCTGAGGGCGGCGAGACGGGCGACGAACCGGACGCGGTCGAGACGTTCTCGATCGTCACCACCGAGCCGAACGACCTCGTGGCTGACCTCCACCACCGGATGGCGGTGATACTCGACCCCGACGCGGGCGAGGAGGAGACGTGGCTCCACGGGGGCCCCGACGAGGCCGCAGCGCTGCTCGACCCGTACCCGAGCGACGACCTCACCGCGCACCCGGTGTCGACGCGGGTGAACTCGCCGAGCGTCGACGCGCCCGACCTGATCGAACCGGTGGCCAGCGACTGAACCGTACGCCAACGGCTGAGCCGGAGCGGTCCGGCTCGTCGGACCCGGCGCCCGCGACCGCTCAGGGCGCGACGAGGTCGACCACCGTCTCGTCGTCGACGACGACGTTGTACGCGCCCTCGTCCTCGTTCCAGAGGACGAGCCCGTTCTCGACGAAGACCACCGACCCGTAGTCGGCCTCGCGGAGGTCGCGGTTCAGCGCGGTCTCGCGGGTACAGACGAGGTAGTGGTCGGTCGCCTGCGAGCCGTCGCCGACACGGTAGAGCGCGTTGTCCCCCTCGCTCAGGTCGTGGCTCAGCTTCACCGCAAGCAGGTTCACCCGGTCGGTGACGTGGCGCTCGGACTCGGCCATGCGCGCGCACCGCTCCGCGCTCGCCTCGATGTCGACCCGTCGCCGCCCGTCGGGGCGGAGTATCGAGTAAGCGAACTGGACATCGACGTTGACGAACTCGCCCGGCTCGTCGGTCTCGCCGCGCGCCGTCGCCTCGTCGAGCCGGCGCTGGAAGGGCGGGACCGCGAGGTCCGGGGCCACGTCGAACGACCACCCCGGATCGCTCGGGACCGCGTCGGGCCACAGTCGGAGCGCCGGCGAGTACATTTCGGCGTCGCGTCCCGGGCCGGCGCCGTCCCCGTCGCACGCGACGAGCGCCCGTTCGACCCGCCGGAGCCCGACCGCGGTGTTCCGGTCGGCGGGCGCGAACGCCACGAGGCTCCCGTCGGGCGCGAGCGCGTCGAGGGCGGCGTCGGCGACCGTGACCGGGTCGGCGAGCTCCGAGAGCACGTTACCGAATATCACGATGTCGAAGGGGTCGTCGGTCGCTGCGGCGGGCGATTCGCCCTCGTCGAGACCGAGGAACGCCTCGGCCGTCGCCTCGTGGAGCGTCGTCCGGAAGTTGCGGCCGGTCTCCTCCAAGAGCCGGTCGAGCACGTCGGTCGCGGCGCTCGGCTCGACGGCGTGGTACTCGACGATCGCGTCGTCGGGGAGGTAGTCGTGGAGGCCGAGCGCGGGGCCGCCCACGCCGGCTCCCACGTCGAGGACGCGGAGCGTCCGGTCGAGCAGGCCGTTCTCGGTCAGGTCGTCGAGGACGTGGCCGACCGTGGCGTAGTACGCGGGGAGGTGGTAGATCGCGTAGCCGAGCGCCGCGACGCGGTCGTACTCGACCTCGTTCTCGTAGAGGTAGTCCGTCTTCAGCTGGCGGACCCGCTCGCGGAGCTCGTCGCCGGACTCGCCGCGGTGCCAGTTGGCGCCGTACTCGCGGACGAGCAGGTCCTCAACCGCGAACGCGTACGCCTCCGGAAGCGCCTCCGGGGCCCAGCCCGGTGGGTCGACGGGCGACTCCTCGACGGGGACGAACGCCCCGTCTTCGCGCTCGCGGAGCCGGAGGTCGAACGCCTCCTCGCGGAGCGTCTCGCGGACGACCGCCGGGTGCGGCGTCCCCTCGATGTACTCGGCGATCTCCTCGGGGTCGATCGGTCTGACGTTGCGCAGGTAGTTCGCGTTGTTCCGGACCGCGGTTCTGTCGATCATGGTTTCTCGTCTGCTTCGCGTCGGCTCACTCCAGCCGGTCTCGCCCCTCGCGGTCGCCGCGGGCGCGCTCGTAGAGGGCGGCGAACGCCTCGTCGTCGGCCGCCGCGATCTCTGCCGCGGCGTCGGCCACCCCGTCCGCGCCGTCGAAGGCGCGCTGAATCTCCGCGTACACCGCGGGCGAGCCCTCGGTGACCGTGTCGGCGACCTCCTCCAGCGCGGCCGACACCGGCGTGTGGAACTCCTCGCGGACCGGGTCCGCGGCGAGCCGCCACGCGAGCACCGCGGCGTGCGCGCCCGCTTGGACCGTCTCCATCGCCGCATCGTGTTCGTCCGCGGTCGTCTCGAACACGTCGTTGCCCCCCGCCTGGACCGAGTCGGTGAGCCCGTCGACCGTCGGGCCGCCCTCGTCGACGACGACCGCGACGTTCCCCGGAACGCGCGGCGGGGCAAACAGCGGGTGGTAGCTCGCGCGTTCGAGGCCGGGGGCGTGCTCGCGCATCGCCGCGAGCGCGTCGGTCATCTCGCCGGAGACGTCGACGATCGCCCGCTCCGCGCGGGGCGCGTACGCCTCGACCGCCGCGGGGACCGCCGACATCGGCACCGCGAGGCAGACGGCGTCGTGGGCGGTGTCCCCGTCGGCGGCGACCGCTCTCGCGTCGCGGTCCGCGGCGGCGTCGGCCGCGACGGCCGGGTCGCGGTCGGCGAACGCGACGGTCGCGTCGACCGGCGCGGCGTCGGCCGAGACGGTGTCGGCGACCCAGCGACCGATCTCGCCGGCGCCGACCACGAGGAGGTCCATCGGTTACGCGAACGGAGGTGACGCGCCGGTTAAAAGGACTCGCCTCGAAGCGGGCGAGGGATCGGACGCGCCGGAGGCTTAGACGCGACGGAGGCTCGGACGCGACGGAGATTGGGGCGCGGTGGGATCCGACTCGGCAGGACTCCCGACGCGACGCTCCGGGCCGGGGGGGTCGGTCGGTCTCACCCCTCCGCGCCGAGTCGACCGATCACGCCCGCGCCGGGCGAGAGAGACCGGACCGCCGGGAGCAGCGCGAGCGCGATGGCCAGTTCCAGTCCGCCGACCGCGAGGAACGCGGGCGTGTACCCGAACGCGCCCGTGGCGCTCCCGCCGACGAGGAAACCGGCGAGGAAGCCGAGCGAGCCGAACACGTTGAACAGCCCCATCGCCGCGCCCCGCACTTCCGGCTCGACGAGGTCGGTGACGAGCGCCATCGTCGCCGGGGCCATCAGCGCGCCGCAGACGCCGACGAGGACCATCAGCGCCGCGGCGATTGGGTACGCGGGCGCCACGCCGACGCCGACCGTTGCGACGCCGTACGCGAGCGACCCGGCCACCACAGGGAGGAAGCGGCCGATCCGGTCCGAGAGCGCGCCGAACGGCGACTGGAGGAGCGCGAACGGGACGAAGAAGAGCGCGAGGGTCGCGCCCGCGCCGGCCGCTGACAGCCCGAACGTCGCCGGGTCCTGGAAGTAGTAGACGCCGACCAAAGCGAAGAAGCCCGCCGTCAGTCGGTCGACGAAGCCGAACGCGAGCGGGACGAGGAGGCCGGGCGTCGTCCGGGCGCGGGCGAGCACGTCCCGGAAGCCGCCCCCGTCGGTCTCACTCGCCGAGTCGCTCGCCCCCGAGTCGCTCGCCTCCGAGTTGTTCGCGGCCGCGGTCCTCCTTCGGTCGTCGACCGTCGCCGCCAACAGCCCCGCCGCCGCCAGCACGACCGCCCCGGCGTACACCGGGTACAGCGCGCCGAGGCCAGCGAGCGAACCGCCGACGACGGAGCCGACCGCGGCACCGAGGCCGATGGCGAACCCGGCGGTCCCCATGTTCCGGCCGTTGCCGCCGCGAAGGTCCATCAACAGCGTGATCGACAGCGAGAACGCGCCGATAGTGAGGGCGCCCCCGACGACCCTGACGAGGAGCGCGGCCCCGAAGCCGAGCCCGAGTCCCGGCAGCGACGCGAGCGCGACGTAGGAGGCCGCGCCGCCGAGCGCGCCGGTGACGATCAGCGGAACTCGCGTCCCGAGCGCGTCCGAGAGCGCGCCCCAGACGACCGCGAACGTCACGAACGCGCCGAACTCCGCGACGAGGAACCACATCCCGGCGTCGATGCCGGCCGGGGCGCCGAGCGCGACGACGAGGTCCGGCACGCCCGGGTAGAGGAGGACCTGCGAGATCAGCACCGCGAGGACGACCGCGCCGAGCCGGCGGCGGTCGGTCGCGTCGGCCGCGGCTCCGGCGGTGTCGATCTCGGCCGCGCGGTCGCCGCCGGCCGCGGTCGCGGCGGAGGAATCGCCGTCGCTCATCTGCGGGTACGACGGGACGAACGGGCAAAAGACCGACGCTCCGCAGAGTATCGGCCGGAGAGTCCCCTCACGACTCGGGTCCGGTCGGGGCCGTCACGCGCCTCAGAGTTCGGCGTCGATCGCCGCGGCGACCGTCTCGGCGGCGTACCCGCCCTCTACCGGCTCGCCGTTCACGAAGATCGTCGGCGTCCCCTCGACGCCCATCGACGAGCCCTCCGACCTGTCGTCCTGCGTAGCCGCCTCGTACGTGGAGAACTCCGCGTCGGACAACACCGCACAAGGGTCCGCGCCGGCGGTCTCGGCGGCGGCCCCGAGCGCCTCGCCGCTGTAGTTTCCCTGCGACTCGTAGGCCGCCTTCGCGAACTCGAAGAACGCCTCGTCGTCGTGACGGATCCCGACCCCGCGGGCCGCGCTGGCGACCGGGACAGCCCACCGCTCGTTGACCGGGATCGGGAAATCCCAGTGCTCGTAGCGGACCCGTCCGGGGTCGACGTACTCCTCTCGGATCGTCGGGAAGTGGTCGAGGTTGTACGTCGCGCAGTGCCCGCAGGTGAAGTCCTCGAACGCCCGGACGACCACGTCCGCGTCCGGGTCCCCGAGCGTCGGCCGGTAGTCGAGGTTGGGGTCCGTCGGCTCAGAGAGCGAGCAGTCGTACGACCCCGTGTCGAGGCTGAGTTCGCCGCCGTTTCCGTCGCCGCCTCCGCCGCCGAGACAGCCGGCGACACCGACGACGCCGGCCGTGGCCCCGGCCGCGAGCAGGGACCGCCGCGTACGTTCCATGCCTATCGCTGGGGTCGGTGCGTACTTAACCACTCCGCGACCGGACGGCGGCTCGGAGCGGAGACGCGGCGCGCGTCCGAACGTTTTTGCCGCCGCCTGTCGACGACCACGTATGAGCGACTGGGACCTCGACCTGCGGGACGCCGAGGAGAAGATGGACGAGGCGTTCGCGGCGGCCGGCGACGTCGTCCTCGGCGTGCTGGACGGCACGACCGACCCGGAGGAGTGGGTCCGCAGCGTCGACTACGGGAACACGCTGGTGCTGTCGATCGAGGGCGACCTCAACGAGCTCGCCGCCCCCTTCGCGCGCGACGTGAAGGAGATGGACGGCGAGCTGATGCACTTCCGCGGCTTCCTCGTGGTGACTCCTCCGGGCGTCAGCATCGACACGGACCGACTGGGCGACTCCGGCGGCGCCGAGGCGGAGACCGGCGAAGCGGACGACGCCGACGAAGCAGAGCCGAAAGGCGTCGAAGAGGTCTGAACGGTTTCTTTTCTCGTACGACCGCGGGAGAGGCGCCGGTTATCCCTCGCCGACCATCCGGTCCTCCTCGTCCCACTCGCGCTCGCGCAGTTCGTACTTCTGGATCTTGCCGGTCGCGGTGGTCGGGAGTTCGGCGACGAACTCCACCTCGCCCGGCGTCTTGTAGTCCGCGACGCGCTCGCGGACGAACGTCTTCAGCTCCTCGGGCGTCGCGCCCGCGTCGTCGGGGTCACCGCCCTCGGGGACGACGAAGGCCTTCGGGGTCTCGCCCCACCGCTCGTCGGGCGCGGGGATCACGGCCACGTCGGAGACGACGTCGTGCTCGAAGAGTGTGTCCTCCAGTTCGATCGAGGAGATGTTCTCCCCGCCGGAGATGATGATGTCCTTCTTGCGGTCCTGTATCGAGACGAACCCGTCCTCGTCGACGACGGCCAGATCGCCCATGTGGTAGTACCCCTCCAACCGCTCGGAGAACGCCTCATCGGTGGCCTCGGGCTTGTTCCAGTAGCGGTCCATCACTTGATTACCGCGGACGACGATCTCGCCGATCGTCTCGCCGTCCGCGGCCACGTCCTCACCGTTCTCGTCGACGACGCGTACGTCGGTGCCGAGGTAGCCGATCCCCTGCGTCTTCTTCACGGCGAAGCGGTCGTCCGAGTCCGCCTCGAAGTGGCGCTTCGCGTCGGAGGTGGTGATCAGCGGCCCCGTCTCGGTCGCGCCGTACACGTGTTTGAGATCCCAGCCGAACTCCTCCTCGACGGTGCGGATCGTCGCCTCCGGCGGCGCCGCGCCCGCGGTGGCGACCCGCACGTCGTTGTCGCCGGCCGTCGCGCCGCCGTGTTCGGCGTGGTGGTCGCCGAGCATGTTGAGGACGGTCGGCGCCGCACAGAAGTACGACACGTCCTCGCTCCGGATCCGGTCGAACGTCTCGGCGACGTCGACCCCGCGGGTACAGACGTGGCGAGCGCCGGCCCCGGTGATCGCGTAGATGTGGCCCCAGCCGTTGACGTGGAACATCGGTAGCGTCCAGAGGTACACGTCGTCGTCCGTTATTTCCTGATGGATGGAGATGAGGTACGCGTGGAGCGTCTCGGCCCGGTGGGTCCGACACACGCCCTTCGGGTCGCCGGTGGTGCCGGAGGTGTAGTTGATCGTGATCACGTCGTCCTCGTCCATTGCCGGCCGTTCGTAGGCGTCCGGGTCCGCGTCGTCGAGCGCCGCGTCGAACGACTCCCAGTCGCCTTCGACCGCGTCGGCGTCGTTCGTGAGGAACGTCTCCGTGGGCACCTCGTCGCGGATCGCCTCGACGTTCGGGGCGTACTCGGCGTCGGCGTAGATGGCGTCGACTCCGGCGTCGGAGAGCATGTACGAGAAGTCGTCCGGCGTAAGCCGGTAGTTCAGCGGGGCGTGGATCGCCCCGACCTGCATCGCGCCGTAGGCGGCCTCCAAGTGGTAGTGCGTGTTCGGGTCCAACACCGCGACCCGGTCGCCCTTCTCGATCCCGCGCGCCTGAAGCGCGGCGGAGAAGCGGTCGGCGCGGTCGCCGAGTTCGGCGTACGTGTACCGCGTCCCGTCGACCGCGAGGACGGCCTCCTCGTCGGCGTAGTGGCGTCGCGCCCGGTCCAGAAAGTCCGTCGTCAACAGCGGCTTGTACATCGTCTATCACTATCTATGATGTGTGAAATTGTTTGCGGCCGACGCAATGGAGGGGCGGTCCCGGGATCATTTTTACGCTCGGCCGCGGACCGTCGGGAAGTGATCGACGGGTCCGTCGGATCGGTGTTCAGCGATGGATATGCGGTTCTCGCGCTGCGAGTACGGATCAGGGCCATCGCGGCGCGAGCGGAGGACGGCGAAGCCGCGAGCGAGGAGTGATCGAACGTCCCCGCGGCACCGATTCGGGGGAACGCGAACGGCGCAGACGCGTGGACGAATCGCACACCGGCGGCGGGATCAGAACCCTTAACAGTCACACGCGATTGTGCTACGATAGCGGGATGGGATAGCCAGGAGATTCCGCCGGGCTCATAACCCGGAGATCGGTAGTTCAAATCTACCTCCCGCTACTTCTGGCCGACTGCCACTCTCCTAGTACCGGGTCCATTCCGGGCCGCCGCTCCGAACCCGGAAGCGATTTCCGTCGCGCTGTCGTTCCACCGCGTATGGATTACGAATCGAGCCTCGACCGCGCGATGGAGGAGGTGCCGGACCTCGGCGGCTCCGACGAGCGGCTGTCGGTACCCGACCCCGAAACGCAGAAGGACGGGGCGTTCACGCGACTGACGAACCTCTCCGCGATCGCCGACGCGCTGAGCCGCGACCCCGAACACGTCCACTCGAAGATACAGCAGGAGCTCGGGACGGCCGGGCAGTACGAGGACGGCCGCGCGCGCTACAGCGGGAACTTCCGCGAGCGCGACTTCCAAGCCGCGATCGACTCGTACATCGAGTCGTTCGTCACCTGCTCGGAGTGCGGCCTCCCCGACACGCGACTGGAGACCGAGAACCGGACGCCGATGCTCCGCTGTGAGGCCTGCGGGGCCTTCCGACCGGTGGCGAAGCAGAACACCTCCGACACCCAGCGGCAGGAGGACGCCGTCGAGTCGGGCAACACCTACGAGCTCGAGATCGTCGGCACCGGCCGCAAGGGCGACGGGGTCGCCGAGCGCGGCGAGTACACCATCTTCGTCCCCGGCGCGCAGGAGGGCGAGACCGTGACCGCCTACATCAAGAACGTCTCCGGCAACCTCGCCTTCGCTCGCCGCGAGAGCTGAGCCGGCGCCGAAGACGCCCGTACTTCGCGTTCCGCTACCCGACTTTTTATGCGCGCGTTCGCACATCCCTGAGCCATGGCCACGCGACTTCCCGAGTCGGCCTTCGACGACCGGCTCGCCGCCGTCCGAGACCGGCTCGCCGACACCGACGCCGACGCCGCGACGTGGGTCGGCGCGACGGCGATAGAGTACCTCACCGGCTTCCACCACATCCAGACGGAGCGGCCGGTCGTCCTCGCGGTCACCGACGACCGCGTCGAGATAACCGTTCCGAGGCTGGAGGTCGAGCGCGTCGAGCCCAACCCGCGGATCGACGCCGTCCACCACTACTTCGACTATCCCGGTGGCGAGCCCGTCTCGGTCGCCGTCGAGATGCTGCGCGACCTCGGCGCCGAGACGATAGCCGCCGACGCCGACGGCCCGCCGGGCGTGATGGGGTACGAGGGGCCCGCGTTTTCCGACTCGGTCGACGTCAGGGCCCAAGCGTGGGTCGACCGGATGCGCTGGGCGAAGTCCGACGCAGAGGTCGACCTGATTCGCGAGTCCGCGAAGTGGGCGAACCTCGGCCACCGCTACCTCGCCGACTTCTCCGAACCGGGCGCGCACCCGGCGACCGTCTCGCAGCGCGCGTCCACGGAGGCGTCGCGCGCTATGCTCGACGCGCTCGGCGACGCCTACAGCGTCCGCGTCCGCGGCGACGGGCCGGTCCACGCGGGCTACATCTCCGGCGAGGAGACCGCGCTCCCGCACGGGCACACCCCGAACGAGCGGCTCTCCGAGGGCGACGTGCTCGTTACGGGCGCGACAGCGAACGTCGACGGCTACCGCTCGGAGTTAGAACGGACGATGTTCGTCGGCGATTACACCGACGAACAGGAGCACTACTTCGAGCTCATGCTGGAAGCGCAGACGCTCGCGATTGACGCCTTGGGTCCCGGCGTCCCGGTGGCCGAGGTCGATCGGGTCGTCTGGGACTACCTCGAGGAACAGGGCGTGACCGACCTGGCGCAACACCACGTCGGCCACAACATCGGGCTCGGCGCCCACGAGCCGCCGTACATCGACCGCGGCTGGGACGAGCGCTACGACGGCGACGACGCCGTGATGGCGCCCGGCCACGTGTACACGATCGAGCCCGGGCTGTACACCAACGAGTACGGCTACCGACACTCGGACACGGTGGCGATCACCGAGTCGGGAACGGAGCGACTCACGAACTTCCCGCGCGACATCGACTCGAACGTCGTCTGAGGGTCGTTTAAACGCTTTGGCCGGGGTGACCGGGCCCGCTCGAGACCGTCGGGCCGGGCGAGCCGAGACTCACTCGACCCGGTCGATCACCACTCGATGACCGGTGTCTGCGGCGTGGTTGCGGCCGTAGTCGTCCGCGTCTCCCGCGATTCCGATCAGCCGTTCGAAGGGGCACTCGCGACAGACGACGTGGTACAGTTCGCCGGGAGAGGGTGGTTCCATACGTTGACACACGTTCCCCGGAAACGTAGTTACGCGCTGCCTACTCGCATTGAACGCGCTGCCTACTCGCATTGAACGCGCTGTTAGTCACCGGCTACCGGCGCGACTCGAACCGGTCGAGCGCGACATCCAGCATGTCCGGACTCACCGGCTGGTACTCCTCCCGCTCGTGATCGGGCAGGTACTCCCTGACCGCGTTCCACGAGTCGCGGGCGTACCGGGCGTCGAGGAGGACGCGGACGCCTCGCTCGTCCGGTCCGCGGATGACGCGGCCGACCGCCTGCCGCGCCTTTCTGACGGCGGGCACCGTCAGGGCCGTCTCGAAGCCGGACTCGAACCGGCGGTCGTAGGCGGTGATTACCGCCCGCGTCTGCGGTCGCGCCGTGTTGATGATCGGGACGCCGCAGACGACGGCCGCCGAGAGCCGGTCCCCGCGGTAGTCGACGCCCTCCGTGAGGGTGCCGCGGAGGCTCGTCACCAGCACCTTGCCGTCGCCGGCGAAGAAGTCGTCCTTCAGCGACTCCGTCTCTCGGTCGCCGGAGGACTCGTCTAAGAGGACAGGCTTGTCGAGCCGCGCCGAGAGCGACTCCGCCATCCACGTCGCCTCTGCGTAGCTCGGGGTGCCGACGAGGACGTTCCCGTCGCGGCGCGCGACCGCGGCCGTCGCGTCGAGGTGCGCGAGCCGCGTCGGGTTCTCCTCCCCCGGCGCGCCGCGGTTCTGGTGGGTGAACTTCGGCGCGTCGACCGCGAGGCTCGCGCGGTTCTCCTCGGGGAACGAGAGGCCGTACGTCCGCTCGATGACCGGGCGGCCGCGCTCGGCCAGGTGATCGAGTCCGGTCACCTCGCGGAAGAGGTCCATCGGCTCCAGCGTCGCGCTCATGAGGACGCCGCCGCCGAACTCGGCGAGCCGGTCGCCGATCGGTTCGCTCGGAAGGCAGTTGTGGAGCGCGAGGCGGGCGTTGTACGCGCGCCGCCACGAGTCCGGCGGCTCCGTCTCGTCGAACGTGCGTTCGAGCTCGATCGCGCGGAAGAAGTCGGTGTGTCCCTGGCGATACCAGGCGTTGAGGGTGCGGCCGACCCCGGGCGCGGCGCGCTGCTTGTCCTCGTCTTCGAGCGAGTCGAGGACGCGCTTGACGACCGCGCCGACCTGCTCGGCGCGCGCCCAGACGCGCTCGCCGTACCCCTCGCCGTCGGCCCACTCGGTGATCGCGTCTTCGCCCGGCTCCTCGGGGTCGCGGAGCGGGATCTCCTCGTCTTCGAGCTCGCGCATCGACGCGCGCCAGTCCGGGCGCTCGCGGTCGAGGTGCGCGGTCACGCGGCGGTCGAGCTCGCCGCGGAGGTCGGCGTAGAACTCTCGGACCGCCTCGATCTCCTCGACGGTCACGTCCGCGTCCTCCAGCTCGCCACGGACGAGGGCGGCGTCGTCCGACTCGGCGCCCGCGCTCTCGAACGAGAGGGGCTGAACGACGCGCGTGAGCTCGTTCTCGGCGTCGCGGAGGCTCGCGTCCGCGACGGCGTCGCTCACGAGGTCCCGGACGCGCGGTTCGAGCATGTGCGCCTCGTCGCAGACGACGAACGTCGAGTCGTCGAGGAGCGCGCCGGTGAACGTCCCCGTCGTCACCGGATCGAACGCGTGATAGTAGTTGCCGATGACGACCTCGACCTCGGGGACGAGCGCGCCCATGATCGAGTGCGGACACGAGCCGTGGCCCGCCGCGAGCCGGACGAGTTCGTCGGCGTCGACGTGGCCGAGCTCGGTCACGTCGAACGAGACCGCCTCGGCGGGCTCGCCGTCCTCCGGCAGGTCGTCGAGGAAGCCGGCGTAGAACGGGCAGAACTCCACGTCGTCGTACTCCTCCGTGTCGGGGCGATACGGCGTCGGCTCGCCGTCGACGGAGAGGTAGTCGGCGTCGGGCGCGCCCGAGTCGGCGGCGGCAGTCCCGCCGGCGGGTCCCGCCGACCCCGAGTCCATGAGTCCCACCTGCTGGCTCCGCGCCTCGCTCACGAGGTTCGCGGTCGTCGTCGCGCCGCCGTCGCCGACGAGGTTCCGGGTCCGCTCGCGGAGCCCCTCGCAGCGCTCGTACACGTTCTCGCGGTCGATCCCGCCCCGGTTCTCGCGGGCGTACGGACAGACGTCGGCCTTCCCGACGAGGGTGAGACCCGAGACGGGGTCGTAGTCGCTCGGCAGGTTCTCGTTCACCGCCCGGAGATCCGTCTCGAACTGGCGCAGCTGCTGTTTGACGCTGGTGAGGACGAAGACCCGCTCGAAGTCGGAGTCGGGGTCGCGGACGCGGTCGAGCCCGGCGGTGAGCGCGAGCATCGTCTTCCCCGTCCCGCAGGCGCCTTCGAGGGCGAGGAAGCCGCCGTCCGCGGCGGCGTCGACGGCGGCGTCGATGCCGTCGGCCTGCTCGGGGTACGGTTCGGGATGGCCGAAGAGGTCGGCCCACGGGGGCGAGTCGGTCACGGAGGCGAGTTACGCACCATGCGATTTAAACGCTTCATCGCCGGACGCGGCCCGCGGTCGTCGTCGACGCGTCGCTGCCGGAAAGCGGACGCTCGGAAGGGGCTCGGCCTCACTCCACGATGTCGTGGAGGTCGGAGAGCCGGTCGATCTCCCACGTCGGCCAGACGTTCAGTTCCCAGTCGCGGCGGTGGGGACGGCGGATAAACGCGGAGTCGATCCCGGCGTTCTCGGCGGCGCGCACGTCGGACTCGTTGTCGCCGACGAACAGGGCGTTGTCCGCGTCGAGGTCGCCGAGCGCCTGCTCGATGTAGTGGGGGTTCGGCTTGCGGAGCTGGAGCGAGTGGATCGTCGGCTCGCGACCGTACGCGGCGCCGATCCGGTCGAACCCGTCGAAGTGATCGACGAGGAAGTCGACGGTTGCCTGCTGGTTCGACGAGACGATCCCCATCTGGACGTCGAGGTCCTGGAGCTCGTCGAGGTCGTCGTACGGCGTCTTGCGTCCCTGACGGGCCTCCTGCTGTTGGGCCCGCGACACCACGTCGTCGCGCGTCCGCCAGAACGACCCCGGGTCGAGGTCGTACGTCTGACAGACGGTGCCGACGCTACCGGGGGTCGCACCGATGGTCATCTGCTCTACGTCGTCCGGATCGGGCTCCTCGACGCCGCACTCCTCGAACGCGTTCCGGGTCGCATCCCGGAGCACGTCGAAGCGCGTGCGGCCCACGAGGACACCGTCGTTGTCGAACACGACGGTATCGTACGTCATAGCCCTCATTCACGGCCGGCAGGGATAAGGGTTTCAGTGGGCGTCTCGACGACGAGAATCGGCGGGGAGCCCGTCTCGACGCCCCTCCCGCCCGCGACCGACCGATTTTACCCGGCGCCGGACCCACCGACGGGCCATGCGCGTCAGCGTCATCGGTGGGAGTACGATCGGTCCGGAGACGGCGGCGGTCGCGGAGGCCCTCGGCGAGCGGCTCGCCGAGCGGGGCCACGCCGTGGTCTGCGGGGGCCTCGGCGGCGTCATGGCGGCTGTCTGTCGCGGGGCCCGGGCGGCCGACGGCGAGACGATCGGGATCCTCCCGACCGACGACCGGAGAGACGCCAACCCCCACGTCACGACGCCGATCGCGACGGGGCTCGGCCACGCGCGTAACGCCCTCGTCGTCATGAACGGGGATACCGCGGTCGCGGTCGACGGGGCGGGGGGCACGCTCTCCGAGATCGGGCTCGCACTCGCGCAGGGCCGTCCGGTGGCCGGAATCGACACGCACGACGTGGACGGCGTCGAGGCCGTCGACTCGCCAACGGCGGCGGTCACGTACGTCGAGCGGGCCGCGGGTGCGGACTGAAGCCGGTCAGTCGTCGAACTCGACGCCGGTCACGTCGAACCTGGCACCGCCTCGCGCCCCCTCGGAGACGGTGACCTCCCACCCGTGGGCCCTGGCGACCTCGCTGACGATGTTCAGTCCGAAGCCGGTCCCGTTCGCGCCCGTCGTGTACCCCACCTCGAACACGCGGTCGCGCGCTTCCGGCGAGATTCCCGGGCCGTCGTCCGCCACGAAGAACCCGGCCGGCAGGACCGCGCCGGCGCGCGTCGTCGTGTACATCGGGGAGATGTCGCCGATAACGACGACCACGTCGTCGCCGGCGTGTTCCACGCTGTTCCGGAACAGGTTCTCCAACAGCCGCTTCAGCCGCCCGCTGTCGGCGAGGATACGCCGGTCGGTGTCGACGGTCAGCGTGGCGTCGCCGGTCGCGACGTTCGCCCAACACTCGTCGGCGAGGGCCGCCAGTTCGACCGGATCGAGGTCTTCCGGCCGCTCGCCCTGTTCCGCGAGCGTCAACAGGTCGGAGAGCAGTTCCAGCGTCCGGTCGACCGCTGACGCCGCGTCGTCGACGTGTTCGCCGCCGCCCTCCGCTTGCGCCATCGCGAGCCGACCCTGCGCGACGTTGAGCGGGCTCCGCAGGTCGTGAGAGACGCCCTGGACGAACTCCTCGAACCGGTCGCGCTGCCGCTCCGCCTCCGCGACGGCGCGGGCGGACGCGACGGCGTTCGATACCCGGTGAACGAGGACGGGCGTCCGGTCCGAATCGGGACACGCCCTCGCGACGTCGGTGGCGCCCGCGTCGAACGCCGCGGACACGGCGGGCGCGTCGAGCGTCTGGTCGGGGCAAAACAGGATCGGAAGCTCCGGGTGCCGATCGCGGGCCGTCGAAACGAGGGAGAGGCCGGTCCGTTCCGCCGGGTCGCCGACCGTGACCAGACAATCGACGGGCGAGTCCTCGATTATCTCCGCGGCCGCGTCGGCCCCCGCGACCGGCTCGACGGCGAGGCGGTCGTCCGCGCGCTCAAGCGAGTCCTTCAGCTCCGCGGCTCGGTCGGGCGTTCCCGCGGCGAGGACGACGGTGATCGAACCGCTGGGTGTGGACATCACGGAGAACCTTACCCTCAACGCCCGTCCGCTCGGCAGATAAACGTTGTTCCGACGCGCGCCGGCAGGGCCGCTTCCATCGAATGTTGGTCGTTCGCCGCTCGGCGCTCGCCGAGCCGATCGCTCGCGAGGCCGGCCCCTTCGACGAACGCTCACCGATCGAGCGTGTCGGGCCGCGGAACGGCCTAATTAGATATAATTAAATTTTTGTCGGCGGAGCGGGAGATGTTTGCCAATGAGCGAGTACACCACGATTTCGCTGCGGAAGGAGTTCGTCGCGGACGTGGAGGAGTACATCGAAGACGAACCGTTCGGCTCCGTCAAGGAGTTCGTGAAACACGTCGTTGTTCAGGAGATGGAGTCGGACGACGGGGTCTCCGAGGCGGAGGCGAAGCAGATCGCACAGAAGCTCCGCGACCTCGGGTACATGGAATGAGCGGGAGCCACCGCGGACACGGAGCGGTCCTCGACGGCCTCGACCGCGCCGACCTCGTCCTGCTCGCGATCCCGCTCGCGTTCTGCGCCGTGTACGCGGTCGGGTCGCTCCTCGCGCAGGGGAACACGGTTCCCGTCGCTGGCGCGTCGCTCGCGGCCGGGGCCCTCGTGGTCGACGGGCTCTTTGTGCATCCGCCGAACGAAGCGTGACGGCGATTCCGCTCCGAGGACGGTACCCAAAAAAATAGCGTCTCCTGCTTCCGTGCGCCGCCCTACCAGGTGTCGTGGAACGTGTCGAACTCGATCGAGTCGAGCGGCTTCTCCCCGATCGCGGCCTCGTACTCGCCCGGCGTCAGCATCGGCTTGTGGAACCGCGGGCCGTCGTCGGTCGTGATCCGCGGGCAGCCGGTGTTGACGAACGCGTCCATGTCGAAGTTCCGGAGGCGGTCCGGCGTCACCTCGTCCATCGTGATCAGGTAGGCGTTGTCGTTGTTGTCGACGATCTCTTGGGCCTTCTCCCAGCGGCCCTGCCCGATCTTCGTACAGAAGATGACGCCCCACTTCTCGGCGTCCATCGCCTTGTGGACCGCGGCGTAGCGCTGCTTGAGGAACTGGTCGTGTTCGGCGACCGAGACGGCGTTGTTGACCGGGTCCGCGATGACGACGCGCTTGTCCGGGTGCTCCATCGCCAGCCCGACCGGGTGGAACTTCCCGCCGCCGACGTACAGCACCTGCTCGGCGTCGATGTCCGCGGAGGCGTAGTTACAGCCGAGCACCTGCCCCTCCTTCGTGAGGCGGTCGTCGCCCCGGCGGGTGTGGACCTCGTAGCCGCGCTCCTCCAGCCAGTCCGTCATCTCCTCGAACCGGTTCATGTGCTGGGCGGTCGTGACGAGGCCCACGTCGGCGTCCTCTTCGGGGGGCGTGAGCTCCTCCTCCAGCGCGTCCTCCATGATCGGGAACGGGTCGACGTTCGAGAACAGCGGGACGTAAACGATGCTGTCGGACTCCTTCATCGGCGTGTGGCCGAAGTGAACGAACACGTCCGTCCGCCGCATCAGGTACGTGTCGAGGTCGCAGGCCCCGTAGCAGGGCTGCCCCGAGAGCATGAACGTGACGTCGTCGGGTGCGACCTCGCGGAGGTCGTCCGCGACCTTCGGACCGCGGCGCTTGAGCCCCTCGGGGAACTGTAAGCCGACCTTCGAGGCGTCGCGCTCCTCGATGGCCTCCAAGATTCGGTCGAGCTCGTAGTCCCACTCGCGGTCGTGCTTGAGGGCCATCCCCGTTTTCGTCAGGTCGCCCTCGGTGGAGCCGCTCATGTCGACCGGATTGTGCGGCAGGACGGTTAAACGGCCCGTTCGACCCCGGGTTTCGTCCCAGACGTTCGTGATCGTCGGAATCCCTCGCCCCGCGCCGGGGTCGTCACGGCGTCTCGACGCGTCGCACTCGGCGTCCAAGTCGGTCGATCCTGAGACGACGAGCGGCCCGCCGAACCGACGCGCTGCCGCGGTCGACGGACCTAACAGCCGCCCTCGCTAACCCTACACCGATGACCGAGATTCCGCTCGAACACGTTCACGTCGCCCCCGACGAGGAGTCCGGCGGCGAGCCCGCGCCCGCCGTCTTCGTCCTCCACGGGCGCGGCGCCGACGAGGAGGACCTCCTCCCGGTCGCGGCCGAACTGCCCGACGACCTCCACGTCGTCAGCCTTCGCGCTCCCGACCCGCTTCAGGGCGGGTACACGTGGTACGAACTGGACCTCTCGGCGGGCGGGCTGGAGTCCAGCCAACCAGACGCCGACGACTTCCGGCGGAGCCTCGACCTGATCGGTGAGAGCGTCGAGCGCGCGGTCGACGCCTACGGACTCGACGCCGACCGGCTCGGGCTGCTCGGGTTCAGTCAGGGCGCGATAACGAGCCTCTCGCTCCTCTTGGAGGACCCTGACCGCTACGCGTGGGTCGTCGCCCTCCACGGGTACCTCGCGGAGTCGCACGCCGACCTCGACCCGGACGGGATCGAGGGGAAGCCGGTCTTCGTCGGCGCCGGCGCCGGCGACCGGGTGATTCCCGAGTCGCGGACGACCGCGGCCGTCGAACGGTTCGAAACTCTCGACGCCGATGTCGCGAGCGGGAGCTTCCCGGGCGGCCACGGCATCGGCCCGCAAGAGCTCGATGCCGTCGTCGAGTTCGTCGCGTCTCGGACGGCGTAGCGAACCCCAAACGTCGCCGCCGAGCCCCGGCTCCGGCAGGTTCAAACCGCTCGGCCACGATGTCAGAACATGAGCGTCGAACAGGTCTCCATCGAGGACCTCGGTCGAGAGCTCGGCGAACGCATCGCCGAAACCCCGGAGTACGAGCGCTTCGAGGAGACGAGGGCCGCGGTCCAGCGAGACGAGGAGGTACAAGCGGCGATCGACGAGTTCGAGCAGCTTCGCGCGGAGTTCATGCAGGCCCGCCAGACCGGGCAGGCGACGAACGCCGAACTTCAGCGCGTTCAGGAGGCGCAGGACGAGCTCCACTCGATGCCGGTGATGAGCGAGTACCTCGACGCGCAAGACGAGCTGAACGAGACCCTCGAGGCGATCAACGAAGCCATCTCGGAGCCCCTCGCGGTCGACTTCGGCGGGGAAGCCGGCGGCTGCTGTCAGGACTGACTCGCGGACTACGCCCGTCGTTCCGGCGAGCCGAACGCCCGCACCCCCGGCGACCGGCCCGCTCCTTATGACGAATACCGACGCACCACCCCCGTGATAGCCGTCGCCGGCGGCAAGGGCGGAAGCGGAAAGACGACGACCACCCTCGGGCTCGCGCGCGCACTCTCGCGGCGCGGCGCGCGGACCATCGCGGCCGACGCCGACTGGGATCTGCCGAACCTCGCGCGGCTCGCAGCGGAGACCGCGACCGACGGCGGTCCGGCCGATCCCGATCTCCCTGGCGGTCCAGAGGACGAGACGACGGTCCGCGACGCGGTCCGCGGGACCGTTCCGGTCCGTCCCGACCGCTCCGAGCCGATCGTTCTCGCCGCCCCGGACGCGCCGCGATCGGTCGACGCGTTCGGAGCGCTCGCGGCGCTCGACGGCGCGACGCCCGACGGCGCGCCGGTGTTGCTCGACTGCCCGGCGGGCGCCTCGGCGGACGCGGCCGCGCCGCTTCGGGCCGCGGACCGCGCGCTGATCGCGACGCCGCTCCGCCGCGCCGCGCTCCGTGACGCCGCGAAGACGGCGGCGATCGCTCGCCGCCTCGACTGCCCGCCGGTTGGGGCGGTCGCCGTCGGCGAGGCGAGCGTACCGGACTCGGTTGCGACGCTGCTCGGCTGTCCCGTCCTCGGTGCGGTTCCCGACGGCGGAGCCGAGCCGCTGTCCGACCCCGCGGTCCGGAGCGCGTACGACGAACTCGCTCGGCGACTCGGCGAGACGGCGGCGGCGGACGGGTGGCAGATCGCGTGAGAATCACGGACGCGGCCGACTCCGGGGCGGCGGATTTCGGTGGCGAGACCGGTCGAGAGAGCCGCCACCGACAGACCCAAACCTCCACGGGCGGCAGCGATCGTATGGAGACGCTTCCGACCGGGGTCTCGGTGCTGGACCGACAGTTCGGCGGGGGGTTCCCGAGCGGTAGCGTCGTCGTGTTGAAGGCGAACCCCGACAGCCAGTCCGAGCTCATCTTGGACCGGTTCGCCCGCGTTCGGAGGTGCCGCTACCTCACGACCGTCCGGTCGGCCGGGGCGGTGGAGGCGGCGCTCAGCCGCGACGGGGACGGGGAGACGACGGTGGAGGCCACCGACGAGGTCGGCGACCTCGACGAGGCGGCGTCGCTCACGACCGATCTCCCGGAGGAGGGAACGCTGATCGTCGACTCCGTGGAGCCGCTGGAGCGCGGCGCGTCTCCGGCGGCGTACGCCGAGTTCCTCGACGGCGTGCGCGCTCGGGTCGACGACGCCGACGGCGTCGCGCTGCTCCACGCGCTCCGCGGCGGGGAGGACCCGCAGGCGCGCCGGATCACGGAACAGGTCGCGGACATCGTGTTCGACCTCCGGACGACGGTCACCGGGACCGAGATCGCGAACCGGCTCGTCGTCGCCAAGTTCCGCGGCGGCGCCGCCTTGGAGGAGCCGCTGAAGCTGAAACTAACCGACGAGGTCGCCGTCGACACGAGCCGCGACATCGCCTGACGCGGCCGATCGCTTGATTCGGCTACGACACGACGGACGCGAGAAGTGTTAGCGCGCCGACGACGGCCGAAGCGATCGCCCAGTTTCGCGCGGTGTCGAACGCTCCGTACGGCCCGCCCTTCCGCGAGAAGAGGTACGACGCGTACACGGCGAGCGGCGCCAGCGTCGGGAGCGTCGCAACCGAGACGACGACGGTGAAGCTCGACAACAACGCGACCGCGACGGTCGTCGCGCCCGCGACCGCGGCGACGAGCGCGTCCTCGCGTGCCCGTTCGATCTCCATACCGGTGTGGGCGCGGCGTCGGGCAAAAGCGATCCGTTCGTCGGTCGACCTGACGCTGCGGGCTGAGCCACCGGAGTGAGTGGCGGCGTAGCGCGGCCGCTCGAGGCACCAGCGTCTCGAAGAAGCGAAACTCGGCAGCGACGGGGTCCGTTACTCCTCGTCGATCTCGTCGACGATCTCGTCGGCGTCGACGTCGACGTCCTCGAGCGCCTCCTCGATGTCGACATCGCCGGCGCCGGCGCCGCCCATGCCGCCCATCATGCCGCCGAGGCCACCCATGCCGCCGCCCTCGATGACCTCCTCGATCACGACGCGGTCGAGGTCGAGGCGGTCCATGAGGTCCTGCGCGATCTGCTGTTTCTGGAACATCCACTGCTGGTTCATCTGCATCGCCTGCGTCGCGGTGACGTAGAGGATGTCCTTCTCGACCTCCTCGGTCTCGACGGTCTCCTCGCCGTCCTCGTCCTCCGTGACGGTCTCCTCCTCCTCGGTCTCCGTCTCGATGCGGACCTCGGGCGCCTCCTGGAGGTACATCCCGAGCATGCCGGCGGCCTGCTCCTCGCGGTCGTCGATGGCTTCGAGGATCTCGTACTCGTACTCGAGGTCCTCGCCGGCGAGCGGGTGGTTAAAGTCGACGCGGGCGCGGCCGCCGATGATCGTCTCGAGGTGGCCCTGCTGATTGTCGATCTGGACCTGCGCGCCGGGGTAGCGGCTGTCCTCGGGGATCTTGTCGGCCTTGACGGTCTCGACCTCGTCGGGGTCGTACTCGCCGAAGGCGTCGTCGGCCGGGACGTCGACCGTTCCCTCGTCGCCGACGGCGCCGCCGATGAACGCCTCCTCGACGGAGGGGAACACGTGGCCGGCACCGAGCGCGATGATCCGGGGCTCGAAGTCGTACTCGTCGACGTCGATCTCGGCGTCCTCGGCCGTCTCCTTGTCGGTCGTGTCGATGACGCGGTCGTCGTCGGCCGTTCGGATCGTGTACGCGACGCGGACGAAGTCGCCGTCTTCGAGTCCGTCAGCGTCAGTCTCGGTCTCGGTCTCCTCGGCCTCGGCGGCCGCGTCCGCTTGCTCCTGATCGCTCATACCTGAAGGTCACCTGTTACACCCTTAAGAAGCACGGTTCGGCCCGAAGCCCGCCGACGAGCGGGCGACAGCGGCGATTCGGCGGCCGACGCGCCGGCCTACGGGTCGCGGCGGTTCGTCGCGGAGCACGGCGGCGTCCCGCGCTACTTATGAGCGGTCCGACCGCAGTGCCGGGCATGTACGAGGTCGAGATCAAGGTACCGGCGGACCTGGACGCGACGCGAGAGCGCCTCCGCGAGGTCGGGGCCGAGCACGTCGCCGCCAAGCGACAGCGCGACACGTACTACGACGCGCCGCACCGCGAGTTCGCCGAAACGGACGAGGCGCTCCGGATCCGGCGCGAGATGCCGCTGTCGGACGGCGAGGGGTCGGCGTCCTCCGCCGACGACCCGGCGGCGACGATCACCTATAAGGGACCCCTCCTCGACGAGGCCTCGAAGACCCGCGCCGAACACGAGACGGGCGTCGACGACGGAGAGGCGCTCGCGGCGGCCCTCTCCGGGCTCGGCTTCGAGCCGGCCGCGACGGTGGAGAAGCGGCGCGAGTTCTGGGCGTACGACGGGTTCACCGTGACGCTCGACGCCGTCACCGGGCTCGACGAGTACGTCGAGATCGAACGCGCCGTCGAGTCCGAAAGCGAGGTCGACGCGGCGCGCGAGGCAGCGATCGAGGCGCTCGACCGGCTCGGCCTCGACGCCGACGACCAGGTTCGCACCTCCTACCTCGGGCTGCTGCTCGCCGGCGAGGACGACTGAGGCAGTCAGCCGTCCCCGTCCCCCGTCGGCCGCTTCTCGGAGAGGACCGTCCGCTCGAACTCGCAGACTAAGACGTCGTCGTCGCCGTCGACGATCTTGAACGCTTCCACGCGCATGGTGACGACGCCGCGCTCGCCGTCGCTCGTCTCGCGCTTGTCGGTGACCGTCGAGCGGGCGCGGATCGTGTCGCCGTGGAACACCGGGTTCGGGTGTTCGACGCCGTCGTACGAGAGGTTCGCGACGATGGTGCCGTCGGTCGTCTCCGGGATCGACATCCCGACCGCGAGCGACATCGTGTACAGTCCGTTCACCAGTCGCTCGCCGAACTCCGTCTCCGCGGCGAAGTCGGCGTCGAGGTGGAGCGGCTGCTGGTTCATCGTCATGTCGCAGAAGCGCTGGTTGTCGGCCTCGCTTATCGTCCGCCGCGTCGCGTGGTCGATCGTCTCGCCGACTTCGAACTCCTCGTAGTACAGTCCGGGCATGGGCCCCCGCTCGACCGGCGGCGTGAAATCGGTACCGCTCTCGGGGCGGCCGTCGGGTTTTATCCGCCCGCCCGCGCACCCCCGCACATGCCACGCCGAAGCCTGCTGTTCTCGCCCGGCGACAGCCCCGAACTCATGCGGAAGGCGCCGGGAACCGGCGCCGACGTGATCTGTTTCGACCTCGAGGACGCCGTCGCGCCCGGCCGGAAGGACGAGGCGAGGGCGGCGGTCCGCGAGGTGCTCGCGGACCCCGCCTTCGACCCGGACGCGGAGGTCTGCGTCCGGCTCACCGCCGAGTCGCCCGCGGCCGACCTCGACGGAGTGATCGGTACCGACAGAGAGGGGGGCGGCGACGCGGTCACCCTCGACGCGGTGATGCTCCCGAAGGTCGAGGGCGCGGGTCGGGTCGAGCGCGTCGCCGAACTGTGCGCCGAGCGGGGCCGCGATCCCGCGGTGTTCGCGCTCGTCGAGACGGCGGCGGGCGTCCTCGCGGCGGAGGCGATCGCGGCGGCGGAGGCGACCGACGCGGTCGCGTTCGGCGCCGAAGACCTCGCCGCGGACGTGGGCGCGACCCGGACCGACGAGGGGACGGAGGTGCTGTACGCCCGCGAACACGTCGTCCTCGCCGCGAGCGCGGCCGGCGTCGACGCGCTCGACACGGTCTACACGGACTTCTCGGACGAGTCGGGGCTCCGGGAGGACGCCGCGTTCGCGCGCCGGCTCGGCTACGACGGGAAGCTGGCGATCCACCCGGCGCAGGTAGGCCCGATCACCGAGGCGTTCACCCCGGACCCGGACGACGTCGAGTGGGCCGCGGCGGTCCTCGACGCCCGCGACGAGGCGGAGGGGGAGGGACGCGCAGTCTTCCAGGTGGACGGCGAGATGATCGACGCGCCGCTGATCGCGCAGGCGGAGCGGATCCTCGACCGCGCGCCCGACGGGACCCGCTGAGTCGGATCGGTGGCCCGGCCGACGTTCGGGTCGCGACCCGCCCGGCTGTCGCTGTGGACGGGGTCGACCCGCATCGCTCGATCGGCGTCGGCGGACATCGCTCGATCGGCGTCGATGCGCGTCGTTCGGACGGTGTCGGCACGCACAATTTCCGTACCGGTCGCCACAGTTAACCACCGCCCACCGAGACTGATCGTATGACTACGGAGGCGAATCCGTTCGAGAGCCTGCGGGAGCAGGTAGACGACGCCGCGGCGGTCGTCGACGCCGACTCGGGCGTCATCGAGCGCCTGAAGAACCCGGAACGGGTGTTGGAGACGAACCTGACGTTCGAGCGCGACGACGGCTCGCTGGAGACGGTGCGCGCGTACCGCGCGCAGTTCAACGGCGACCGGGGGCCGTACAAGGGCGGGATCCGCTATCACCCGGGCGTCACCCGCGACGAGGTGAAGGCGCTGTCGGGCTGGATGGCGTACAAGTGCGCCGTCGTCGACGTCCCGTACGGCGGCGGGAAGGGCGGCATCGCGATCGATCCGGCGGACTACTCCGAGTCCGAGCTGGAGCGACTCACGCGGGCGTTCGCGACGGAACTCCGGCCGCTGATCGGCGAGGACCGCGACATCCCCGCGCCGGATGTCAACACCGGCCAGCGGGAGATGAACTGGATCAAAGACACCTACGAGACCCTCGAAAACACCACCGCCCCCGGCGTCATCACGGGGAAGGCGCTCGACTCCGGCGGCAGCGAGGGTCGCGTCGAGGCGACCGGTCGCTCCGTCGCGCTGTCGGCCCGCGAGGCGTTCGACTGGCTCGACCGCGACGTCGCGGACGCGACCGTCGCGGTTCAGGGGTACGGCAACGCCGGGTCGATCGCAGCGGCGCTGCTCGACGACCTCGGCGCCGACGTGGTCGCGGTCTCCGACTCCGCCGGCGGGATCCGCGACCCCGAAGGGCTCGACCCCCGCGACGTGAAGGCGCACAAGGCCGAGACCGGGTCGGTGACGGGCTACCCCGGCGCCGACGGCCTCACGAACGACGAGCTGCTCACGCTCGACGTTGACTGCCTCGTCCCGGCCGCGCTGGAGAACGCGGTCGACGCCGAGCTCGCGGCGGACGTCGGCGCCGACCTGATCGTCGAGGCGGCGAACGGTCCGCTCACGCCCGACGCCGACGACGTGCTCGCCGACCGCGACGTCAACGTCGTCCCCGACATCCTCGCGAACGCGGGAGGCGTCACCGTATCGTACTTCGAGTGGGTCCAGAACCGACAGCGGTTCAGTTGGACCGAGGCGCGCGTCAACGAGGAACTGGAACGCGTGATCACGGAGGCGTTCGACACGCTGGTCGACACCTACGAGTCGAACGACGTCCGCAACCTCCGCACCGCGGCGTACGTCGTCGGTATCGGTCGGATCGTGGACGCGTACGATCAGGCCGGAAACTGGCCGTAACGGGACTATTTCGCCGTTTCAAAGGGCGCTCTACTCCAGCGTCGCGTCGCGGACCTCGATGTGACCGCGGTCACCCTCCCAGACCGTGTCGTACGTCAGGTCGATGCGGCGGTCCATGTGCGGGCCGTCGACGACGTACGTCTCGAACTCGCCGCCCTCGCCGAGCGGGTGGACGCCGTACTCCTCGCGGAGCGCGAGCAGGTCGTCGAGCGCGTCCGCGTCGTACCGTCGTCCGAGCCATGATTCGTCGAGCCCGTACGCCGCCACTTGGATGATCCGGATCTCGAAGTCGGCGTCGAACATCGCCTCCGCGAGTTCGACCGGGTCCCGCTGCCACAGCGGGGCGAACAGGTCGATCCCGAGCCGGTCGCACATCCCCCGAATCCGGTCCGTCTGGAACTCGCTCTCGACGGCGCCGGCCGTGACGCCGGCGAGGTCGAGGTCGTCCGCGGCGGCGATCTCTCGGAGCGCCGCCTCCATCGGCTCCAGCTCCGCGTCACCCTGCGCGCCGGCGTCGTCGACGTCTGCGGCGCCGAAGTCGTCCGGCGACACCTCAACGAGGTCGACGCCGACGCTCTCGGCCGCGAGTTCGGCGAGCTCGGTCGCCGGCGTGTGGTACATGTACGAGTCGCCGGCGGGGTGGACGGTCAGCAGCCGCGAGACGTCGAGCCCTTCCTCCAGCGCGCGGTACAGGGCCCACGAGGAGTCCTTGCCGCCGGAGAAGAGGCTCACCCAGTTGCTCATGAGCGGGAGAGGGAGTCGCGCGGATAAAGAGTCGGCGGTCGGACGGCGAGGGAGCCGCGAATCGCACGCCGCACGCGGGACCGGCCGCGGCGAACGCGCCGCCTCAGTCGGAGATGAACTCGTTGTCGCGCCAGTTGACGCCGCCGTCGCCCTCGCCGGCGCCCTGCGGGCTCTCGACGACCTCGATGCTGGCGGGACGGGGTTCACCTTCGACGATCCGGGTCGCCTCCAGTTCGCCGTCCTCCTCCGTGATCGCGGTGAGCGTCCCCTTCTCGGAGAGCGTCGCGATCTTGCGGAGCACGCGGAACATCGGGTACTGGAGCGCGGAGTTCTGGAGGACGGTCTCGCGGTCGCCCTTGAAGCAGGCGAACTCGACGAGCTCGGAGGGGATCTCCTCCTCCTCGTCGTCCATCCACTGGGGGCCGCCGGCGCGGGGCGGCTCCTCCTCCCAGACGCGGGTCTCCGTGACCGACGCCTTCAGCTGCGCCGTGGGCGTGTACTTGCTGATCGACTCGTCGTCGGACAGGGCCTTGATGATGAGTGTGTTGTTTCGACGCGTGATGTCGATGTCGTCGATCTCCTCCGGCAGATCGGGGTCTTCGTCGAAGTACGTCTCTACGTCTTCGAGTGGCAGTTCGAGCGTCGAATGGAGTCGGAACACGCGGCCTGTCATTGTTTGTGGAATGCGGTGGGGTCGAACCGGTGGTCACGGCGGCGGCGGCAACGGCCGCACCTACCGTATCTACGCACCGTAGGTTTATATGGACTGCCCTTCGAGGTGTCAGGATCCGCGTGCACGTCGCGCCCGGACCGGAGGATCAACGGCGGGAGCGACGGCTCACTCGGCGCCCAGTTCCGCGGCGAGCTCGCCGCGCTCGTCGAGTTCGCCGAGCACGTCGCTGCCGCCGACGAACTCGCCGTCGACGAACGTCTGCGGAATCGTCTCCCAGCCGCTGTGCGACTCCAGCGCCTCGCGGTACTGCGGCAGCGCGGGCAGCACGTCGACCGTCTCGAACTCCTCGACGTGCTGGGAGATCAGCTCGACGGCGCGCTGGGAGTAGCCGCACTGGGGCATCAGGCGGTTCCCCTTCATGAAGAGTACCACGTCGTTGTCGGCGAGGACCGTCTCGACTCGCTGTTCGATCTCTTCGGCGTCGGCGTCGGCTTCGGGGCTGAACGTCATACGGCTCGATACGCGACGCCGAGGCAAATGGGTTCCGCACGGGCGGGCGACGTGACGGGCCGACCGCCGACCGGCTCGGCGCTTACTCCTCGCGGTCGACGCGCACCACGTCGACGAGCGAGTAGACCGGAACGCCGTCGATGTCGTCGTACCCCATCTTGTCGACGAGGACGACGCACGCGACCGGCTCGCCGCCCTGCTCGCGGATCGCGTCGATCGACTCCCGCATCGTCGTCCCGGAGGTGATGATGTCGTCGACGACGTAGCAGTCGCGGTTCCGGATCGCGGCGAAGTTCCGCGAGAAGCCGCCGCCGTGCTCGTCGATGTCGCCCTCATCCCACTGGTGTTTCGCGGGGGCGTACGTACCGAGGTCGGTGTCGAGCCGGTCGGCGACCGCGGTCGCGAGCGGCGCGCCCGCCTTCTCGATGCCGACGGTCAGGTCGACCGCCTCGCCCTGTTTGGCCAGCAGGTCCGCCATCGCGCTCGCCGCGAAGCCGAGGCGGGTCGAGTCGCGCCCGAGCGCCGACCAGTCGACGTGGATGTCGGCCGACGCCGCCGCGTCCGCGGCCGCCTCGTCCGTCTCGGCGCCGCCGCCGCGCTCGACCAGCCAGCTCGCCGTCTCGCGGGAGACGTTCAGTTCGTCCGCGATCTCTCCCTTCGAGAGCCCCCGCTCCGCGAGCTCGGCAGCGCTGTCGATGAGGTCGTCAACGTTCTTCATACGCGGCAAATTCGACCGCCGTTTTAATAGTCGTGTCGTCATCCGCGAACGCGGCCTCGAAGTCGTCGAGCCCGTGGACGCCGGTCACGAGATCATCGAGGAACCCGTCGGAGAGTCGCGAGAGCGACTCGACGGCCGACTCGAAGTGCCCGTACCCGGAGTTGACGCTGCCGACGAGCGCCTTGTTGTGGAGGACGAACTCCCGGTGGAGCCGGCCGCCGTCGATTTCGAACTCCCAGTCCCCCGGGACGCCGAGGAGCGCGCCGACGCCGTTGGGCGCGAGCGCCTCGATCGTCTCGAAGGCGTGGGGCGCGTAGCCGGTCGCCTCGAAGACGAGGTCCATCGGTTCGTACACCTCTGGCACCTCCGGGATCGCGGTGTCGTTGGAGTTCACGTACGTCGCTCCGAGCGACTCGATGATCTCGATCGTCGGGTCGGGGCGCTCGCGCCGTCCGAGACAGTAGATCCGGTCGAACGACTCGTCGAGGGTCGCCACGGTCAGCAGGCCGAGCGACCCGTTCCCCAGCACGAGCGCCGACTCGGGCTCCCAGTGGAACGCCGACCGGCTGGCGTACGCGTGCTCGATCGCCTTCTCCGCGATCGAGACCGGTTCGACGAGGAAGCCCCACTCGGCGAGCGCCGGTGGGATCTCGACGAGAAACTCGGCCGGGCTGGTGAAGTACTCCGCCATGAACCCGTGCGCCCCGACGATGCCCCGCTCGTGGTACTCGCCGTCCGGCGCCATGTCGGGCTCGCCGCGCGCGAAGTACTCGTTGGCGCCGTTCGGCGGGCGGCGGACCGTCGGGACGACGACATCGCCGACCTCGAACGGCGTGTCGTTCGGCTCCTCGATCACGCCGACGGCCTCGTGACCCAACACGAGGTGGTCCTCGCCCGCGGGCGCCCCGCCGTGTCCGCCGGCGATGACCTCGTGGTCGGTCCCGTCAACGCCGACCCGGAGCGTCCGAACCAGCGCCTCGCCGGGCGCGGGCTCCGGTCGCGGTCTCTCTGTCACGACCGGTTCGTCGGCTCCCTCGTAGACGGCAATCGCGTCCATACCACGACCCAAGCGGTCGGCCCTCAAAAGATTTCTTTTATTTCGAGTAAACACGTGTGGGGACTCCACCGTGGAGTTTTCACCCGGTCGGCCGTACTCGCTGGCGTGTGTACACTGACTCTGGCGTGGCGGACGTTCGGCGACGCCCCCGTCGCGCTCGCCGCCACCCGCGACGAGGCGCACGACCGCCCGAGCGAACCGCCGGCACTCCGAGAGGGCGACGGCGATAGCGGGCAGGGTGACGGCGGAGACGACGGCGAGGGGTTCGACGGCGGCGGCCGGTACGTGGCCCCGCGCGACGCCGAGGCCGGCGGTACGTGGATCGGCCTCTCCGAGGACGGTCTCGTCGTCGCCGTCACGAACCGCTGGCTCGACGCCGACCGCGAGGGCGACCGCTCCCGCGGGCTGCTCGTGCGCGACTGCCTGACGGCCGCCTCCGCGGAGGACGCGGTGCGGACCGTCGAGCGCGAACTCGACGAGCGCGCGTACGACGGCTTCAACCTCGTCCTCGCCGACGACCGCGCGGCGTTCCTCTTGGCGTACGACGGCGGCCTCGCCGTGACCCGGCTCGACCCGGGCGTCCACGTGATCGGCAACGTCGGCGGCGTGGTCAACGGGACGGAGCGGTTCGCGGTCCCCGAGCGACGCCGGGCGTTCGGCGAGGAGCGGGCCGACAGCACGAGGCGGATCGCGGCCGCGCTCGCCCCGGAGCCGGGGGAGTCGGGAGCGTCGTGGCTCGACTGCGCGAGCGCCGTCCTCGCGGACCACGAGTACGGCGCCTGCCTCCACGGCGACGGGTTCGGAACGCGCTCGTTCACCCGGATCCGGACCGGCGGCGACCCCGCCGTCGCGTACGCCGACGGACCGCCCTGCGAGACGCCGGCCGAGGCGGTGCCGCTCCCGGCCGACTTCGCGACGGGCCGGGCGTAGCGGGGCGGAGCGGAGCGTACCCCGGCCGCCGTGCGACTCGGTACCGAGACGGGCGGGACGTTTTTACCTCGGAGACGGACGTAGCGGTCATGCGGCTCCTCGTCTTCGGCGACCTCCACCTGAAGCCCGCGGCCGACGACTACGACCTCGCCGCGGTGTCGCCGCCGGCGGACGTCGACACCGCGCTCGTCCTCGGCGACCTCACGCACCGCGCGGGCGACGACGATGCCGAGCTGGCCCGCCGGTTCATCGGGCGACTCGCGCCGGACGTGCCGGTCGTCTACGTCCCGGGGAACCACGACCCAGCGCCGATGCCGAGAGAAGTGGTCGACACCGCTCTCAGGGCCACCGCGGAGCACCTAAGCGCGCGGACGCTCGGGAACCTCACCGTGGTCGGGTGGGGCTGCGAGCGCCGGTCGCTCGCCCCGTCGCTCCCGCAGACCGACTTCGACGCGCTCGACCCGCGGACGGCCCCTCGCGAGGACCGGAGACACGCCGCCGACCGTCTCGCGGACGACCTGCTCGACGCGTGTCACCGCGTCGTCAGCGGAGCGGCGTCGACCGAGGAGGTCGCCGCGTCGCTGGGCATCGCGGACGAGGAGGCGGTCGCGTTCCACCGCGGAATGGCCGAAATCGAGACGACGTACGAGCGGCTTTCGGACCGCCTGCGGCGCCGTTCCGACGTGCTGCTCGCGACGCACGTGCCGCCGTTCGGTACGTCCTTCGATCGCCACCACGCGGTCGGTACGCGCGAGACGGACCGCGAGCACCTCCACACCGGGTCGATTGCGCTCGCCCTCGCGGTCCGAGACCACGACGTGTTCGCCGCGTTCAGCGGTCACTCGCACGCGTTCGGGTACGACCCCGGTGACGGCGACGGCGGTCGACCGCACCTGCTCAACCTCGGCTTCCGCGGCGTCGGCGTCGTGACTGTCGGCCCGGCGCGGGGAGAGTTCGCGTTCACGCGCTGGTGAGGCGGCGCTCGCGCGGGCTCGGGGCGGGCCGAGCGGAAGGCCAGTTTTAACCGATTCGGGAGGCGTGAGAGAGTATGAGCGCGTCTGAAATCGAGTCCGACCTGTCGGCGGACGAGCGCGCCGGTCTCGAACTCATCCGCGAGACCGGCGGCATCCACCAGAGCGACTTCTGGAAGGAACTCGATGTCTCGTCGCGGAAGGGGAGCCGCATCGCCGATGCGTTAGAGGAGTCGGGCCTGATCCAGCGGGAGGACACCGTCTACAACGGCCACAACACCTACTACCTGGAGCCCGCCCCGCGCGACCTCGACTTCTCGCTGCTTATGGCCGACGACATGCTCTCGCCGTTCATCGGCGAGGAGGAGGTCGACGCGCAGGCGGACGCCTTCTCGCAGTGGATGATGAACCTCGCGTACGAGGAGTACTGAGGCCGGCGGCGGGCGACTCTGCGCCGCCCCGCTTCGAATACGGTCCTGCCAGTTTCATCGACGTTCGCAGCCCACCGCTGCCCCGAGGGTTTTACTCGATCGGATCCGGATCGATCCCGTATGAACAGGGCCCTCCCGCTCGCACTCGGCGTCGGCGTCGTCCCCGCGCTCGGCGTGTACGCGCTGGTCTCATCGGTCCCGACCGCGCTCGGAACCGCCGCCGTCTACGTCGGCGCGGCGTACTTCTACTTCGCGTTCGACATCTCGCTGCTCGCCGCCGCACCGCGGTTCGACGACCGCAGCGACAGGCTCGGGTACGGCGTCGGCCTCTTCGGACTGAGCGTCACCCCGATCCTGTTCGCGCAGTCCGCCGGCGGCGGCGACGCGACGGTGTTCGGCTTCGTGATCGCGTTCTTCGGCGCGGTCGCCTTCCTCACCCTCAGCGAACAGGCGCGCCGCCGTCGGGGCGGCGGAGAATGAGACCGCGGCGGCGCTCGACCGCGGTCAGAGGAACAGGACTCCGAACAGTGCGATCCCGACCGCCAGCGTCAGGATCAGCACGCTGCGGCCGATCCCGGACTTGATCTCGACGTCGCTGCCGACACGTCGGACGGCCGCCTGCGGGTCGGTGACCGTCCGGACGGTCGCCGTCGTGAGCCCGACGACGGCGCGGTCGACGGCGGCGTAAAGCTCCGTGACGCCGACCACGAGCCCGCGGGTGCCGTAGAACACGGCGGGGTTGTACAGCGAGTCGATGTCCGGGACCCGCCCCAGCTTCGAGAGCGGCTTCTTGGTGAGCGCGAAGCCGATCAGGCCGAGGACGGCGAGGGCGACGCCTTCGATCAGGTGGTCGACGGTGTACGTCTTGTACACCTTCTCGACGACGGCCTCGCTCGTCACGTCGAACGGGAGGATCCCGAACAGTCCCACGTCGGCCGGGACGACCGCCGCGAGCGGCGAGGTGGGAACGAGGACGCCGTAAGCGACGCAGAGCACCGCCACCGCGCCCATCGCGACGCTCTGCCCCCGGTTGGCGTCCCGCACGTCGCCGTCGTAGCTCCCGTGGAAGAACGCGTAGTAGCCGAACTTGATGAACGACATGAACGTCCCGATCCCGCCGAGCAGGAGCAGCCATTCGAGCGTATGGAAGTCGCCGATCGGGAGCGGGCCCTTCGGGAAGGTGTAGTGGCTCCCGGAGATGATGATCCCCTTGCTGACGAAGCCGTTGAACCCGGGGAACCCCGCGATCGACAGCGCGGCGATCGTGAACGCGCCGGCGGTGACCGGCATGTCGCGGGCCAGCCCGCCCAGCTTCTTCAGGCTCTCCTCGCCGGTCCGGTAGACGACGACGCCGGCCGTCATGAAGAGCAGCCCCTTGTAGAGGATGTGGTTGAACACGTGGGCGAACGCGCCGGCCTGCGACAGGGCCGACCCGATGCCGACGCCGGCGATCATGTAGCCGACCTGCGACTGGATGTGGTACGAGAGCAGCCGCCGCATGTCGTTCTGGAACAGCGCGAACGTCGCCCCGAACACGGCCATCCCGCCGCCCATGTAGGCGATCGCGACGTGCCCGTCGGGGAACGCCCGGTACATCCCGTAGACGCCCGTCTTGGTCGTGAACACGCAGAGGAAGACGCTGGCGGCGATGTGCGGGCGCGGATACGTGTCGGGGAGCCACGCGTGGAGGCCGATGAACCCGACGTTGACGCCGATGCCGACGGCGGCGAGCGCGGCCGGGAGCCCTGCCACGATCCCCGCCGTCTCGGGGCCGCCCGGCACCGTGGCGAACAGGAAGGTCCCCTTCGCGACGTAGTTACCGAGTATCGCCGCCATCAGCAGCGTCCCGCCGAGGCCGTGGAGCAGCGCGTACCGGAAGCCGGCCCGGACCGCCTCGCCGCGGTAGTGCCAGACGAGCAGCGTGCTGGTGACGGCCATCAGCTCCCAAAAGAACAGCAGCGTGAGCCAGTCGCCGGCGAACACCGCGCCGAAGCTCGTCGCGACGTAGGAGAACGCGAACGCGGTCTGAATGCTCTCGGCCTCGCTCGCGTACGAGTAGAGGACGGCGACGACGCCGATGATCCCGAATATCAGCCCCATGAGCCGCGAGAACTCGTCGACGTTGAGCAGGACGGCGTCGAAGCCGAGGAACGTGGCCTGGAGGTGCGCGCCCGCCGGGACGGTCCACGCCCAAGCCACCGCGACCCCGGACGCGGCGACGCCCAGCGCGTGCCCGACGCGGCGGGGCGTGAGGGCGATCAGCGCGGCGATGACGAGGAGGACCGGACCGGGCGGGAGGGCGGTGAGCGCGGCGGTCATCAGCCCATCACCCCCGGGAGCGAACCGACGACGGTCTCGATTATCCGGAGGAACACCGCCGTCCGCGGGACGACGCCGAGCAGGACCGAGAGGCTCGCGGCCGTCAGGATCGGCCCGAGCATGAACCACGTGCTCTCGGCGCCGCGCCAGCCACGAACGTCCCACCCGCCCGCCGGCGGGCCGCCGTGGTGGTCGTCGTGACCCTCGTGCGTCGCCGCCTCGTGGTCATCGCCGTGCGCTGCGGTCTCGTCAGCGCTCGCGTGCGTCGCCGCCTCGTGGCCGCCGTCGGCGCGGGGGCTCCCGCGGCCGCCGAGCGCCGCGGTCACGAGCGGCTTCTTGTCGTGCCCGTCCGGTGACTCGAAGTACGCCTGGTACACGATCGGCCAGAAGTACGCGATGTTGAGGACGCCGGACACCAGCAGCGCGCCGGCAAACACGAGGCCGCCGCCCTCCAGGGCGCCGATGACGATGTACCACTTGCTGACGAACCCGGCTATCAGCGGGATGCCGGCCATCCCCGCGGCTGCGACGGCGAACGCCGCCATCGTCAGCGGCATCCGGTCGCCGATGCCGGCCATGTCGCTGATGTCGTCCGTGTGGGTCTCGACGTGGATTGCGCCCGCACAGAAGAAGAGGGTGAGCTTCATGAACGCGTGCGCCGGGATGTGGAGCAGCCCGCCGACGAGCGCCTCGCCCTCCAGCAGCGCGAGCCCGAGGACGATGTACGACAGCTGGCTGATCGTCGAGTACGCCAGCCGCCGCTTGAGGTTGTCCTGCCGCAGTGCGATGACGCTCGCGGTCAGGAGCGTGATCGCGGCGACGACCGCGAGCGGCGCCGCCACGCCCAGCTCCGCCATCGTCTCCGTGCCGAACACGTCGAGCACGACGCGGGCGATGCCGAAGATGCCGCTCTTGACGACCGCGACCGCGTGGAGCAGCCCCGAGACCGGCGTCGGCGCGACCATCGCGTCGGGGAGCCACGAGTGGACCGGCATCAGCGCCGCCTTGACGCCGAACCCGCCGGCGAGGAGGCCGAACGCCACGCGCGCCAGCGTCGGGTCCGCGCCGGCGAGCGCCTCGATCCCGCCCGGCGTGAACGCCGTGGTGCCCGTCAGCACGTAGACGAGCGCGGTCCCGCCGAGCACGGCCACGCCGCCGCCGAAGGTGTACGTGAGGTACTTCCGGCCGGCCGCGCGGGCCTCGTCGGTCTCGTCGTGCGTGACCAGTGGGTACGTCGACACCGTCAGCAGCTCGTAGAAGACGAACAGCGTGACGAGGTTCGCCCCGAACGCGACCCCGACGGCCGAGGCGAGGCTCGCGGCGAACGAGGCGAAGTAGCGGGTCTGCGCGTGTTCGCTCAGTCCGCGCATGTACCCGATGGAGTAGAAGCTCGTGACGATCCACAGGAGGCTCGCGAGCAGCGCGAACAGGATCCCGAGGGGGTCCGCGCGGAGCACGAGCGAGATACCGTCGCCCAGCTCGCCGATCCGCGTGACGTAGGTGGTCCCCGAGAGGACGCCGGGGACCATGCTGGCGACGAGGGCGAACTTCGTCGCGGCGACGGTGAGGGTGACGCCCTCACGGACGTTCGGCCGCGATCGGAGCGAGAGGATGACGGGGATGGCCACGGCCGACACGAGCACGGCGAACAACGGTCGAAGGGAGGTGACGTCGGTCATTGGAGCATCAGCTCAAACACGGTCATGTCGATCAACTGGTCTATCACCGGGACGGCGGCCGCGAGTCCCACGGCGAGGACGGCGGCGACGACGACGGTCACGATCATGGCCGTCGAGACGCGCTCACCCCCGTCGGCGGCGACCGCCTCCGGCGCGATGGTCGCCTCGGCGAAGTAGAGTCGCTCGGCGAGCCGCGCGAAGTACGCCAGCGTCAGCAGCGTGCTCGCCAAGAGGACGGCGACCACCGGCCAGGACCCGGCGTTCACCGCGCCGAGGACGATGTACCACTTCCCCATGAACCCGACGGCCGGCGGAACGCCGACCATCGCGAGCGCCAGCAGCGTGAAGGCGCCGGTGGCGGCCGGCGCGCGACCGGCGATCCCGGCGTACCCGCCGACCGTCGTCGCGCCGGTCTTCCGCTCGATGATCCCGGTCGCGGCGAAGAGGCCGCCCTTCATCACCGCGTGTCCGACGAGGTGGACGGTCGCGCCGACGACCGCCAGCGGCGTCGCGATCGCGAATCCGGCGATCACGAGGCCGAACTGCGACACCGACGAGTACGCCAGCATGCGCTGAACGTCGGACTGCGCGACGGCGAGGGCGCTCCCGGCGACGATGCTGACGCAGGCGACGGCGACCAGCGCCTGGCGCGCGATCGGAACCGCCTCGAGGAAGTCGACCGTGAACACGGAGAACAACACGCGCGCCAGGGCGTACGCGGAGACCGTGGAGACGAGCGCCGAGATGAACGCGCTCACGCTGTCCGGCGAGTCCGCGTACGCGTCGGGTTGCCAGGTGTGGATCGGGAACAGCGCGACCTTCACTAAGAGTCCGGCGACGATCAGGCCGAACGCGGTTAAGACGAGCGTCGAGTCGTATCCCGCGGCGGCGAGTTTGTCGCTGAGGTCCGCCATGTTCAGCGTGCCAGTGGCGGCGAGCGCGTAGCCGACGCCGAGCAGGTACAGCGACGCGCCGATGGTTCCGATGATGAGGTATTTCAGGGCCGCGACGGCGGACCGGGCTCCGGGGCCGCTCGCGACCAGCCCGTACGCCGCGAGCCCGGTGATCTCGAGGAAGACGTACAGGTTGAACACGTCGCCGGTCACGGTCATCCCGGACAGGCCGGCGACGAGGAGCAGGAACTGCGAGTAGAACGAGTTCTCGTGGGGGCCCGCGTGACGTGCGTACGCGAGTACGCCGAGCGAGACCGCGCTGATGAGGGCGACGAGCAGGATCGTCAGTCCGTCGGCGACGAGTTCGATCCCGTAGGGGGCGACGAACCCGCCGACCGCGTACCGAACGACCCCGTCGGTCCAGACGGTCCACGCGAGCGCGCCGGCGAGCGCGGCGTGCCCGAGGGCCGTCGCCGTCGCGACCGCCCAGCCGACGCGGTCGTAGCGGAGACTGGCCAGCGGCGGGACCGCGGCGCCGAGGATCGGCAGGACGACCAACAGGACGATCAGGTGGTCAATCATGGTAGAGTTCCTCCAGGGTGTGCTCGTCGAGCGTGCCGTACTCGGAGTAGACGCGCACGACCAGTGCGAGCGCCACCGCGGTCAGGCTCACGCCGACGACGATGGCGGTCAGGATGAGCACGTGCGGCAGCGGGCTCACGTACGGGCCGGCGCCCTCGGTGACGACCGGGGGATTGCCGCCTGCGCGGTACGCGAGCGTGATGAAGAACAGGAAGATCCCGGTCTGGAACACGTTCATCCCGATCACCTTCTTCACGAGGTTCCTGGATTCGATCACGGTGTACAGCCCGATCCCGAGCAGCAGGACGACCGCGTAGTAGTTGTAGTGCGTCGTGAGTAAGTCGAGTGTCATGAGGAGTCCCCCTCGGCGACGCCGTCGAAGCCGGCCGCGAGCAGGAAGAATAGCCCGATCGCGACAGCGGCGACGATGGCGCCGATGCCGAGTTCGACGAGTTCGATTGCGTACTTGATCGCGTGGCCGAACAGCGCCTCGAACTCCGCGTACTGGAGGAACTGTCCGCCGAGCGCCATCGCGCCGAGACCGATCCCGACGAACGCGAACACGCCCCCGGAGGCCAGCGCGGAGACGACGCGGACGTCGAGCCACTGACGGGTCGAGTCGATGCCGTACGCGAAGGCGAGCATCATCACCACGGACCCGGCGATGACGCCGCCCTGGAACCCGCCGCCGGGCGAGTCGGCCCCGTGGAACATGATGAACAGCGCGAACGTGAGGATGAACGGGGCGACCAACCGGACGGTGGTCATGATGATCGTCGACTCGACGTACAGCCCGGGCCCCTCGTCGTCGCCCGCCGCCGGGTCCGCGTCGCCGGTGCTCATGCCACCACCTCGCGGCGCAGTACTGACAGCGTGACGACGACGGCGCTGAAGACGACCACGCCCTCGCCGAGCGTGTCGAAGCCGCGGTACGCGGCGAGGACGGCCGTCACGGCGTTTTTGACCTCGGTCTGGGCGTACGCGTTCTCGAGGTAGTACTGGGTCACCTCGCCGCCGACGACCGCCGAGTTCGGGTCGCCGATGGCCGGGAGCGCGGGGACCGTCGCGCCGACGAGCAGGACGAACCCGGCGACGAGCGCCGCCGTCTGCCACCCGATCGACTCGAACAGGCGGTCGACATCCGGCGAGGCGGTGTTCGACAGCGCCAGCAGGAACAGCACGGTCATGATGCCGGCGCCGACGGCCGCCTCCGTGAGCCCGACGTCGGGCGCCTGAAGCACGAGCCAGAGCACCGAGACGCCGAGGCTGTACGCCGCGAACGCCATCACCGCCGCCAGCGTGTCCTTCAGCAGGGCCGCGCCGACTGCGCAGCCGAGGACGAACACCAGCAGCACGGCTTCGATCAGCGAGAGCGTCATGGCTCGTCACCCTCGTCGGCGGTCCACGGTTCGATTCCCTGGTCCTGCGCCGCGCGGGCGACGGCGTGTGCTGCCGTCGGGTTCGTGATGAACATGAACAACAGGAGGAAGACGGACTTCGCCGTCGAGAGCCCCGACTGGAGCGCGAGCGCGGCGGCGGCGATCGCGAGGATCGCCCCCAGCGTGTCGCTCTTCGAGGCGGCATGCGAACGGGTGTAGACGTCCGGCAGTCGGACGAGGCCGACCGCGGCGACGCCGCCGAAGAAGGCCCCGGCGAGCGCGAGGGCGACGATGCCCCACTCGGTCGGCGTCACAGCACACCCCCGCGCTCGACGTTGAACTTCGAGAACGCTATCGACAGCAGGAAGTTCAGCAGGGCGTACACGAGCGCCACGTCGAGGAACGTCGACTGCTGGAACGCCGCGGCCACGAGCGTGATGGCGATGACGGTGTTCGTCCCGGCGACGTTCACCGCGATGACGCGGTCGTGGGTCGTCGGCCCGTCGTACACCCGGTACAGCGCGACGACGGCGAAGAGGACGAAGGCCGCCGCGATGGCCAGCAGCGCGGTCTCGAACTCAACCATCTCGTCCCTCCCCGGCGTCGCCGCGTTCGCGCGGCGTCGGGATCCGGGCCGCCGCGCGGCCGTAGAAGACGAACCGAACCGCGCGCTCTAACCCGCCGTCGAAGAGGTCCGCGCGCGAGTCGGCGGTCAGCGAGTGGATGTCGAACGAGCGCTCGGAGACGTTGACGGTCAAGGTTCCGGGCGTGAGGGTGATGCTGTTCGCGAGCGTCGTCACCGCGCCGTCGCCCCAGACCGCGGCGCGGAGCTGAACGACCTCCGGGTCGATCGGCATGTCGGGGTGGAGGACGACGTACGCGACCTGAAGGTTCGCGACCGCGATCTCCTTGACCAGGTACGGAGCGTACACCAGCAGTCGGGCCAGCCGGCGGAGCGTCACCCCGAGCGGCGCGGAGCGGTTCGCCACGACCGGCGCGAGGACGAGGGAGACGATCGACGCCGTCACGAAGCCGGTGAAGAAGTCGAGCGGCTTCCAGGCGCTCAGCGACATGTAAAACAGGTACGAGACGACGAAGACGGAGAGGTACTTCGACAGCGACGCCGCGCGGGCGAGCACCGCCCCCTCGGTCGGTCGGTCGACCGGCGCCGTCTCGACCGGCACGTCGCCGCGGGCCAGCTCCACCGACATCGGCTGGAGCATCGACGCGGTGCCGCCGGGCTTGTACTCCGGGTCGACGACGATCCGGTCGATACCCGCCGCGGCCGCGTACTCGAGGAGCGCGTCGGCGTAGTCGCCCGGGCTGAACAGGTACCGGTCGGTTCCGACGGTGTCGGTGACGACGGTGAGCCACCCGGGGGCATCGGCCGCATCGGCGGGCGCTTCGCCGTCGGCGTCCGCCTCGGACTCGCCCGCCGCGTCCGCCTCTCGGTCCTCCCGAGCGACGACCGTCCTCTCGGCCGTCTCCTCCTCGACCCAGAGGGCGACGCGTTCCAACTGTTCGCGGGCTGTGCCGAGCTCCGTCGGGGCGTCGGGGCTGACAGCCTGCGTCCGAGCCGCGAGGACCAAGTGAATCTCGACCGGCGCCGGGGCCGTCTCGGTCGCCAAGTCGACGACGTACGAGACAGTGTCTCGGAGGCTGTCCGAGTCGCCGACGGGAACGAGTATTCGGCGGGCGTCTGTGTCTGACATGTGTGAACTGTCTCTCACGTCTTCGTGCGAAAAACGCGAGACTATCCAGTGTGGCAAAACAATGGCAAAGTCAAAACTATTTCGTTATCCCACGGTTTCGCTCTCGGATCGCCCGAGGACGCCGGCGAGTTCGTCGGCGACACGGGCGCCGAGCCCGTCCTTATCACCGACGAACTCGCGGGTGTCCCCTCGGCCGACGAGCAGCGCCCGCGTCGCCTCCTCGCCCATCACGCTCGCGTCGTTGGCGACCACGAACGAGAGCCCCACGCGGTCGCGGATGCGCTCCGCTTCCGCCACCATCGCCGCGTCGTCGCCCGACGTCTCGGCCTTGAAGCCGACGATCGGGAGGTCGGGATACGCCTCGCGCACCGAGTCGATGAGCTTCGGCGTCGGCCTGAGATCGACCGACAGCGGCGATCCGGACCGGATCTTCTCGTCGACGGCGTCGGCGGTGAAATCCGAGATGGCGGCCGCGGACACCAACGCGTCCGCGGTCGCGGCGGTCCGCCGACAGGCGTCCATCATCTCGTCGGCGGTCTCGACGGCGACCACGTCGGCGTAGGGGACCTCGGGGCCGTCCTGAACGAGCGTCACGCGCGCACCGCGGACGTAGCACGCCCGCGCCAGGGCGCGGCCCGTCTTCCCCGACGCGCGGTTCGTCAGGATGCGGATCGGGTCGATCCGCTCCTTCGTCGCGCCCGCGGTGACGACGATATGCGCGTCCGAGAGGGTCTGGGGCGTCGTCGCGCGGGCGACCTCCGTGACGATGTCTTCCTCGGCGGCGATCTTCGCTTTCCCCTCCTCGATACGCGGGTCCGCGAAGCGGATCCCCCACGACTCCAAGCGGTCGAGGGCGTCGAGGACGCCCGGGTGGTCGTACATCGGCTCGTGCATCGCCGGGGCCATCACGACCGGTACGTCCGCGCCGAGCGCGGTCGTCGCACAGGTCGTCACGGGCGTGTCGTCGACGGCCGCGGCGATCTTCCCCGCGGTGTTGGCGGTCGCGGGCGCGAGCAGGAGCACGTCGGCCCACCCCTCCCGGCCGCATAACTCGACGTGTTCGACGCTGCCGGTGATCTCCGTGACGACCGGCTCGTCGGTCGCGAAGTCGACCGCCCACGGGTGGACGATGTTCGTCGCCGCCGGGGACATGACGGCGCGGACGCTCGCGCCGTGGCGGCGCAGTTCGTGCGCGAGTTCGACGACCTTCACCGCCGCGATGCTCCCCGAGACGCCGAGCGCGACGTTGACCCCGTCCAGCATTACCGAGACCGTTCCCCCCGCGACGGCTTATAAGATGCCGTTGCGGAGCGACCCGAGTGACCGATCGCGACGTGGTGTCCCGAGATTCATTCATAAACATGCGGTGCGGTGGCGCGTGCCTGCGAGCGGCCGCCCCCGGCGGCCGCGAGACAGGACGCGCGAGGGAGTCCGTGGTCCGGAGCGAAGCGGAGGACCACCGACAGGGCGAGAGCCCCGCTCTCGCTTACAACCGGACGTCGTCCGGTGACGAGGCTGGGGAGGCGTGAGGCGCGGTTGCTGTGCGGGCGGGGCGTTGGAGGAGTCCGCCACTGATCCGCGGTTAGCCATCTATAAATGAGCGAGTGAGCCTTCGGGAACGATCGCCTCGTGAGTGGACCCGAATTACTCTACATCGGTGTTGTAATACCCGAACAGGAAAACGACAAACCCGAATATCAGCCAGAATAGCAGGCTCGGATTCAAGAAAACGTCCGGTGAAAATTCCTCGGAGGATATAATCGTATACCAAATGGGGACGCTAATAATCAGACCGAGACTTCCGAGAAGCATAATTCTGACGTGCCCGTTCATTGTGTCAAATTCGGTTTCCGACTGCCAGTAATCCGATCTCGGGATAAACGAGCGGATCTGCGAGCGTCCTGAACTACGGGGATTAACCGCCCGCCATTTAAACCCCGAACGTCGCGCGCAGCATGTCCCGCGTCCCGGGGCCCAGTCCGACGGCCAGCACGGTAATCAACAACAGCAGCGTGTAGCGCGGCGACTCCGCCTTCATCTCGCCGTTGAACACCCAGACGACGAACGTCGCGGCCGCCAGCTTCACGAGGAGGAACGGCCACGCGTCGCCGGTGACGGCGAGGATCGAATCGGGGAGCAGCCGCCCGGTCCAATCGACGATGAGCGCGTTGACGACGTGTTTCGGGACGAGGTTCGCGGTGCCGGTCAGTGCGGGCATCCAGTTGAGCCCGATTACGTTCGCGACGCCGTCGACCGCGTGTCCCCAGATGATCACGACCCCCGCCGCGCCGGTCCCCTGTCGAATCGTCGGAATCTGGCGCGTCGCGAGCGCCCACGTGCCCGCGGTCGCGGCGGTCGCAACGGCGAGCGTCGGGACGAGCACCTGCGGGTAGAACGTGACGTAGCCGGTCGTGGCCGCGAGGTACGCGAGGTAGCCGACCGCGAGCGCGAGCCCCGCGGCGCCCGACCCGAACAGCGGGCGCGCGTAGTCGTCGACGGCGCCGCGCCGTTCGAGCCCGTACGCCGCGAGGACGCACGCCAGCGTGAACAGGAACACGGTGAAGTAGATGAACGGGCTGATCAACACCGCGCTCGCCGGGAACGGGATCAGCGGCTCGGCGCCGGCAGCGGTCGCCGCGACCCCCGCGTCCTCGACCGTCCGCATCGCCCCGCCGAACAGCATGAACGGGAACAGCGCGTAGAAGAACCGGAGCTCCGTCGCGATGTCGAGCCGGCGGAGGAGGAAGACGACGCCGACCAGCATCGCCAACAGGATCACGACGTAGCTCACCGTCGAGAGGGTGGTGTACCCCGGAGCGGCGACGACCTCGCCGGCGCTCCGCGCCGCCTGACACGCCCCGGTGCTGCCGAGCAGCTCCGTGGTGCCGCCCGCCTCGCGGACGGCGCACTGCGCGCCCTCGCCGTCCGCGACCACCGGTCCCCAGAAGTAGCGCCAGAGGAACCGGTCGTAGACGACGCGCGGGAAGACGACCGACCCGATCGTCAAAAGCGCCGTGACCCCCCCGACGACTGCCGCCCACGCGCGCTCCGGGGACAGGTCGAGCCCGTCCGCGACAGCTGTGCTCATGGTCACCGTTCGGAGAGGTCCCGAGTTGAGCGTTCCGGTCCCGGACGGCCGGAGGCCGGCGCGAACGAGCGACCGGAGGCCGACACGACCGAGCGGTCCCGATGACTGTCCCCGCCCCGGGTCGAGTTATAACGGCGGTCCGGGCTGCTCGTAGTCGGTGCCGAGGATCACCATCGTCTGCGAGCGCGAGAATCCCTCGGTCTCCGCGATCCGTTCGAACATCAGCTCCCGGAGCCGGTCGGTGTCGGCCGCGACGACGCGGAGGATGACGTCCCACTCGCCGGTGGTGAGGTGTATCTCGCGCACGCCGTCGATTCCCCGGAGCCGTTCGAGCGCGTCCTCCTCGCGGCCCTGTTCGACTCGCAGGCCGACGAAGGCGCCGACGCCGTGACCGACCGCCTTCGGGTCGATGTCGGCGTGATACCCGCGGATGACGCCCGCCTCTTCGAGGCGGCTGACCCGGTCGTGGACGGTGGCGCTAGACATGTCGATCCGGCGTGCGACCTCCGAGAACGGGGTCCGCGCGTCCTCTTGGAGGATCCGCAGGATCGCCCGGTCCGTCTCGTCAAGTTCCATACTCCCGCTAGGAGCGGCGGAGGCTTTTGCCTTCCGGCGAGGGTTGTGCCCGGACTACGCCCCGTCCCCGTCGGCGAACGACCCCTCGCGGATCGCCGCCTCGGCGGCGTCGAGGGCCGCATCCGCGTCGAACTCGTCGGCGATCCGCTCCAGTTCGGCTGGCGTCGCGTCCGCGAGGTCGCGCGCGTGAGCGGCGACGTTCGGCACCGCGCGCAGCAGGTTGTCGATTATCGGCACGTCGGCGGTCTGCGGCGAGCGGCTTCCCGGATTGAGATCGATCACGATCTCCGTCTTTCCCATCGCGTCGAGCGCGGCGGCGCGGTCGCCGTCCTCCAGCGGGACCACGACGGCGTCGGCCGCCTCGATCCCGTCGGCGTCGACGACGCCGCGGGCGTGGTCGAGCCCGGGGATCTCGCCGTCGCCGGCGAGCCCCTTCACCTCGTCGGCGCCGTGCTCCCGGAGGTGGTCAGCGATCCGCCGGACGCGCTCGTCGGTGTGGTTGAACAGGTTCACCTCCAAGTCCGCGTCGACCGCCTCCGCGAGGTCGACCGTCTCCGCCGGCGCGAGCGCCGCGACGTTCCCGTTCACCGAGATCACGGGCCGCTCCGCGAGCAGGAGCGTCGCGGCAGCGGCGCGCGCGGCCGCGTCGGCGCTCGGGAGCGTGCGCTCGCCGAGGAGGTAGTCGAACGCCTCGCCGCGCCCCTGTGCGATCAGCCCCTGCTTCGAGGTGATCCCTTGCTCGACGCCCGCCTCGATCCGGTGGCGCGTCACGAGCGACGCGTACCGCGGGTGGTCCTCGGGGATCTCCGTCTCCGTCATACGCGAGCGAGGCGACGCGCCGATTAAAGTGGACCGTTCGCGGCCGTCGCGTGCGGTCGGCGCGTCCACACGCACAACTGTTAACATAAACCACGGCGTAGCTCGGGACGGGATGGACCGCACTGGCAAGTACACTGTCGTCGACGCGTGCAACGACCACGGGGCGATCACGCTCCGCGAGTACCCGCGCAACGGGACGCTGTACGTCGTCGAGTACGACGACCCCGACGTGGAGGCCGAGCTGTCCGCGCTCGACGCCGGCTCGGTCGTCGAACTCGATCTCAGGCGGGCGGGCCGCCGGGGCAACGCGTGGTGCGCGGAGTCCGCCCGACCGGTCGAGACGGCGTAGCGAGCGACCGGTCGGGACGGCGCAGCGCAGTCGGTCCGACTCCCTCGGTTTTTCGCGTCAGGCGACGCCGATCCGCTCGCGGTACGTGCCGTGTTCCTCCTCGAACACCGCCATGATCTCGCCCATCGTCGCGTACGCCTTCACCGCCGCGACGATCTCGGACATGGCGTTCTCCCCGGCCTCGACGGCGTCGCGGAGGTCGTCGAGCGCGCTCTCGACCGTGTCGTCGTCGCGTTCGGCCTTCACCGATTCGAGCCGATCGAGCTGTCGCTCGCGGGTGGTCTCGTCGACCTTCAGCAGGTCCGGCCGCGTGTCCTCGTCGATCTCGTAGGCGTTGACGCCGACGACCGTCTCGTCGCCCTCGTCGACGCGCTCCTGGTACTCGTAGGCCGACTCCTGGATCTCGCGGTGGAAGTACCCCTGCTCGATCCCCCGGAGGACGCCGTCGCGTACGGAGCCGTCGCCCATCTCTTTGATCTCCTCGATGTACTCCATCGCTGCCGCCTCCGCCTCGTCGGTGAGCGACTCGACCGCGAACGAGCCCCCAAGCGGGTCGACGATGTCGGCCGCGCCGGACTCCTCGGCGATGATCTGCTGGGTCCGGAGCGCGACGCGGACCGCCTGCTCGGAGGGGAGCGCGAGCGCCTCGTCGAAGGAGTTGGTGTGGAGGCTCTGCGTGCCGCCCAGCACGCCCGCGAGCGCCTGGATCGTGACGCGCGCGACGTTGTTGAGCGGCTGTTGGGCCGTCAGCGACTGCCCGGCGGTCTGGGTGTGGAACTTCAGCTGTTTCGACGCCTCGGCCTCGGCGCCGTACCACTCATCCATCACCGTCGCGTAGATCCGGCGCGCCGCGCGGAACTTCGCGACCTCCTCGAAGAGGGAGTTGTGCGAGTTGAAAAAGAAGGAGAGCTGAGGGGCGAACTCGTCGACGTCGAGCCCGCGGTCGAGGCACGCCTCGACGTAGGCGAAGCCGTCGGCGAGGGTGAAGGCGAGCTCCTGGACCGCGGTCGACCCCGCCTCGCGGATGTGGTACCCCGACACCGAGATGGGTTTGAACTTCGGCGTCTCCGCGACGGCGAACTCGATCGTGTCCGTCACCAGCTCGAGCGACGGCGCCGGCGGGACCACCCACTCCTTCTGCGCGATGAACTCTTTGAGCATGTCGTTCTGGAGGGTCCCCAGGAGCTTCTCGCGCGGGACTCCGCGCTGGTCGGCGAGCGCGACGTACATCGCGTAGATCACCGGTGCGCTCGGGTTGATAGTAAACGAGGTGGACACCTCCGCGAGGTCGATGCCGTCGAACAGCACCTCCATGTCGCGGAGCGTGTCGACCGCGACGCCCTCCTTGCCCACCTCGCCGAGCGACATCTTGTCGTCGGAGTCGATCCCCATCAGCGAGGGCATGTCGAACGCGGTCGAGAGCCCGGTCTGCCCCTCGTCTATCAGGTAGTGGAACCGCTCGTTCGTCTCCTCCGCGGTGCCGAACCCCGCGAACTGCCGCATCGTCCACGTGCGCCCGCGGTACATCGTCGGGTAGACCCCGCGGGTGTACGGCGGCTCGCCCGGGAAGCCGAGGTCCTCCTCGTAGTCGAGGTCGGCGACGTCGTCGGGCGTGTAGAGGCGGTCGACCTCGCGGTTCGACACGGTCGCGAACCGCTCGCTCCGCTCCCCGTGGCGGTCGAGCGTCGGGTCGAGCGTTTCCGCCTCCCACGACGCCTTCGCCTCGCGGATCTGGGAGAGCTCCTCGTCGTCGTACATACCGCCCGTTACCCGCCGGTCGCGTATAAATATTCATTATATTTTGGAAGGGCCCGGCGCCCTCCCGACCCCCCACGGATCCATTATATGGGACCGAGTCGAAGTGCCGGCTATGACAGATGCCGCCGAGCGCCCGACGCCGCCCGAAGGACTCCCGCCGAAGCTCGTTGCGGAGCTGCGCGAGTGTACGCCGGGAGAGCTCCGGAAGGCCATCGTCCACGCGCAGGAACTGCTCCACTTCCACGGGGAGGCGGAACTCCCGATCGACCCGGAGGACAACGACGACATCCTCCGCGTCACCGAGCACGACGGCTACACCGAGGTGGTGAAGCAGTTCCGCTGCGCCGACGGCTGCGACGACTGCCCACACGGGCCCTACCTCTACCACGTCACGGAGGAGCCGCATCCGGACGGGACCAGCAAGGTACACTGGTCGTTCATGGGGACGGTTCACGAGCGAGAGGTGTGAGCGAGACGAGCTACGACGTCGAGAGAGAGTCGGCCGTCAGGGGTTCAGCCCCCAGATCCCGGCCCGGACGAACACCAGCACCGGGATAATCTCCAACCGGCCGATCCACATGTTCAGGACGAACATCCCCTCGGCGGCCGGCGACATCGAGGGCCCCGTGATCCCCGTCGAGAGGCCGACGTTCCCCTGCGCGCTCGCGACCTCGAACAGCGCGTCGGCGTAGCCGAACTCCGGCCCGGCGACGTTGACGAGGACGAGGCTGCCGGCGACGAGCGCGAGGAGCCACAGCAGGGTGACGATGGCCGCCTCGCCGAACTCGCGCTCCATCGCCTCGCGGTCCAGCGTTCGGTCGCCCAGCCGCGCGGTGACGACCGCGTTCTTCGGGAGGAACACGCGTGAGAACTGCCAGACGATGCCCCGGGCGACCGTGTACCCGCGGACGATCTTGATACCGCCGACGGTCGACCCCGCCGCGCCGCCGAGCGTCATCGCGCCGACGACCAACACCTTCGCGCCGGCGACCCAGCGGCCGATCGGTGCGGACTGGAAGCCGGTACACGTGAGCGCGCTGATCCACTGGAACGTCGAGTCCCGAACGGCGTCGAGCTGCGCCCAGTCGAGGGGAGACGCGGAGAGCGGGAAGAACGATCCCGTCGAGAACGCGCTCGACGCTATCTCGGCGGACGCGACGTTCTGTACCGAGAGCACGACGACGCCCGCGCCCAGCAGCGTGAACAGCCACCTCGTCTGGAGGTCTGCGGCCAGTTCGCGCACGTTTCGGTCGCTGAGCACGACGTAGTGGACCGGGAACGCGATCGCGCCGAGCACCATGATCGGCAGCAGCGTCGCCTCAACTAGCGGGGAGCCGTACGTCGCGATCGAGTTGTCCGTGACGGAGAACCCGCCGGTCGTGAGCCCGGTCATCGCGTGGTTGAGCGCCTGCCACGCCGTCTCGCCGAGCGAGAGCGACTCGGCGTACGCGCTCTCGCTCGCCCGGATCGCGACGAACAGCGCCGCGAAGGCCAACAGCGTGTACGCCACCACGAGCTTCCAGACCGTCCGGACCGTCGAGACGACGCTCGGGTGGATCTTCCGCTCGCGCGCCTCGCTGCGGTAGAGGGCGTAGCTCCCGCTGCCGGGACGCGAGAGAATCGAGACCGTGAGGACGATGACGCCCACCCCGCCGACCCACTGGATGAACGAGCGCCACCACTGCACCGCCCGCGGCAGCGACGGCTCGTGGACGGCCATCGTCAGCCCGCTCCCGGTCCACCCGCTCATGCTCTCGAAGAAGGCGTGGAGCGGGTCGCGGAAGTACGCGAGACTGGAGAGGGTCGTCGTCCCGCCGACCCCGATCGGCTCCCACGAGGCGGTGTCCGCGGCCGCCGGAACGAACGCGTCCATCGCGGCCGCTGGCGTCGTCCACGCCGTGAGGAACAGCGGCAGGCCGCCGAAGAGGGCGACCATGAGCCAGCCGCCGGCCGCGATCACCATCCCGTGTTTCATCTTCGGCTCCGGGGCGTCGGCGAACCGCCTGTTCGCGGCGCCGCCGACGAGCGCCGTCACCCCGCCCGCGAGGAGGAAGCCGAGCGCCGCGTGGAGCTCTTCGAACCCGAGCGCGACGACCACCGTGACGGTCATCAGCCCGGCCTCCATCAAGAGGAGCGAGCCGATGTCCCGGGCGATGACGCCGAGATCGGTTGGGAATCGGTTGCCGTTCCGGTCGGGCATCTCAGTCGCGATCCTCCGCGTGCCCGAACACGTCGGTCACCTCGGCGGTCGCGCCGACGCCGGAGTACACGGTGAGCATGTCGCCTTCGTGAATGCGGGTCTCCCCGCGCGGCGTTATCGGGGCCTCCGATCTGTCGCGCTCGACGGCGACGATCAGCGTCTGGCCGCCGATGAGGTCCGCCTCGTCCGCCTCGCGGAGCGTCTTCCCGGCGATCGGGGCGTCTCCTCCCACGGTGATCTCGAACACCTCCGCCTCCTCGCCGATGTGCATGAAGTCGACGACCGACGGCCGGCTCACCGCCCGGTAGAGGTACTCCGCGATCAGGCTCTGGGGGTTCTGCATCGTGTTGACGCCGATCTGCTCGAACACGCTCATGTGCTCGGGGTTGTGGACGACCGAGACGATGTTCGGGACCGACAGCTCCTGGGCCAGCAGACAGACCATGATGTTCGTCGCGTCCTGATCCGTCGTCGATATGAGCGCGTCGGCCCGTTCGGCCCCGGCGTCTTGGAGGGTCTCCTTCGAGGTCGCGTCGTCGTTAAGCACGAGGCAGTCGTACTGCCGCGACGCCCGCTCCGCCCGTTCCTCGTCACGCTCGATGACGACGACCTCGTTGCCGCTGTCGGTCGCGAGGTCGACGAGCGGGGTCCCGATGTCGCCCGCGCCCACGACGATCACGTACATACGACACGTGTTCAAAAAGGATCGACGAAAACCTACCGTTCCCCGACACAACGGAGCGATCGGACGCCGCGGCACGAGCGGTCGCGGTGGACCGGGAGGCGGCCGACTCAGTCGGCCGCTCCCCCGCGCGGAAGCGCGACCACGGGCACGTGCGACTCAGTCACGAGTTCGAGCGAGACATCGCCCGAGAGGAACCGGAACAGGCGGTTGCCGCCGCGAGAGCGATAGCCGATCGCGCTCGCGCCGACCTCGTCGACGGCGTCGAAGATCGCACCGGCGATGTCGCGAGCGTACGCGGTGTGGTCGCCGGCGTCCGGGAACACGCGCCGGACCGCGGCGTACGACTCCTCGGCGAGTTCCTCCGACTGTTCGACGGGCGTCTTGTCCGGGACGCCCTCGCCCTTCTCGACCACGTGGAGCGCGGTCACGCGCTCCGGGTCGTACGGTTCGAGCGCCCGCGCCGTCGCCAGCGCGTCCTCCTCGTTCGCGACCGGGAGGAGGACGTGGCCGAGGAGATTCTGCCCGTCGGGATCGGCTGTACTCGTCATACGAACACCGATACTCCGGTCGGTTAAGAAGATACGCACTCCGAACCTCGGTTGGCCCGATAGCAGGCACCTCGCTAGGGACGTATCGGGACCCGTTCGGGTCCGAGACCGTCCTCACCGACCGTCCACGGCCGAGATGAACACGGCCAGCACCGGGACGATCTCCAGCCGACCGACCCACATCAGGAAGATCATCAGCAGCTTCGACGTGTCCGGGAAGAACAGGTAGCTTCCGAACGGCCCGAGGCGACCGAACCCGGGGCCGATGTTTCCGATCGTCGCGAGCGACGCGCTCGTCGACTCCAACATCGTCAGCTGGACGCCGATCCGGCTCGCGTCGAGGGACAGGAACACCGCCGAGACGCCGAACAGGACGAGGTACAGGATGGTGAACGCCATGATGCCGCGGATCGCGTCCTCGTCGACGACGTTCCCGCTGAGGCGGACCGGCCGGACGACGTCGGGGTGGGCGGAGGTGAACAGCTCGCGCCGGATCGCCTTCCCGACGATCAGCCACCGTACGATCTTGACGCCGCCGCCGGTCGAGCCGGCGGAACCGCCGATGAACATCGCGAACATGAGGAGAATCTGCGCGTCGGCGTTCCACTGCGCGAAGTCGGCGGTGGCGTACCCCGTCGAGTTCAGCAGCGACGCGATCTGGAACGCCGCCTGCCGGAGCGAGTTCTCGGCGACCCCCTGGGTCGCCCCGCCGAGCTCGATCGGCGGCGCCGCGCCGCGGAACAGCAACACCGCGAGCACGGCGGTCACGACCGCGACGGCCCCGGCGTACGCGCGGAACTCCGCGTTCTTCACCATCGTCTCGACCTCGCCGCGTAGCACGTGCCAGAACAGCGCGAAGTTGACGCCGGCGACGAGCATGAAGGGGATGACGACCCACTGGACGACGGCCGAGAACGCCGCGACGCTGTCGGCCTTCGGGGAGAACCCGCCCGTCGGGAGGGTCGTAAACCCGTGCGCGATCGCGTTGAACAGGTTCATTTTCGGCGCCATCCCGGCGAGGTGGAGCCCGTACAGGATCGCGATGTACACCACGGTGAACCCGAAGTAGATGAGCCAGAGCGCCCGCGCGGTCTCGGCTATCTTCGGGGTGAGCTTCTGTAGCTCCGGCCCGGGCGCCTCCGACTCCATCAGTTGGGCGCCGTTGACGGCGACCTCGGGGAGGATCGCGATCATCAGGACGATGATCCCCATCCCGCCGAGCCACTGCGTCAGCTGCCGCCACATCAGCACGGCGTGCGAGTGCCGGTCGGTGCTGATCTCACCGAGGACGGTCGCACCGGTCGTGGTGAACCCGCTCATCGACTCGAACAGCGCGTTGGCGATCGACTCCGTGAACGCGCCGACGGACCCGGTCTGGAGACCGATCGTCGACGCGGTCCCGTAGCCGGCTATCAGGTACGGGATAGTGCCGATGACCGCCGCCGCGATCCACGCGAGCGAGACGAACAGCAGCGCCTCGCGGGGACCGAGATCCGGGTCGGGGTCGACTCGCTCGACCGCGAAGCCGAGCCCCGCGACGATCGCCATGGAGACCAGAAAGACCCAGATGTCTTCGCCGTACACGAGCGCCACCACCAGAGGAACAAGCAGCGTGACGGCGAGGTACTTGATGCCGACGCCGAGAAGCCCGACACTCGCCTTCCAGTTGACGCCCCAAGACATGATACTCGAACGGTATGGCGGTCGCCCGTTCGCTGTATTAAACTGTCGAAGGGGGGACGACGGGAGAGCCGCCTTGACTCAGGAGGTCCAGAACGCCTTCGTGAACAACACGAGGACCGGGATGATCTCGATCCGGCCGATCCACATCAGGACGATCATCACGGCCCGCGTACTCAGCGGGAACGTCGCGAACGTCCCGTACGGGCCCGCGTCGCCGAACGCCGGGCCGATATTGAGGAACGTGGTCGCCGCGGCCCCGAGCGCCTCGAACTCGGTCACGCGCAGGTTCGCCCGCTCGGCGTCGACGACGATGACCACGGCGAGCAGGAAGAAGATCACGATGCTCAAGAGGAGGTACGCGTAGATGTCGCGGATCGCGCCCTCGTCGACCGGCTCCCCCGATATCCGGACCGGGCGAACGGACTCCGGGTGGATCGCGGTGAAGAGGTCCCGGCGGAACGACTTCAGCGCGACCAGCCAACGCAGCGACTTGATCGAGCAGGTGGTCGACCCGACCATCCCGCCGACGAACATCCCCATGAACAGCATGTGCTTCGCAGCGGGCGCCCACAGCACGTAGTCGGTGCTGGCGTACCCGGTCGTCGTCACGATGGACGCGACGTTGAACACTGCGTGGCGGATCGTCGCCTCGGCGCCGAAGGTGACGCTCGGATCGAGGAACAGCGCGCCCCCGACGATCGACGCGAACGTCGCCATCGCGCCGAGGTAGAAGTGAAACTCCTCGTTTCGCAGCAGGCGCATCGGCTCGCCGTTGATGGCGAAGTAGATGAGGACGAAACTGGTCGAGCCGATCACCATGAACGGGACGACCGCCCACTGGATCAGCGGGTGGAACGCGCCGACCGAGAGCGGCTCCGGCGAGAAGCCGGCGGTCGCGACGGACGTGAACGCGTGCGCGACCGCGTTGTACAGGTCCATCCGCGGGTCGACGGCGAGCCCGAGCAGGAAGTACACCGCGATCGCGAGGCCGGTGAGCCCGAAGTAGATCCCCCAGATGAGCTGTGCGGTCCGCGATATCTTCGGCGTGAGCTTGTTGACGTCTTGCGTCTGTGACTCCGACTCCATCAGCTGTGCCCCGCCGACGCCGATCTCGGAGAGCACCGCGGTCGCCAGGATCAGGATTCCGAGGCCGCCGAGCCATTGGATCACCTGCCGCCACATCATGACGGACCGCGAGTGGAGCGAGAAGTCGCGCAGCACCGTCGCGCCCGTCGTGGTGAGTCCGCTCATCGACTCGAACAGCGCGTTCACCGGGTGCGCGACCGTGCCGACGCCCGCGACGACGAAGGGGATCGCGCCGACGGCGGCGACGAGGAACCAGATCAGCGCCACCGCGAGGAACGCCTCCCGCGGGCCGAGGTCTCCCTCGGGGTCCCGTACCGACCGGAACGCCGCACCGAGCGCGAGCGAGGCGGCGATCGCCGCGAGGAACGGCACGGGCGGCTCGCCGTAGTAGAGGGCTATCAGCAGCGGAAACGCGAGCGGAACCGGGAGGGCGGCGAGGACGTCGCCGGTGAGTCCCACGCTCGCCCGCCAGCCGACGCGGATCGTGGTACTCACGTGGAGGCGGTCACGCCATCGAGGCGATCTGTCCGACCGAGTCGGACTCCACGAGGAGTATCACGTGGTCACCGGCCTGAAGTACGGTGTCCCCGCGCGGGGTGACCAGCTGGTGGTTGCGCGTGATCGCGCCGATAACGAACCGCGCATCGCTCTCCGCGACGATGTCCGATATCGGTCGTCCCGTGAGCCCGCACCCCTCGGTGAGTTCGAGTTCGAGGACCTCCGCCTGGTCGTTTTCCAACACCGCGATGTTCTCCGCGACGCTCTCGTAGGTGAACCGGGTGATCTCCTCGGCGGTGACCGTCCGGGGATTGATCGCGATGTCGATGCCGATCTCCTCGAAGACGGTGACGTAGTCGGGGCTGTCGACGACGGCGATCACGCGGTCGACGCCGAGGCGCTTGGCGAGCACGGAGATGAGCAGGTTCTTCTCGTCGGAGCCGAGCGCCGTGACGACGATATCGGCCTCGTCGACGTGTTCGCGGGAGAGGAACTCGGTGTCGGTGGGGTCGTGTTCCATCACGACGGTGTCCGGGAGGTTCTCGGCGAGCCACCGCGCGCGGTCGGCGTCGCGCTCGATCAGCCGCGGCGTGAAGTCCCGCTCCTCCAGCAGCCGGGCGGTCTGATACCCGATCTCGCTGCCGCCGACGACGACGATCTCGTCGGCGTCGTCCGGCGTCGCCTCGGGCGCGATGTCGGTCGCGAACGACTGAACGCTCTCGGGGCTTCCGACCACCACCGCGCGGTCGCCGACGACGATGTCCGTGTCGCCGCGGGGGATCGTCATCTCGCCGTCGCGGAACAGCCCGACGAAGGTGAGCGACTCGAACCGGTCGGCCTCCGAGACGGTCTGTCCAGCGACGGGGCTCCCCTCGCCGATCTCGAACTCCGCCATCTGGACGAGCCCGCCGGCGAACGGGTCGACGTCGATCGCCGCCGGGAGCCCGATGACGCGGACGATGTTCTCCGCGGTCAACAGGTCCGTACACACCATGAAGTCGACGCCGAACGCGCCCTCGCTGCCCTGCCAGGTGCGGAGGAACTCGGTGCTTTTCACGCGGGCGATGGTGAACCCGTCGCCGAGCGTCTTCGCGGCCCCGCACGCGACGAGGTTCGTCTGGTCGTCGTCGGTACACGCGATGACCATGTCCGCGCGGTCGACGTCGGCGGCCGACTGGATCTCAGAGGACGTCCCGTCCCCGGCGATGGTGAGCACGTCGAGCTCGTACTTGAGCTGTTCCGCCCGGTCCGGATCGACGTCGACGACGACGACCTCGTGGTCCGACGCGAGACTCGCGGCGATGCTCGTCCCGACCTCGCCGGCCCCGATGACGACCACGTACATGGACCAACCCAGAGACCCGACCTTGAAGTTCGTTACTATCGGTGCTCGGGCGTACTCAGCGCGCCAGCGACGGGGAAGACGCCGCCAGACGGTTCGAGGCGCCGCCCTGCCGGGTGACGCCGCTCCACCGAGCGGGAGTTCTCCGCCGCGGCCGCCGCTTCAATCGTCTCCGCCGAACGACGAGGGATCCGTCCACTCGTTGCGTCCCGAGACGGTGCGCTGGGGGAACGGGATCGAGATGCCCGCCTCGTCGAAGCGCGCCTTGACGGCCTTCACGTAGTCGGCGCGCGCCTTTACGAAGTCCGCCCGCGAGGGGTCGTCGATCCAGATCCGCGACTGGAGGCCGACGTACGAGTCGGCCAGTTCGGTCAGCCGGACCGACGGCGCGGGGTCTTCGAGGATCGCGTCGCTCCTCTCGGCCTCCTCGACGATGATGTCCGTCGCCTTCTCCACGTCGTCCTCGTAGTCGATCCCGAAGACGAACTTCAGCCGCAGTGTCTTCTTCGCGACCGGGTTCTTCACCACGTCGCTCGTCAGCGCGTGGTTCGGCACCGTAAGCAGTTCGTTGTCGAAGGTGCGCACGCGGGTGACCCGGAAAGAGATGTCCTCGACGACCCCCGAGTTGCCGTTCCACTCGATCCAGTCGCCGATGCGGAACGGCTTGTCCGTGTAGATGAACACGCCCGCGACGAAGTTCTTGATCACGTCCTGGAGCGCGAAGCCGATCGCGAGCGTCGCCGCCGCCGCGATCGTCGCGAGCGAGCGCAGGAACCCCTGGTAGCCCGCCGCGCCGAACGCGACCGTGACGCCGGCGAACAGGACGAGGAACGCCACGATCTTCTGGAGCGGGCGCCGGGCGTGCTCGTCGAGCCCCTGTCGGTCGAACACCCGGCGGACGAGCGGCTTGACGGCCGCCTTGTACAGGACGTACGTCGCGGTGACGACGGCGAGGAAGATCGCGGCGTCGACGACGATGTCGGCCAGCGGACCGAGGTACGGCTCCAGCGTCCCCGCGACCGCGACGACTCCGGACGCGCCCGCGGGGGCGCCCATCAGTGGAGCACCGCCGTGTTGCCGCGCGTCTCGATCAGGTCGGCGCCGACCGCCTCGGCGAGCTCGTCGGCGAGTTCGTCGGTCGACGTGCCGCCGCGGGCCGCCCGAAGGAACTTCACCTTCACCAGCTTCCGGTCGTCGAGCTGGTCGGCAAGCTCGTCGACGACCGCGTCGACGCCGCTCTTCCCGACCCAGACGGTCACGTCGAGGTCGTGCGCCTCCTTCCGCAGTTCGTGGTCGCTCATACGCGGTCGAGTCGGCCGCGCGCATTGAAGCTTGAGGTTCGGTCGCGCCGGTCGCGTCGGAGCGGCGCGGCGCCCCGCGTCACCGCTCCCGCTCGGCTTCGCGTTCCGGAGCCGCGGCGCGGTTCCGCTCCGCCCACTCGGCGGCGTCCTCCGGCGTCTCGGTCTCCAGTAGGCGATCGAGCTTCCGCTCGAACTGCTCGTCGGTGAGGTCACCGTTCGCGTACCGGGTCCGCAGGCGTTCGAGGGCGTCCGTGGTGTCGCCGGCCGCCTCGCCGCGCTCCGCCGTCTCTCCGCGTTCGACGGGGGTCGACTCGGCCTCGGGCTCGACGGCGAGCGAGTCCTCCGCTTCCTCGTCGAACAACATCGAGACGACCGGAATGATCACGATGTACCCGAACAGCATGAACCCGAGCCACCAGTCGAACCCGGCCAGGAGGGCGCCGAGCCACGTGCCGGTGACCACCGTCGCGGCGATGCTGCTCGCGTTGCGGCGAAACCGCTCGCGGGGAGTGGCGGCGTCGCTCATTGGGAGGACGGTTTCCGTGCCGGTACAAAATCGTATCGGCACTCGGTCGGCCGACGGGCGCCTACTCCTCGACCTCGACCGTGATCTCGTCGCGCGCGACCGCCAGCCGGAACGTCGGCACGGTGCGGTAAACCACCTCGACGACGTTCTTGCGCTCCAGACTGCGGAGCGCCCGCCGCACCGCGTCCACCTCGGGATCGGCGTCGAACGCCTCGCGGAGCGCGTTGAGCACGCTCACGACGGACTGCGACCGCTCGTCCGGTCCGGCGAGCACCTCGGTGACCCGCGACTCCAGCTCGGAGACGCGGATCGTCTCCGGGACCGCGCCGCGCGCGACCGCGTCGGGCTCGACCCCGGGCTCGACGTCGACGAGGTCGTTCGCCTCCGCCGTCGCGCGGATCAGGCTGTCGTCGTCGCGGTAGTAGTACTCCTTCAGGTGGTTCTCGAGGTAGCCGTGGACCTCGCTGCCGCTCTCCATCTCCCAGGCGTCCTGGAGCTCGCCGTTCTTCGTCGGCTGGAGGCGGACCACGTCCGCCAGTCGGTCCCGCTCCTCGTCCGTGAGGCTCATCTGTCTTCAACCGCGCTCGCGGCGCGGACGATGGTCTCCTCGCCGAACTTCGGCCCGACGAGCTGGAGCCCGACCGGGAGCCCGTCGGCCTCGCCGGCGGGGACCGAGATCGCTGGGAGATTCGCGAGGTTGGCCGGCGTCGTGTTCGCGTCGGCGAGGTACATCCGCAGCGGGTCGTCGAGGCTCTCGCCTAGTTCGAAGGGGAGGACCGGCATGGTCGGCGAGGCGATGACATCTACCTCGTCGAACGCCGCCTCGAAGTCCTGCCGGACCCACGCGCGGGCGTCCTGCGCCTTCTCGTAGTACTTGTCGTGGTACCCGGCCGAGAGCGCGTACGTGCCGAGGAGGATCCGGCGCTTGACCTCCGCCCCGAACCCCTCCTCGCGCGTCTCCGCGAACGACTCGTTCCAGTTGCCGTCGGCGTCGCTCCGGTGGCCGTACCGGACCCCGTCGAAGCGCGCGAGGTTCGAGGACGCCTCCGCCATCGCGATCACGTAGTACGCCTGGACCGCGTGCTCGACGGACGGCAGGGAGATGTCGGTCGTCTCCGCGCCCTGCGCTTCGAGGTCCGCGATCGCGGCCTCGACCGTCTCGACGACGCGCTCGTCGGCGCCCTCGAACAGCTCCGTGGGGACGCCGATCGTCAGCCCCGCCACGTCGCCGTCCGCGGCCGCGGCGTAGCTCGCGTCCGGGTCCGCGCCCTCGACCTCGCGCAGGTCGCGGGTCGTCCCGTCGTGGGGGTCGTCGCCGGCGATGACATCGAGCGCTGCGGCGGCCTCCTCGACGGTGCCCGCGATCGGCCCGATCTGTTCGAGCGAGTTCGCGTACGCGATGAGCCCGTACCGGGAGACGAGCCCGTACGTCGGCTTGATCCCGACGACGCCGCAGAACGCGGCCGGACAGCGCACCGAGCCGCCGGTGTCGGAGCCGAGCGCGATGTCCGCCTCGCCCGCCGCGACCGCGGCCGCGGAGCCGCCCGAGGAGCCGCCCGGGACGCGGTCGGTGTCGACCGGGTTCCGGGTGGGGCCGAACGCCGAGGTCTCGGTCGTCGTCCCCATCCCGAACTCGTCCATGTTCGTCTTCCCGACGACCGTCGCGCCCGCGTCGGTCAGCCGGTCGACCACGGTCGCGGAGTAGGGCGGGACGTAGTCGGCGAGCATCTCCGAGCCGCAGGTCGTCCGGACCCCCTCGGTGGAGATATTGTCCTTCACCGCCACGGTCGCGTCCGCGAGGGGACCGTCCGCGTCCGCGTCGCCCTCGATCCGCTCCTCCGTCACGAAGGCGTTGATGTCGGCCGCCATCTACGACACCTTCGGGCCGACGAAGAAGCCGTCTTCCGTCTCCTCGGCGTTCGCGAGCGCCTCCTCCTGCGAGAGGCCGTCGCGGACCTCGTCGGGGCGCATCACGTTGACGAGGTCCTCCTCGCGTTCGGTCTCGGGGACCTCGTCGAGCGCCTCGAAGTACTCTAAGATGTCGCCGAACTGCGCCGCGAACTCGTCGACCTCGTCGTCGGCGAGCCGGACGCGCGCCAGGTCGGCGACGTGACGGACCTCCTCGGCGTCGACGGCGGCCGCGGCGTCGTCGCCCCCGTCGGAGGACTCCCCCGCGTCATCCGTCGACTCGGACGTATCGCTCATACGAGCAGGTGTCCCGGACCGGGAGTAAGGGTTTCGGAACGTCGCATCGGACGCCCGCCGAGGCCCGCGATCACCGGACCTCGTCGACGAAGGCGAGCCAGCGCTCGTGGCCGTCCAGCGTCGCGGAGCGGTGCTCGTCGGCGAAGTCGGGGTGGCGGATCGTCTCCAATGCGTTCAGCGCCCGGTCGATCCCGACGATCTCGTCCGCGAGCCGTTCGGCGGTCTCACGGTCGAGCGGGGGGTCATCGGGGGTGTCGCCCGCGTTGGTTTCGGCGCCTTCGCCTCGCAGCCGGGCCATCCGACGCTCGCGCTCGGCGCGGAGCGTCGACTTCACCGACGACACCTTGCGCTCGACCTCCGGCGGGACCGTGTCGACGGCGCGCGTCTCCACGATGAACTCGGAGAGGTCGACCGCGGTGCCGTCGATGGTGACCTCGTCCGGGACCGACGCGCCGACCGTCGCGCTCTGGCTGGTGACCCGGTCGAGTATCGCCTCTCGCTCGGCCTCGTCCATGCGGTCCCGTTGCGGGGCGCCGGGAAAATGTGCTGCGGTGACGGAGCGACCGTCACTCGCCGTCCGATTCGTCCGCCCGGACCGTCACGACGGGCGCGTCCGCCAGCCGCACGACCTTCTCTGTGACGCTCCCCAGCAGGTAGCGCTCGACGCCGGTGCGGCCGTGGGTCCCCATCACGATGAGGTCGGCGTCGTGGTCGTCGGCGTACTGGAGGATCGCCGAGTGAGGGGTCCCCATCTCGACGGCCGTCGTCATGTCGATGTCGTCCGGTGACTCCGCCGCGGCCCCGACGAGCTCTCTCGCGTGAGCGGTGAGCTCGGCCTCGACCTCGTCGGCGTCGACGTCCTCGTGTCTGCCGATGTAGCCCGTCTCCGGCGAGACCCCGCTCATCGCCTGGCTGTCTTCGTGGACGAACGCCCCGCTCACGCCGAGGCCGCCCTCGCGGGTGTCGACGACGTGGACCACGTGGACCGTCGCGTCGAACGCCGACGCGAGTTCGCTCACGTGTGCCGCCGCCGCTTCCGAGCCGGCGCTTCCGTCCGTCGGGAACAGTATGTTGTCGTACATCGTACCACCGAGTTGAAACTTCGCGGAGCAGCGGTAAAAACGCACCGCAGATTCGCGCTACTGGGGGATGCGGCCGCTCAGCTGGAGAATTCAGCGACGACGCACTGACGAAAAGCGAGGCGATGCGTCGACCGGGAGGGCTCCCGAGAGCGCGGCGGTGCGCCGGCCGCGACGCGCCGGTCCGGAGACCGTCCCCCGCTACAGCAGGTCGTTCGAGACGAGGCGGTCGACCGCCTCGCGCAGGCGCTCTTCGCTCGCGGCGTAGGAGATGCGCGCGTAGCCCGGGGCGTTGAACGCGCTCCCGGGGACGCAGGCGACCGCGGCCTCCTCGATCGCCGCCTCGCACCACGCCTGATCGTCGTCGTCGACGGGGATCATCATGTAGAACGCGCCGTCGCCGACGTCGACGTCGACGCCGTGCTCGTCGAACAGGTCGACGAGGAGGTCGCGGCGGTCGGCGAAGGCGTCGCGCATCTCCTCAACCGCCGCCTCGGTGTTCTCTAAGGCCTCGATCCCGGCGCGCTGGACGAAGTTCGTCGCGCAGGAGACGGAGTGGGAGTGGAGCTTCCCCGCCTCGCCGACGAACTCGTCGGTGGCGTGGAGGTAGCCGAGCCGCCAGCCGGTCATCGAGTACGCCTTCGAGAAGCCGTTGATCGTCACCGTGCGGTCGGCCATCCCGTCGAGGCTCGCGAGCGAGACGTGCTCGGCGTCGTAGACGATGCGCTCGTATATCTCGTCGGAGATGACCGCGACGTCGTGCTCGACGGCGAGATCGCGAACGCCCTCCATCGCGGCCTCGGAGAACACCGCGCCGGTGGGATTGGACGGGGAGTTGACGACGAGGAGTTCGGTGTCGTCGGAGACCGTCTCGGCGAGCTCGTCGAGCGCGGGCTCCAGCTGGAACCCGTGCGGCGCGAGGTCGACCCGAGAGAGGTCGCCGCCGGCGAGCTTCGCCATCGCCTCGTAGGAGACCCACGCGGGGTCGAGGAGCACGACCTCGTCGCCCTCGTCGATCAGCGTCTGGAACGTCTCGTACAGCGCCTGCTTGCCGCCGGGGGTGACGATCACCTCGTCCGCGTCGGCGTCGATCCCGGTGCCGCGGAGCTTCGCCGCGATCGCCTCCTTGAGTTCGGGCACGCCGTTCGAGGAGGTGTATCCCGTGTGGCCCGCGTCGAGCGCGTCCTTGCCCGCTTCGACGACGTTCTCCGGGGTGTCGAAGTCGGGCTCGCCGACCGAGAGGTCGACGATGTCGGCTCCTTCGGCCTCCTTCTCCGCCGCGAGGTTCGATATCGCCAGCGTCGCGCTGGGCTCTACGCGTCCGATCCGCTCCGAGAAGTCGTATGCGTCGCTCATGTGTCGTGTGTAGTCGGCTCGTGGGTGTCAGTCGAGTTCCTCGGCGAGGTCGATCGCCGCCGCGGCCGCGTCCGCGCCCTTGTCGATCCGCTCGCGCGCCTCCGCGCCGGACATCCCGGGGCCGCTCACGCCGAAGGTGACCGGCGTGTCCCGGTCGAGGCTCACGTCGGTGAGCTTCTCGGCGGTCGCGGTCGCGATGACCCGGTCGTGGTCGGTGTCGCCGGTGACGATGGCGCCGACGACCGCGACCGCGTCGACGTCCTCGCGGCGCGCGAGGCGGTCGGCGGCCAGCGGGCTGTCGTACGCGCCCGGCACGCTCAGTTCGTCGACGACGACGGCGTCGCGGTCGGCCGCCGCCTCGCGGGCGGCCTCGGCCATCGGCTCCGTGACGGAGTCGTTGAACCGCGCCACCACCAGTCCCAGCGAGACCATACCGGGACTGGAGCGGGCGACGGCAAAGGTCTACCGTTCGACCGCAGGGTTGCCGGGCGAACGCGTTCGGCGACGGGGGCGGTCGGAGCCCGACCGCCGGACACGAGGTCACGCGCGTGAGGCGATCGGGTCCCGTCCCGCCCACAGGACGTAGAACCCGTACAGCAGCAGCGACAGGAACCCGACCAGAAGCGAGACGGCGAGGAGGAGCCCGATCGGAGGGGGAAGCGAAACGATCGGTCCCTGTTCGAGTCCGATCACGGCTCGGAGGCCGAACCAGAGGACGAACGCCGGGAGGACGTACCGTTTGGCGCGGTTGGTCCCGGTCACTCGTTCGGCAACCACGATGACGCAGATCCCGACCAGCGGGATGAGCATGGATAGAACGTTTTCGCCACCACCGAACCACTCGATCATCTAGGGGACATCTCCGCTCGGAGAACTTGGTGCCTCGGTTCGCTGATTCCTCGGACGGGGTCCGGCACGTCGTGACCGCGATTCGAGTTAGCTGTGGATCGCCAGCCGGCACACGCGCCGCACGCCGCGGGTCATTAATACGTCTGCGACGCCAACGGGGTCCCATGACAGAGACCGAGACCGCGACGGTCGGCGGCGGCTGCTTCTGGTGCGTCGAGGCGGCGTTCAAGCAGCTCGACGGGATCGAAAGCGTCACCTCCGGCTACGCCGGCGGCCACGCGGACGACCCGACCTACCGCGAGGTGTGTACCGGCAACACCGGCCACGCGGAGGTCGTCCAGGTCGAGTACGACGCCGACGCCCTCTCCTACGAGGACATCCTCGAAGTGTTCTTCACGGTCCACGACCCGACGCAACTGAACCGACAGGGCCCGGACGTTGGGAGCCAGTACCGCTCGATCGTGCTCTCTCACGACGACGAGCAGCGGCGGCTCGCGGAGGAGTACGTGGCGGCCCTCGACGAGGAGGGCGGCTACGACGACGAGGTCGTGACCGAGGTCGAACCGCTGGAGACGTTCTACCGCGCCGAGGAGAAACACCAGGACTACTTCGAGAAGAACCCGGCCGACGCCTACTGTACGATGCACGCGCAGCCGAAGGTTGAGAAGGTCCGCGAGCGGTTCCGCGAGAAGGTCAAAGCGTAGGGACCGGTAGGGAACGCCTCCGAGGCCTCATTCATCCGTTGATAAATAGCCGGCTCCGTTGAAATCCTTAATTATTGATAGGATCGGCGTGCGAGATACGGAGGATGTAGTCAGCACCTGAACAATGTTACTTTCTCCGTCTATATCCTGAATCAGCCGGTAGAATTCGCTTGCCCATTAATCGTTCAACTTCGGTGGTGACGAGTATCTACACAGAACGACGTTCGTTCTCGATGTGATCAACGTAGGTATCCACCACGTTCTGAATGATAGTTTCGCCAGCTTCAGCGGTTGCTTCAGCCGGATCGCCAAGCACACCGTTTTGGGTGATTGTTTTGAACCCCTCGCTGAGAAGGCGAGCGGTAGAGATCTTTCCTTCGGGGCCGGGCTCGATGTTCTCCATCTTGACCAAGTCCTCATTTACCGCCAACACCACCGCTGTCTCGGCTGCGCCGGCGTGAATCACATCTTGATGGTAGTCGATTCCTGCCTCACTGAGGCCATCATTCAGTAACTGCATATGCTCGTCAAGGTCAGCGAGGGGAATCACGGTGGCCTCGATTTCTCGGCCGACATCGGGTGCGACAGTTTTGACTGGGCCGAAGTTCCCACCGTGGGTCGGGACAAGGACGATGTGTTCGAAGCCGTGTTCATCGAGCGACCGACAATATGCCCGGATCACATCCATCAATGTCTCGGGCGGGACAGTGATTGTTCCCGGGAACTCCATATGATGCCCCGAGCATCCAGGCCGAATCGTCGGCGCAGCAATCGCGTCCCCTAGTTTCTCCGCAATCCGCCGCGAGAGTTCGTCACCGTCCAATGTGTCCATGTTCAACGGGAGATGAGGGCCGTGCTGTTCGATTGAACCGACGGCGACAATCGCGGTCCGTGTTCCGTTTTCGAGCGCCGATTCGACTTCTGGCCATACCATCTCCTCAAGGAGTATTGACCCGCGAGAAGACATACAGATGATAATGTTCCCGCATAGTTTAAAAATCCTGTCACACAGAAAGAGAGCACTCAGATCGATCCGGGCATAGCCGCGAACTACGTCCCCTGTACTGAGCGATCCGGCCTGACCGAATCCGAGAGGAACTTAGTACGACACTCGCGCTCTGTATTCAGTACGAATCCAAGAACAGATAACCTGCTGAGGATTTCAACAGACCCAAACGGTCGTTTGCGAATCGGTGGAGAACACCACCGAAGCCCCAGTCGCGAGGCCGCAGTACGCTCGTTGCGCTCCTCGCTCGCTCCGCTCGCTGCGGTGCTTACGTCGCCTACTGCGGCCTCGCGACTGCCCCTTCGAGTCCCATCCGACCGCGACCGCACCGCACCTCACGGCTCCCCAGCCTCGTCACCGGACGACGTCCGGTTGTAAGCGAGAGCGGTGCTCTCGCCCTGTCGGTGGTCCGAAGCGAAGCGGAGGACCACCGACTCCCTCGCGCGTGCTCCTCGCAGCCGCCTTCGGCGGCCGCTCGCAGGCACGCGCCACCGCGGCTACCTATTGAAATGCCTCCCGAAACCTCACACCCCGGTCACTCGTCTTATGGCCCCTCTCGCCACAACCTATTCCCTCCCGCCATTCGAATCACGTCTCGATGAAGATCGGTCTCATCTCGGACGTTCACGCGAACCTCCCCGCGCTGGAGACGGTCCTCGACGACATGCCGACGGTCGACCGCATCTACTGCGCGGGCGACGTGGTCGGCTACAACCCGTGGCCCGCCGACTGCGTCGAGCGCGTGCGCGATGTCGCGGCCGCGACAGTGCGCGGGAACCACGACCGCACCGTCGAGACCCCCGAGCGCTACCGCGCCAACCGGATGGCGGAGGCGGGGCTCGAACGCGCGAAGGCGTCGCTGTCGGCCGACCAGCGCGACTGGATCGGTGATCTCCCGCGCACGGAGACGTTCGGGGGCGACCGGTACCTGCTCGCCCACTCCCACCCCGCCGCAGAGCGCGAGGACGCCTACGTCTACCCGGACGACTTCCCGACCCTCGACCGGCACATGGGGGAGTACGACGGGATCGTCCTCGGCCACACCCACGTTCAGGGGGTCCGCGAGGTGGCCGGCGGCTTCGTCTGTAACCCGGGCAGCGTCGGCCAGCCCCGCGACGGCGACCCGCGGGCGGGCTACGCGGTCCTCGACACGACGGCCGACGGGGCCGACGCGGTCGAGACGCATCGCGTGGAGTACGACATCGACAGCGTCGCCGAGGCGGTCCGCAAGGCCGATTTGCCGGACCTGACCGCCGAGCGCCTCTACGAGGGGGAGTGAGTCAGGCGCCGTCGGCGGGATCGCCGGCGGCCTCCCCGCCCACGCCGCGATCGTCGCTCCCGACCTTCACGTCCAACCGCTCGTAGAGGAACGCCCACGAGTCGGTCTGCTCGTCGACGACCATCGAGGCGGGCTTGCCGACGCCGTGGCCCGTCTCTGACTTGGTCCGCAGGAGGAAGGGGCCGCCCTCGGCCTCGTGCTGGAGCCGCGCGGTCATCTTCCGGGCGTGCGAGGGGTGGACGCGCGTGTCGCTCGCGGCCGTGGTGAAGTAGACGGGCGGGTGGGTCGCGTCGGGATCGACGTTGTGGTACGGCGAATACTCCTTGAGATACTCGAACGCCTCCGGGTCCTCGGGGTGACCGTACTCCGTCGTCCACGACTCGCCGAGCAGGAACCGGTGGAACCGGAGCATGTCCAGCAGCGGGACCGCGCACTGCGCGGCCGCCCACAGATCCGGGCGCTGGGTGACCACCGCGCCGACCGAGAGCCCTCCGTTCGACCCGCCGGCGACCGCGAGGTGGTCCGCGTCGGTGAGCCCCGACTCGCAGAGCGCCTCGCCCGCCGCGACGAAGTCGTCGAAGGTGTGCTGTTTGTCTTCCAGCATGCCGGCCTCGTGCCAGGGCTCGCCGTACTCGTAGCCGCCGCGGGCGCACACCGCCGCGAACGCGCCGCCGTCGGCGAGGAACGGGAGCCGGAACCGGCCGAACGAGGGCGTGATGCTGTTGCGGAATCCGCCGTAGCCGTACAGCACGGTCGGACGGGGACCCTCAACGTTCACTTCCTCGCGGTAGCAGACGAACACCGGCACCTCGGCGCCGTCCGTCGAGTCGACGAACCGCTGTTCGACGACGAGGTCGTCGGGAACGGGGAGGTCCACCGAGTCGACCTCCGCCGACGCGAGTTCGGGCGCGTCGCCGCCCTCGCCGACCCCGTCGCCTTCGCCCGGCGATTCGTCGGCGAGGTCGAGTTTCCGAACCGCCGGCGGGCGGTCGAAGCCGGTCAGGCCGAAGAACGCCTCGGGCGCGTCGCGGTTCCCGGAGACCCACGTGACAGAGCAGTACGACGGCAGCGAGACGTCTCGGAGGTGCGTCCCGTCGCGGTCGTGGACAGAGAGCCGCGAGTGGGCGTCCCGCTGGCGGTGGACGAGGAGGCGATCCGGGGTCGGCACGACCGACTGGAGGATCCCCTCGCCGCCGGGGAGGACCTCGCGGCACTCCTCGAACGAGAGGTCCCCCTCGCGGAAGCGGTCGACGGAGCAGGCGAGCAGCCGTCGCCGGGGTGCGCCGTGGTCCGTCGAGACGAACGCCGTTCCGTCGTGGAACCGGACGGAGGTCTCGGCGTCGGTGTCGGTCAGGACCGGCCGGAGGTCGCCGTCGACTCGGACGTACCACTCGGTGCCGCCCACCATCTCGGAGAAAGCGACCGCGAGCAGTCCCGAGTCCGGGTCAACGGTCACGCGCGGCCAGACGTGCTGGTCGTCGTGTTCGAGGAGGACCGACTCCGCGTCGGGGCCGTCCGCGAACCGGAACCGGCGGATCTCCTTGTCCATCTGCGCGCCGTCGGCCGCGCCGCCGGTGGCGACGTAGACGAGCCCCTCGTCGTCGGCCGTCCACGCGAGGCTCCCGGCGTTGACGCGGCCGCGCTCGGGGAGGGACGCGATCTCCTCGACGCCCGGGCCGTATCCCTCGGCCTCCGGAGACTCAACTCTGGAGTCGCTCGGATCGGGGACCGACAGGACGCGCACGTCGTAGTTCTCGTCGCCCCCGTCGGTGACGCCGACCGCGACACGCTCGCCGTCGTGGGAGGGGACGTACCACGCCATCGACCGGGGCGGGCGGTCGCCATCGCGGTTCGCCGCCCACGCGTTCGGGTCGACGAGGACGCGGTCGGTGCCGTCCGGCGCGTCGCGGACGACGAGCCGAGCGTGGTCCGCGCCGGGCTCGCGGACCGTTGCGAAGTACCGGCCCTCGCGAACGCTGATCGGACCGTAGTCGGCCACCTCGACGAGGTCCGCGAAGCGCGGGCGGAGGCGGTCGCGGAGGGCGTCGTCGAGCGCGGCGTCGACGTGGTCGTTCTGGGCGTCGGCCCACTCGCTGACCGCCGCGTCGTCGCCTTCGAGCCACCGGTACGGGTCGTCGACATCGATCCCGTGGAGCGTCTCCGTGACGACCTCGCGTCTGGTCTCCGGCGGGGACGGCGCCGGAGCGGACTGTCGTGACATACGTTCGCCTGTGGCCGGTGACGCAAAACGGCTGGGGTCGCGGCGGCCGCGCCCGCCGGTCGGCTCGCTTCGGGGTCAGCGAGGCGACCGGGCTCAGCGAGGCGACTCCGCCCAACGAAGCGACCCCGCCCACGATCGCGGAGTCACGGCCACAGTCCGGCGACGAACAGGAGGTTTCGGGCGGCGACCGCCAGCGAGAGCGCGCCGACGCCGCCGCACATCAGCGTCGCGACGAACCGCCGCGTCCCGCCGGCGACCGCGACCGGAACGCCGATGACCGCCATCCCGACGGCCTTCGTGAGGAGCATCCCGCCGAGGAGGCCGAACCGGGAGATGAACAGGCGGCCGACCGGCGACCCCTCGACGTACTCGCTCCCGGTGAGCGCGACGTACGTCGTTCCGACGTCGGCGGCCGCCCCGACGATCAGGAGGCCGACGGCGATGGCGAGGCGAGAGGGCACTGACTGGCCAGACGCGGTACGACCTCATAAACGTCCGGACCGCCTTCCCCTCGTCCCGCCTCGGAGTCCTGCGGTCTGACGGCGTCGCTCCGGGCGGCGGCGGCGGGACGCGCACTTCGAGTAGCGCGGGACGGTCGCGCCAGCGGTGGCTGGTCGCGGGGCGCGCACACCACGGCGCCATTTAAACCGGCGGAGCGCGTATCACGGATAATGAGTTCGTCCGACGACGAGTACGAGATCGCGGTGGTCGGCGGCGGGCCGGCGGGGCTGACGACCGCGCTGTACGGTGCCCGCCTGGGGCACGAGACGGTGCTGATCGACCGCGGCGGCGGCCGCGCCGCGATGATGGCCGACACCCACAACGTGATCGGCGTCACGGAGGAAGTGTCCGGGAACGAGCTGCTCGCCACCGGGCGCGAGCAGGTACAGTCGTACGGCGGCACCTTCGAGCGCGGCTTCGTCACCGACGTCGAGCGCACCGACGACGACCGGTTCCGCCTGTCCACGAACGACAGCGAGATCCTCGCGGACCGCGTCGTCCTCGCGACGGGCTTCTCCGACGAGCGCCCGGAGCCGCCGCTCCCGCGGAACGCGAAGGGGCTCCACTGGTGTCTCCACTGTGACGCCTACATGTTCGTCGACGAGCCGGTGTACGTGATGGGTCACGGCGAGGCCGCCGCGCACGTCGCGATGATCATGCTGAACATGACCGACGACGTGGACCTCCTGACGCGCGGCGCGGAGCCGACGTGGAGCGATGAGACCGCGACGCAGCTGGAGGCGCACCCGGTCGAGGTCGTTCACGACGACATCTCGGGCGTCGAGAACGATCCCGACTCCGGCTGGCTCGAAGCGATGGAGTTCGAGGACGGCACCCGCCGCGAGTACCGGGGCGGGTTCCCGATGTACGGCTCCGACTACAACACCGCGCTCGCCGAGGCGCTCGGCTGCGACCTGACCGACGGCGGCGAGATCGACGTCGACGACCACGGCCGCACCAGCGAGGACGGCGTCTTCGCGGTGGGCGACATCACGCCCGGCCACAATCAAGTGCCCGTCGCGATGGGGCAGGGGGCGAAGGCCGGTATCGCGGTCCACAAGGAGCTCCGCGAGTTCCCGCGGTCGACGGAGGATATCGCGCAGGACGGTCCGGTCGACGAGGACGAGGTGCCCGCCATCCCGCCGCACCTCATGGCGACCGCCGTCGCCCACGAGGGGCACGCGGGCGGGCCGCGAGACGAGGCGACCGCCGAGGCCGGCGCGGAGCAGCCCGCGGCAGACGACGACTGAGGCGCCGCGAGGTCGCGACTCCGTCCGCTCGACGCGACCCGTCTCGGACGACGGCAAGAACGGGCCCGCGTCGACACGGCGACCTCTCTGATTCCCGGCCCCGGCCCCAAGGCAGGGGCCGTCGACGGTGACGCGGCGCTAACCCGTCTCTCGCCGACGGCACCTCGACCGCGGACCGCGTCAGTCCCGTCGATCGAGGACGGCTCGCACGAACGCGCCCTTCTCGGCGGTGTACCGCTGTCGGTTCTCGGGATACCGTGCCGCGAGCCGTCGTTTCAACGAGGCGTACCGCTCGGCGAGTTCCGGATCGCTCCGAAGCGCGTCCCTGAACGCGATCTTCTCGTGGTGGAACGCGCTTCCGACTTCGGCGATCGACAGATAGCACGTACGATTCTCTGGCGGTCCCTTCGCGAGGAACACCCGCCCGTCCACCTCATCGGGGCGTCGTTCGTAGCCGTGCGTTTCGAGCGCTGGGACGAGGTCGCTCGCGGTCGTCGATTCGTCGACTACGGCGAGCACGTCGAGTATCGGCTTGGCTGGCATCCCCTCGACCGCGGTACTGCCGATGTGTTCGAACTGACGGACGCGATCACCGACTGCGCTCCGTAACCGAGCCACCTCCGTGTCGTACGCGTCGCTCCACGACTCCCGATACGGCACGACTTCGACGGTCCCCCGTGCGAGTCCGACCACACTCGGGCCTCGTCCTCGCAGTATAAATCCTTTACAGCGTTCTCTTACCTCGTTCGGGGGGTCGCTGAGCGGAACGAATCGACCGTTAAGCGACGAAGTGATTCAGAAAATGCGCCGGCCGGGACTCCCGCGAGCGAGCGGGGGTACGGCCGGCGCACGACCGAAGGGAGTGCGCCGGCCGGGATTTGAACCGAAATCGGACGTGCTCGCTCACTCCGTTCGCTGCGCGCGACTGATAGGGTTCAAACCCGGCGGCGATTTCTCTCACTTCGTTCGAGAAATGCGCCGGCCGGGATTTGAACCCGGGCCATGAGCTTGGAAGGCTCAGGTCCTACCACTAGACCACCGGCGCTCGCGTCGGTCGATGACGCATCTACACGTAGGCGGAACGACTTTCATAAGCGTTCCGTGTTCTGACGGGGCTCGAACGCGATTCCCGGCGCCGATCCGGGTATGTATACTTAAAGAGCCACGATACTGCGGACGTGTCCCAGCGCTCTAGAACGCTTTTCAGCCGCTTAGAACCCTGTACGGTACATATGTGTGTACCCACCCAACGTACATCCGTGAGGTGACACCGATGTCATACCAATCGAGCAATCCGCTGGTCGGCGAGGTCGAGTTCGCCCTAGAGGGACCGTGGGCGACCTACTGGATCGCGTTCCTGCGCGTCGTGACCGGGTGGTGGTTCTTCCACGCCGGGGTCACCAAGATCATCGAGAACGGGTTCGCGTTCACCTACGGGCCGTCGTACATGAAGGGCATGACCGGCACCGCGCTGGGCGGCATCCCCGTCTGGATGGGGAACAACCTCGCGTGGCTCATCGAGCCCGGCGTGCCGCTGTTCGAGACGCTCATCGGCCTCGCGCTGATCGCGGGGGCGTTCACCCGGTTGGCCGCGTTCGGCGGGGTCATCTTCATGGTCCTGTTCTGGGTCGGGAACGCCGGCTTCGGTCACGGCGTCGTCAACAGCGACCTGATGGGCCTGTTCCTGTTCATGACCGTGATCGTGCTCGCGGCCGGTCGGTACTACGGGCTCGACGCGCTCCTCGAACAGACGGCGCTCGTCAAGCAGAACCCCAAGCTGCGGTACCTGCTCGGTTAAGAGGTGATTCACTATGACAGACACCATTGACAAGGCGGCACGGGCGTTGAGCGCGGGACTGATGCTGTTCGGCATCGTGGTCCTCGGACTAGTCGAGACGTTCACCGGCAAACCGTTCGCCCCGGCCCCGATAACGAACGAGGCGGGCGAGGTGACCGCGATGCCGCTGATCAGCCCGGAGATCCGGACCGGCTTCGTGCTGGCCGGCCTCGTGGTGCTCGGGCTGTACGCGGCCTACCGGTTCGTGGCGCCGCTCCCCGAGGACCGAGGCGTCAGCCACGAGACGATGGCTGACTGAGAAGCGAGGCACCCGGCCGCGACATCACCGGTAGTGCTCGTCGCCGCGGGCGACGACGACCACTTTCCTTCGTTCTAACGTTCGCTGAGAGCCGTCTCCGGCTACGCCGAGTCGTCGGCGTGCGGCTCGCCTAGCTCTCCAGTTCCGTGAGCGGTGCCGCCGTCGGTGCTGGCGGGGGCGGCGTCGGACGGCTCCTCGTCCGCGCCGAACGTGAACGCCGTCTCGCCCGTCTCACCCGATCTGCCGGCGGCGGGTTCGCCGACCGAATCGCCGTCCGCGCCCCCGACAACGTCGTCCCCGGCCTCGGCGTCGACCTCGAAGCCCTCTGTCATCTCCCGCAGGTCGCTGGCGCGCTCGTGGAGGTCGTGCGCCTGTTCGGACACCTCGCCGAGCGTGGCGGCCTGCTCCTCGGCGGCAGAGGCGACGGTGGTCGCCTCGGCGGTGGTCTGTTCGCTCACGCCCGCAAGGTCGTCGACCGCGCCGGTCACCTCGTTGACCGACTGCGCCTGCGCGTCCATCGCGCCGGAGATCTCCTGAACGCCGTTGTCGGCCTCGCTCACGCGGTCGGCGACCTCGGCGAGCGCGTCCTCCGCGTCTTCCACGACGTCGACCCCGTCGTCGACGCCCTCGCGGATCGCGGCCATCTCGTCGACGCTCTCGTCGGTACGCTCGCGGAGGCTCTCGATCAGCGACTCCACCTCCGCGGCGGACGCCTGGGTCTCCTCGGCGAGCGACTTGACCTCCTCGGCCACGACCGCGAAGCCGGAGCCGGCCTCGCCCGCGCGGGCGGCCTCGATCGAGGCGTTGAGCGCGAGCAGGTTCGTCTGGTCGGCGATCTCCGAGATCGTCTCGACGATCGCGTCGACCTCCGCCATCTCGGCCTCGAGCCGCTCGACCGTCTCCGCGGCGGACTCCGAGCGGGACTCGATCGCGTGGAGCTCGTCGACGGCGTCGGCGGCCGCCTCGCGCCCCTCCTCGGTGAGCGCGTCGGCCTGCCGGGAGGTGGTCGCGACCTCGTCCGCGGAGGCGGCGACCTCCTCGACGGTCGCCGACATGTCCTCCATCTCGCCGGCGACCTCGGCCAGCTGACGGCTCTGCCGCTCCGCCCCGGCCGATATCTCGTCGACCGCGTCGCTCGTCTCCCGGCCGGCGGCGGCGGCCTCGTCGGTGCCGTCGGTGACCGCGTCGCTCCGGTCGGCCACTTCGACCGCGAACGCGTCGACCTCCGCGATCGCGGCCTCCAGCTCGTCCATCGCGTCGTTGAACTCCGCGGCGATCGCGCGGAGCGCCTCGGGGTCGTCCGGCTCTGCGTCGAGCCGAGCCGTGAGGTCGCCGTCGGCGCAGGAGGCCAATGTCTCGCCGAAGTCGCCCGCCCGCGACTCCAGGCGGTCGGCGAACGCCTCGCTCTCCGCCTTCGCCGCCTCGGCGCGCTCGCGCTGCGTCTCCGCCGACTCGATCTGCTCGCGCAGGGAGTCCCGCATGGTCGCGAACGCCCCGGCGAGGTCGCCGAACTCGTCGCGCCGCGCCGTGTCGAAGTCGACGTCGAGGTCGCCGTCGGCCAGCGCCGACGCCCGGGCCCGGAGCTGGTTCAGCTCGACGACGGTCCCCCGGCCGAGCGTCACGCCGATGAGCCCGAGCCCGACGACCGCGACGCCGACGATGAGGAGCAGGTTCCGCCCGATCATCCCCGAGAGCGCGTACGCCTCTGAGAGGGGGACGTGGACCGCGACGTACCAGGCCTCGGTTGGAACCGGGGCGTAGGCGACGAAGTACCGCTCGCCGTCGGCGAGTTCGAGCGTCGCCGACGGGACGGACCCGATCGGGTTCTGTCGGTCGAAGAGCTGCGACCGGACCGGTTCGTCGTACCGCTCGCCCGCGACGCCGTCGCGATCGCTCGCGCCGATCTCGCCGTCGGTCTCGACGATCGAGGTGAACGTGCCGTCCGTCGGTTGCCGGAAGTCGCCGACGAGCGAGCCGAGCGAGACCTCCATGACCACGTATTTTCGTTTCGGCGTCCCGGCCACGTAGGCGACCCGGCGCTCGCCGTCGACCTCGTACGTCGCCGTCGTGGTGACGGTGTCGCCGAGTAGGAGCCCGTCGTCGAACCACTGCTGGCTCGTGAGCGTCTCCGCTCGGTCACCGTTCCCGCCCGCCTCGTCGGTCGACGCGAGTACCGCGCCGTCCTCGGGGTCGATGTAGTGGAACGCAAGCACGCCGTCGCTCGCCCGAGACAGATGCGAGGAGAGATACGCCGCGACGGCGGCCGAGTCCTCGCTGTAGATGTCGTTGTCAGCGGCCTCCGCGACGGTCCCGCGCCGGTCGGCGGTCCAGCTGCCGGCTTCGGTGGCGCTCAGCTCCGCGACGGCCGTGTAGTCGCTCTGGGCGCTCGACTCGAGCTGCTCGGTCGTCTCCGCGTACGTGACGGCCCCGACGGCGCCGATCGCGAGGACGACGACGACGAGGGCGACGAGGAACTTCGCGAGGTAACTCCGGGCCACCGCGTCGGGCGCGACCCGACGCAGGACCCGTTCGAGGAAGGTGTCGGCCATTACCAGCAGGCGGTCGGCAGGGACCCTTTAATCCACCCCCGTCGATATTGTCTGTGATAATCAGGGGCGTTCCGGCTCGACTTCCGCGTAACAGTTCCCGCTGGATAGCTCCGTTCGACGCGTTTCGAGAGCGCTCTCGCCGAGATCCGTCTCGAACTCCGCGGGCGAGTAGATGTGATAGTACCGAGGCACCGTCTCGCCGCCCGGCAGCGTCCAGTCGACGGTCGTGTCGAACCCCTCGTCGCGGTCGAACCGGTCGTGGGCCGTGCTCCACGCGCTGACGAGCGCGACGCCGCCGGGCGCGAGGACGCGCGCCAGCTCGTTCAGGCTCTCGACGCGGGCGCTCCGCGGCGAGAGGTGGTGGAGCGTGGCGACGTAGACGGCGAGGTCGACCGCGCCGTCGCGGACCGGGAGCGCCGTCGCGTCGCCGTGGACGAACGCGGTCGCGTCGGCGAACCCCCGGTCGCGGGCGCGGGCCGTCGCCTCGGCGAGCAGCCCGCGGCTGAGGTCGAGGCCGACCGCGGTCTCGGTGCGCGCCGCGAGCGCCTCCGTGTGGCGGCCGTTGCCGCAGCCGACGTCGAGCGCGAGCCCCCCCGACCGACCCTCTAAGAACGACTCCACCTCGGGCCACGCGTACTGTCGCGTCTTCGAGAAGTGGGTCGCGATGCGGTCGTACGTCGACTGCGGATCGCCGGTCGGCTGCGGGTCCATACCGGCTTCTCGGCCGCGACGGGGATATGTCGACCGGACGCCTCACACCGCCCCGATCGCGGCGAACGCGACGAGCGTGAGCGCGAGCAACACCACGACGTGTTTCACGCCGTCGCGGACCGACCCCTCTCCGAGCTGTCCGGCGACGAGCCCGGAGCAGACCGCCTGGATCGACGCGGCGTGGAAGAACAGCTGCTCGTAGACCGCCACGTCGATGTCGCCGATCCCGTCCGTGATCCCGCCGGGTCCGCCGGAGACCCCGCTCCCGGTGTCGGGGAGTCCGCCGCCCGTCCCCGGGACGCCCGCCGCCTCGATGGCCGGGATGAACGACACCGACAGCGCCGCGATGATCCCGAGGAAGACGAGGAAGGAGATGTAGATGACGATGAGATACGTTAACATCACTTGTCGGCGTTCGCGCCGGAGCGCCCACGTCGCGCGCGATTCGTCGGCCGCGATCCGGAGGACGGGACCCACGTCCCCGCTCGCCTGAATCGCGTTGGTGACGAGCGCGACCGCCCGGGAGGTCATCGGCGACCGGACCCGTCGCTCCAGCCGGCGCAGCGCCGTGGAGACGTCCGCCCCCCAGTCGATGTCTCGGCGCGTCCGGCGGAGGTCCTCCGTCAGGGCTTCCAGGTTCGAGTCGGCGACGCGGCGGACGCTGCCGACCACGTCGGTGCCCGCCTCGTTGACGCTGGCGAGCCGGTCGAGGAAGTCCGGCACCGCGGACTCGACGCGGCGGACGCGGCGCTTGCCGAACTCGTAGGCGACCGCGTACGCCGCGAGGACGAGGGCGGTCGCGACGACGAGCGGGCCGTCGACTTGGTCGATCATCTCCATGGGCGTCCCGAGCGTGACCGGGAACGCGAAGACGAGCAGCCCGACGACCGCGGCCGGGACGACGGCGAGGAGCACCGTTCGCGGCGAGGCGAGCACCGTCTCGACCGGCGACGCGACCAGCCGCCGCACGCTCCGGAGGCGGTCGTACACGCGGAGCCGCTCCCGGCTCGCCGCCCAGCGGTCCGCTCCGGTACCGCCCGCGCCGGCGCCGTCCGCCCCGGAACCGCCCGCGCCGCTCTCGGCGGCCGCTCCCCCGTCGAACCGCGGCGAGTCGCCCCGGTCGCCGGGCTCGTCCGTGGCGTGGCGCACGCCCGTGACCGAGGGGGTGTCCGGGTCCGCGAGCGACGACTCCGCGACGGTCTCGGTGCCGCCGACGCCCTGCGTCACGCTGTCGACGTAGACGACGAAGCCGAAGGTGGCGAGCGGCACGCCGAGGTAGACGACGACGCGGAGGAGCGGGAGGGTGTCCTGTAAGACGAGCCCGATGACGACGAGGATGGTGATGAAAAACAGCGGGCCCGCGACCAGCGCCGTCACGTACGCCTCGGCGAACGTCGAGAGCAGTTCGAGGTACTGCTCCTGTTTCGCCTCCGCCTCCGCCTGATAGCGCTCGTACTGGTCGTTGAGGAACTCCGACACCGACTGCCCGGTGCCGAGGACGGACGCGAGGTTCTCCGAGAAGTCGGCCAGGTCGTCGCTCGGCGTCCGCCGGGAGATGCGCTGGAGCGCGGTGAGCGCGTCGGTTCCGAAGGCGTTCATGTCGCGGACCGCGACCGACAGCTCGGCGGCGGCCTCGCCGTACACCTCCTCGTTCTCCGCGAGCGTGTCCATCACCCGGGGAAACGCCATCCCGGAGCGCGAGAGCGCGTACATGAACGCGACCGTCCGCGGCAGCGTGGCGTCGATCTCCGCCGCCCGCGCGGCGGCGCGCTGGTCGAGCAACTGCCACCGAGCGAGGTAGGCGCCGAGCGCGAGGCCGGAGCCAACCGTCGCGGAGACGACCGCGAGCAGGACGAACAGCCGACCGAGCCCGAGGTCGGCGAGCCGCGCGACGACCGCGACGAACTCGACCGACCCCGGGAGCGCCGCGCGGATCGCGGCCTCGCCGACGTCAAGCGCGGCGAGCAGCGCGCCGGCCGCGTACACGCCGATGACGCTGCCGGCGACCCCGAGGACCGCGGCGTACAACAGGGTCCGGGAGGCGTACACGCGGTGCGTCGTGCCGGCGACGTGGGCCGCGCGCATCCGGTCGCGCTGAGCCTGCCGCCGCGCCTCGTTCTCGCCGACGTAGTCGCCGAACGCCGACAGGGCGACGCGGGTGACGAACAGGTCGGCCCGGTCGTCGACGAGCGGCAGCGCGAGCGCGAGACAGACCGCGACCGCGGCGACGAGGGGGAGGTACTCGATCATCGGTCCGTGGCGTCGGATCCCGCGTCTCCGGCGCGCGCGCCGTCGCCGTCGGAGGCGTCGGGGCCGCGGTCGGTGCCGCCGCCCGGCGAGGCGTCTTCGGCCGCGAACTCGTCGGGGTCGACGCCGTCGGCCGCGGCGGCGCGCTCATCGAGCTTCTCCATCACGCGGTCGGCGTCGGCGTAGTACTCGTTGACGAGGGCGGTGAACGTGCGGTAGTCGTCGATGCCGAGCGCGGAGAGGAGTTCGAGGAATCGCTCGCGGCGCCGGACCTCGCGGAGCAGCTCCGACCGGGACCAGCCGCGGTCGTCGGCGATCTCCTCCAGCAGCGACGAGTCGTTGCGCCGGAACGTGTCGGAGTCCGGCCGCCACTCGAACGCCGAGGAGTAGTCGAGCTCCCCGGTGCGCTGGTCGATACCGCCGATCTCGCCGATCGTCTTCGCGCGGCGGACGCGCTCGTCGTCGGCGCGGGTGAGCGTCTGGACCGACAGCATGTCGAGCGACTGAACCATCGCGCGCGGCACGTTGATCGGCTCGTTCTCCAGCCGGTTGATCACGGTCTCGATCGAGTCGGCGTGCATCGTCGAGAACGTGGTGTGACCGGTGTTCATCGCCTGGAAGAGCGTGATCGCCTCCTCGCCGCGCACCTCGCCGACGACGATGTACTCGGGGCGGTGGCGCAGCGCCGACCGCAGAAGGTCGTACATGTCGATGTCGGTCCCCTCGTACCGGCGCTCGCGGGTGACCGCCGAGAGCCAGTTGTCGTGGTACAGCGAGAGCTCGCGGGTGTCCTCGATGGTGAGCACCTTCGCCCGCGGCGGGACGAACATCGACACCGCGTTCATCGAGGTGGTCTTCCCGGACGCGGTGCCGCCCGCGAAGATGAGGCTCTTGTTGTGCTCGATACAGAGCCAGAAGTACGCCATCTGCTCGACGGAGAACGTGCCGTACTCCACGAGGTCGACGGGGGTGAACGGGTCCTCGGCGTACTGGCGGATCGTGAACGCCGAGCCGCGCGGGGTCACCTCCTCGCCGAGCGCCAGCTCCGCGCGTGAGCCGTCGGGGAGCGTCGTCTCGACGATGGGGTCGCCGACCGAGACGTGGCGGCCGGACTGCTGCGCGAGCCGGATCACGTAGCTGTCGAGCGCCTCCTGTCCGAAGGAGACGTTCGTCTCGATGTCGGTGTACTCGTCGTGGTAGACGAAGATCGGGAGGTCGTAGCCGTCACAGGAGACATCCTCGATGTGGCGGTCGTTCAGCAGGGGGTCGACCTTCCCGAAGCCGCGGAAGTCGCGGTAGAGGTAGTACACCAGCGCGTGGAACGTGTCCATCTCGGCCTCGACGCCGTACCCCTCCAGCAGCGTCTCGAGTTCGGTCCTGAGCGTCTCCTCGTCGGTCTTGCCGCTCCCCTCGCGGTAGAGGAGCGGATCGCGGATGTCGTCGACGACGCGGTCGAGGAGCTCGCGCTCGAACGCGTCGAGCTCGGGCTCGACCGCGTAGTAGCGGTGTTCGCTCTCGGCGTCGTCGTAGGTGATCACGACGTACGCGTACGGCGCGTTCACCCAGTACCGGTCGACTTCGGTCTCGTCTTCCGGAACGACGAACGACGCGAGCGGGCCGTCCTCGCCCGGGCGAAACGGCCGGACGTCGAGCGTCGACCCCTGAAGCAGCTCCCACGTCCGGGAGAGCCGCCGCTGGAGGGCCTCGATCCGGTCGCCGAGGTCGCTCCCGCTGGCCTCGCTCGCCATGGATACGGTGCCCTAGAGGCGGGGGGAAGTTAAACTACCCCCGACGATTATCAGGACCGACATCGAGGTCCGCCGCCGCGGTCCCGACCGAGTGCCGATCCGGTCCCGGCGCGGACGCCCGAGCATCGTCGGTTCCGCGCCGCCGCTCCGCCCGTTACGTTGATACGGCCGGACCGCAAAGCATCCGATAGGAAATGCGGCGTGACTACTTCGAGTTGACCGTCGAGGGCGTCGGAAACGACGCCGGCTCCCAGTCGCCCCCGCTGGTGCGGATCGACTTCCACGGTCCGGAGGATCTCCTCCGCGAGCGACTCTCGGGGGGCGAAAGCGAGGACATCATCGTCGAGACGGACGACGACCTGCTCGCGGCCGACCAGATCGACGTCGCCTTCCGGCTCCGCGAGCCGCTGGACGAGGCGGACGAGCCGGAGGGCGTCGTCGGCGTCACCAACCGATACACGGGCGACTTCATCCTCGAACTCAACGAGACGGCGACGGACGTACTCCCGTTCATCCACGCCGCGCGCGACGCGACCGACGACGGCGACGCGCGGTACCGCGTCGAGATCGACGTCGACGGCGAGCGCCTCGTCGCCTACGACAAGGACACCTTCCTCGTGTACGACCAGGAGGGGAACCTGCTCCGCAGCGAGAGCCTGATTCCCTCCGGCGTCGAGCTGTAACCGGTTTTTCGGACTCAGAGGCTGACGCTGTCGGGAACGAACCGGACCGCGTCGCCCGGTCGGAGGTCGAACGCGCCGTCGCCCCGGCCGTCGTTCACGTCACACTCCGCGTAGCCGTGGCTCCCGACCGTGACGAGGCGCTCGCCGGGGTCAACGGCGCCGAACGTCTCCGCGACCGGCGTGAGGTCGCCGTTCACGCGGACCCAGTCCCGGCCGCGGACAAGCTCGCCGGGGACGTTGGTGATCACGTTGCCGAACCGGTCGATCGCGAGCACTTCGCCGTCAACGGCGACCACGTCGCCGGTGTCGGCCTCGTCGTCGGTACCGTCCTCGGCGTCGGTGTCCTTCTCGGCCTCGCCCGCGTCGCGTTCGACCGACGGCTCGGGAAAGCGGACGTCCACGGGGTCGTTCGCGGGCGCGAGGTCGTCGATCCCCGCGAGCGCTTCGGCGACCGCGTCGACCGCGGGCTCCCCGTCCGACGCCGTCAGTTCGTCGTCGAGCGCCGTCCGGACGCGGGCCGCGGTCGGCGCGAACACGTCGCGGCCGTGGAACGTCTCGCTCGCGGGGTCGTCGACCGCGATGGACCAGACCTCGACATCCGACTCGCCGGCCGCCAGCGCGCGGGCCGGCGGCATCGCGAGCCCGTTGTCGGGCGCGACGATGACGTGCGCGCCGGCCCGGACGACGAGGGCGTCCCGGTCGGTGCCGACGCCGGGGTCGACGACGGCGCAGTGGACCGCCGGCGGGAACTCCGGGAGGACGAACCGGAGCCAGAACGCGGCGGCCCGGGGGTCCCCGCGCGGCAGATCGTGCGCAACATCGATCAGCTCGGCGTCAGTGTGCCGGCGAATCACTCCCTTCATCGCGGCGGGGTACGGCGACCCAAAGTCCGAGGTGAGCGTGATCATACCGGAACCCGCGTGCGGCGCGGGGTTAAATGGAACGGGCGTCGTCGTCGCCGGTCTCCGTATCTGTCCACGAGCAGGCGGCCGGAGCGTCGGAGCCGGCGTCGGGGCTTCGAAGCGATCGGCGGTCCGAGGCGATCAGCCCTCTTTACACGGATCGCCGCGCTACAGGTCGGACGGCTCGCCGCCGTTCGAGTCCGTCTCCGCGATCCGGCGGATGCGCTCGACGCCGTCGACTTCGCGGATCACGTCGACGACGGGGTCGGGGACGAGGTCGGCCCACTCCCGGCCGCGGATCATGCGCTCGCGGAGTTCGGTCCCCTCCAGCACGTCGCGGCGGAACATCGGCGACTGGCGCACCTCGACGCCCGCCTCCTCGAACAGGCGGACCACGAGCGGGTTGTTCGAGTAGGCCACGTCGAAGCGCGGGGTCATGCTCTGGACGTGGCTCACCCACACGGAGTTCCGGTCGAGGTCCTCGATCGGGACGACGTAGGTGGTGGCGTCGAGCTCCTCGACCGCCTTCGTCACCATCATCACGCGCTCGCCGGCGGTGAATGGGTTCCGCGTGGTGTGAGAGTCGCCGGCGGAGCCGATCCCCAAGACGAGCTCGTCGACCTCCGCCGCGATCTCTTCCACCATGTGCCGGTGGCCGTGGTGGAACGGCTGATACCGGCCGATGTAGAACCCCCGCATGAGTCTACGTACCGTCGGCGTCATTTATAAACCCCGTGGGAACGCTCGCGGGGCGTGATCGGTCGATATACGGCTTGAAAGCGGTGTTTACTGCCCCCGGGGCTACCCCTCCGGGGGGAGAAAGTATATCAGTAACCGACCCGTCCTTTTCGATAGCGACACCCGATTCTATGAGCAACGAGAAGGACACGAACGACCCGACGGCCGACGACCCCGACGAACCGCCCCACGGCGGCGTCGACGACTCGAGTCCGGCGGGGAACGGCGAGGACGCCACGCCCGGCGACCCCGAGCCCGACGACGGCCCGGCGAACGAGTCCGGCGTCGACGAGGACCCGGCCGCGGACTCCGACGACGACCCCTGGGACGACGGGGTCATCGTGGACGACGACGGGTTCGACGAGGGTCGGAACGGCGACGCCGCCGATCCGGCCGACGACGGCGGGATCGACGAGCTCGGCAGCACCGTCGAGGTCGAGGGCGCCGAGATCGAAGAGGACCCCGACGAGGACGACCTCCTCGGCGGGCTCAAGATAGACACGACGGCCGAACTGGAGATCCCGGACCGGCTCGTCGACCAGGTCATCGGGCAGGAACACGCCCGCGACGTGATCATCAAGGCGGCGAAGCAGCGGCGCCACGTGATGATGATCGGCTCCCCCGGGACGGGGAAGTCGATGCTCGCGAAGGCGATGTCCGAGCTCCTCCCCAAAGAGGAGCTTCAGGACGTGCTGGTGTACCACAACCCCGAGGACGGCAACAAGCCGAAGGTCCGGACGGTGCCGGCCGGTAAGGGCGACCAGATCGTCGAGGCGCACCGCGAGGAGGCGCGCAAGCGCAACCAGATGCGGTCGCTCCTGATGTGGATCATCATCGCCGTCGTGCTGGGCTACGCGCTCATCATCGTCGGCCAGATCCTCGTCGGCATCATCGCGGCCGGCGTGGTGTACCTCGTCTTCCGCTACCTCAACCGCGGTTCGGATGCGATGATCCCGAACCTGCTGGTGAACAACGGCGACACGAAGACCGCGCCGTTCCGCGACGCGACCGGCGCGCACGCCGGCGCGCTGCTCGGCGACGTGCGACACGACCCGTTCCAGTCCGGCGGGATGGAGACGCCCAGCCACGACCGCGTCGAGGCGGGCGCCATCCACAAGGCGAACAAGGGTGTGCTGTTCATCGACGAGATCAACACGCTCGACATCCGCAGCCAGCAGCACCTCATGACGGCGATCCAGGAGGGCGAGTTCTCGATCACGGGCCAGTCCGAGCGCTCCTCGGGCGCGATGGTCCAGACCGAGCCCGTCCCGACCGACTTCGTCATGATCGCGGCCGGGAACCTCGACGCGATGGAGAACATGCACCCGGCGCTGCGCTCCCGGATCAAGGGGTACGGTTACGAGGTGTACATGGAGGACACCATCGAGGACACCCCGGAGATGCGCCGGAAGTACGTCCGGTTCATCGCCCAGGAGGTCGCGAAGGACGGCCGCCTGCCCGAGTTCTCGGCGGAGGCCGTCGAGGAGATCATCCTCGAGGCCAAGCGCCGTTCCGGCCGCAAGGGCCACCTCACGCTGAAGATGCGGAACCTCGGCGGGATGGTCCGCGTCGCGGGCGACATCGCCCGGGGCGAGGACGCCGAGATGACCACCCGCGAACACGTCCTTCAGGCGAAGGGGCGCTCGCGCTCCATCGAGCAGCAGCTCGCCGACGACTACATCGAGCGCCGCAAGGACTACGAGCTCCAGGTCTCCGACGGCTACGTCGCCGGCCGCGTCAACGGCCTCGCGGTGATGGGCGAAGACTCCGGGATCATGCTCCCGGTGATGGCCGAGGTGACGCCGACCCAGGGCGGCGGGCAGGTGATCGCCACCGGCCAGCTAAAGGAGATGGCCGAGGAGTCGGTCCAGAACGTCTCGGCGATCATCAAGAAGTTCTCCGACGAGAACATCTCGGAGAAGGACATCCACATCCAGTTCATCCAGACGGGCCAGCAGGGGGTCGACGGCGACTCCGCGTCCATCACGGTCGCGACCGCTGTCATCTCCGCGCTGGAGAACGTCGGCGTGGACCAGAGCCTCGCGATGACCGGCTCGCTGTCGGTCCGCGGCGACGTGCTCCCCGTCGGCGGGGTCACCCACAAGATCGAGGCGGCCGCGAAAGCCGGCTGCGACCGGGTGATCATCCCCGCAGCCAACGAGCAGGACGTGATGATCGAAGACGAGTACGAGGAGATGATCGAGGTCATCCCGGTCTCGCACATCAGCGAGGTCCTCGACATCGCCCTCGAAGGCGAGGCCGAGAAGGATTCGCTCGTCTCCCGGCTGAAGTCGATCACGGGATCCGCGCTGAAGGACGGCAACGTCTCCGGCCCGTCCAACCCGAGCCCGCAGTAGGCGGCTCCACGCCTCGCGGTCCGATTTCTTCTGTCCTCGCTTTCGTTCCGGCGAGCCGCCGCACCGCGGTCTTCGCCCGCGGTTCGAGTGCCGCCCGCCGAGTCCGGTCTCGGTTGCTTATCGAGCGAGGTTGTCTCCGCCGCCAGTATTTTGTAGAATATACACAATACTGATGCGCCAAACAAACGATTCACCGACGGGGACAAGACGTATTTCGCGGCGATCGATACGCTTCCAACCCGGCTATAGCCACAGGAGCGCGTTTCGGTCGATATCTTGGAGGGGACGCCGACCACTCCGAGTGAATCAGCGGGCGGAATTAATAAGTTAGTATAGTACATACTACGCAATACAGATGTCAGGGATCGCGATCGTCGGCGGGGGACCGACCGGACTGAACGCCGCCATCTACACCGCTCGGGCGGACAGGCGAACGCTCGTGTTCGACGACGGGGGCGGGACCACCCGTGACGTGGACACGATGGAGAACGTCTACGGGTTCCCGGACGGGGTCACGGGCCCGGAGCTCGTCGATCTGGGGCGAGAGCACGCGCGGAAGTACGACGCCGAGATCGTCGAGGAGGAGGTCGTTCGGATCGAGCCGGACGGCGACCGGTACCGCGTCGAGACGACCGTCGACGAGTACGTCGTCGACGGGGTTATCATCGCGACGGGCGCGGACTACGAACGGCCGGCCATCGCGGGCGTCGAGGCGTACGAGGGCCACGGCGTCTCCTACTGCGTCGAATGCGACGCGTACTTTTACCGCGACAGTCCCGTCGCTGTCGTCGGCGACGACAACTACGCCGCGACCGAGGCGTTGATGCTGCTCGACTACACCGACGACGTCCGGATCCTCACCAACGGGTCGGCGTTCGAGGCGGACGACGGCTTGCGGGACCGGGTCGCCGACGCGGGGATCCCGGTGGTCACCGACGACCTCGATCGGCTCGCCGGCGAGGAGGTCCTCGAAGCCGTCGTCACCCGAGAGGGCGACGAGATCCCGGTCGACGGGCTGTTCGTCGCGCTGGGCACCGCCGGCGGCACCGACCTCGCGGAGATGCTCGGCGTCCCCGTCGAGGGAGACGACATCGTCACCGACGAGGCGCAGTCGACGCCGGTGGACCGGGTGTACGCCGCGGGCGACGTTACCGGCGGCCACCAACAGATCGCGACCTCCGTCGGAGAGGGAGCCCGAGCGGCCATCAACCTGCTCGAGGAGCTCCGCGGGGCGGACTACATCGATTACAAGAAGCTGGACTCGCAGCCGGCCTGACCGGCCCGACCGCTGACGCGCGCGAAGCGCGAAGGCGGCGCGCGGGTCCGGGCTCGCGGGTCCAGAGCGGTTTATATAAGACTCCATAATGTGCCGTGCCGCACAACACGCCCGTCGTTTTAGGTAGGCCTAAATGGTGGTCGCGCTGGCCGACATCCCGTCGGGCGAGTGGGTGGAACTGGTCGACGTGCCGGACGGCGAGCGCCGCGCTCGGTTACTGCGACTCGGCCTGCTGGACGGCCGCGTCGAGTGTCGCCGCCGGATCCGCAACGGTCCGGTCGTCGTCAGGCGTCGCGGGACGGAGGTGGCGCTCGGGCGGTCGCTGGCCCGGGAGATAACCGTCGAGCGATCGGCCCCCGACGACGCACCGCGATGACCGCGAGCGGGGACGCGGACCGCGGGCCCACATCCGGCGACGCCGAGGCGTCCGCGGCGCTGGTCGGCGCGCCCAACGCGGGCAAGAGCGTGCTGTTCGGACGGCTCACGGCCGAGTACGCCGACGTCTCGAACTACCCCGGAACCACGGTCGAAACGACCGCGGCGACCCTCAGGTCGACCCGCCTGATCGATACGCCCGGGGTCCACGGGATATCGTCGTTCTCTGAGGAGGAGCGGGCCACGAGGGCGGTCGTCTTGGAGGCGGACGCGGTCGTGAACGTCGTTGACGCCACGCGGCTCGACCGTGACCTGTTCGTGACGCTACAGCTGTTGGACATGGGCGTGCCGACCGTCGTCGCGCTGAACATGATGGACGAGGTCGAGGCCGACGGCGTCGAGATCGACGTCGGCGCGCTGGAGGCGACCCTCGGCGTCCCCGTCGTCCCGACCGTCGCCGTCACCGGCGCCGGCGTCGACGAGTTGCGCGATCGGCTCCCGGAAGCGACCGCCCCCGAGTCGACGCCCGTCGACGCGTACTACGACGCGCTCCCCGACGGGATCGAGGCCGGGCGGGCGGAGAAGACACTCCTCGTCGAGGGCGACGAACCGACGGCTCGCCGCGTCGGTGCCGGCGGCCTCGCGGCCGACGGGGGCGACGCGCCGCTCGCCGGCCTCGGAGAGCGGGAGGCGGTGTATCGCGAGCGCCGGACGCGCGTCCGGTCGGTCGTCGAGGCGGTCGAACGGGGTCCCGCTCCCGGACGGAGTCGCGGGGGACGGCTCGGAGACCTGTTGCTGCGGCCGGTGACGGGGATCCCGATCGCGCTCGCGCTCCTCCTCGCGGTGTTCTACGTCATGGGGGTGCTCGTCGCGCAGCGCGTCGTCGGCTACGCGGAGACCGTGGTCTTCGGGCGATACTACACGCCGGCGGTCGAGGCGGCCGTCGCGGACCTGCTCCCGGCGCGCGGGTGGGCCGCGCCCGTCGAGTTCCTGCTCGTCAACGATAACCTAGGGCTGCTGACGGTCACCGTTCGGTACACCCTCGGGGTCCTGCTCCCGCTCGTGGTCGCGTTCTACCTCGTGATCGGGACGCTCGAAGACGCCGGCGTCCTGCCGCGACTCGCCGTGGTGACGGACAGAGGGCTCGACAGGATCGGGCTCAACGGCCGCGCGGTCGTCCCGCTGATCGTCGGCGTGGGATGCGTGACGATGGCGGTCGTCTCCACCCGAATGGTCGGGTCGCGCCGGGAGCGGCTCATCACGACGGCGCTGCTGGGCCTCGCGATCCCCTGCTCGGCGCAGATCGGCGTCGTCGCGGGGTTGCTCGCGGAACTCGGGGTCGTCTGGTGGGGCGGCTACGTGGCGGTACTACTCGGGGTCCTCGGGGCCGCCGGCGTCGTTCTCGACCGGACGCTCCCCGGCCGACAGGACGCGCTGATCGAGCAGCTCCCGCGGCTACGCCTCCCCCGCCCGACGAACGTCGCCCGGAAGACGGCGAACCGGACCGCCGCGTTCCTCGGGGAGGCGGCCCCGCTGTTCGGGGTCACCGCGGCGGCGGTGTCGACGCTCGAGTACCTCGGCGCGCTCGACGCGATAGTCGGCGCGTTCCGGCCGCTGACCGCGGCGCTGGGCTTACCCGCGTCGTTCGGCGAGGTGCTCGTGTTGGGACTGATCCGCCGCGACTTCGCCGCCGCAGGGATGACGGGCCTGACGCTGTCGGCGTCACAGACCTTCGTCGGACTGGTCGTCGTCACCCTGTTCGTCCCGTGTATCCTCACGATGGCGATGATCCTCAGGGAGCGCGACGCGCGGAGCGCGCTCCTCGTGTGGGTCGGCTCTTGGGTTACGGCGTTCGCCGTCGGCGGCGGCGTCGCGGCCGCCTTGGAGGTGATCGCGTGATCTGTCCCCGCTGCGAGTACGAGTTCGATCCGGCGAACGGGCTCTCGTGTCCGCGCTGCGGCGCGCCCGCGTCATGTTCGGGCGTCTCCTGCGCCGAGTGCGGCGCGTGTTCGTCGCCCTTCGAGCGACTCCGCCGACGGCTCGCGGAGCGACTCGCCGGCGAGCCCCATCGCGACCGGGACTCCTCCGGGGACGACCCCGCGAGCGAGTCTTGACGAACGCCGGTGCGAGACGGCGCGGGTCGCGGTCGGGCGCTCTGAGAAGTTCCCGTCGCTCGCGCCGGACGCTCGGCCGGGCCGTCGCGGAGCGGGCGTCCGGGTCAGCCGACCGACTCCCAGTTCCGGTACAGCGCCACGCCGAACGCGAGGACGATCCCGCCGACCCCGACCTGCCGGCCGACCGTCCCGAAGTCGCCGTCGAGGCCGGCGACGACCGCTCTGACGGTCATCACCACCGTGACGAGCGCGACGAGCGCCAGCACGGCGTGCCGTGTTTCCATGCGTGAACGCAGTCGCCTCGCCACCCAAAACGATGGCTTGGCACAGGACAACGTCGGACCAGCGGGCGAGCCGCCGCGTCGCCGCCGAGAGGGCGGCGGCGGGCGCTCCGCGGCCGGTTGTCCTGTGCCAACTCCGGGGTTATGGACGAGGAATGCGCAGTGTTACGCGAGGAGACCGCCGCGTCGCGCGCCGGAGTGAACTTTCCAACCCGGACCCACCACGACATGATCGATCCAGTACTCGCAAGCCGATTCCAGTTCGCCCTGACGACGATCGTCCACATCATCTTCCCAGTGATGAGCATGGGACTAGCCCCGTTCCTGATATACTTCACCTGGAAGGACGTGCGGGGCGGCGACCCGGTGTACGAACAGCTGCGTCGCTTCTGGACGAAGATATTCGCCGTCTCGTTCGTCGTCGGGACGGTCACCGGGATCGTCTTAGAGTTCGAGTTCGGGACCAACTTCGCGGCGTTCTCGACGACCGCCGGCGAGCTGTTCGGCGGCCCGCTCGCCGTCGAGGGGATGATGGCGTTCATGCTGGAGGCGACGTTCCTCGGCGTCTTCGTGTTCGGTCGCGAGCGCGTCTCCGACCGGTTGTACCTGGTGTCCAGCCTCGCCGTCGGGGTCGGCACGTGGCTGTCCGCCGTCTGGATCCTCATCGCGAACTCGTGGATGCAGATGCCGCGCGGCTACGAGCTCGTGACCGAGAACGGGCAGGAGGTAGTCCACCTCGTCGACCCGCTCGCGGCGTACCTGACCCCCCGGTTCGGCTACATGTACGTCCACATGCAAAACGCCGCCGTCGAGTCGGTGGCGCTGTTCATGGCGGGCGTCTCCGCGTACTTCGTCTACCGACACCACGTCTGGGGACACCAGACGGAGAACATCGCCTTCTGGCAGAAGACGCTCAAGATCGCGCTGGTCGCGCTGCTGATCACGGCCCCGCTACAGGTGCTTCAGGGCGACCTGTACGCGCGGCACGTCTACGAGACGCAGCCGCAGAAGTTCGCCGCCATGGAGGCGGTCTGGGACACCGAGGCGTACGTCCCGGAGTACATCTTCGCGATCCCGACGGACCTGAGCCAGTTCACGGACCCCCGCGCGAAGGAGCTGTTCGGTCTCGGCATCCCGGGCGGGGCGTCGTGGCTCGCCAGCGGGGGCGACGCGACCGCGGAGATCCGCGGACTGAACACGTTCGAGACGGAGGCGCCGCCGGTCGCCGTCGTGTTCTGGTCGTTCCGCGCGATGGTCGGGATGGGCTTCTGGTTCATCCTGCTCGCGTTCTGGGGCGGCTACCGGTGGTACACGGGCGAGCTGTTCGAGGACGGGCTGCTCCACAAGGCGCTGATGGCGTCCAGCCTGCTCGGCATCGTCGCGGTCGAACTCGGGTGGGTCGTCACCGAGGTCGGCCGTCAGCCCTGGGTGATCCAGGGCGTGTTGAAGACGAGCGAGGGGGTCTCTCCCGGTCTCACCGGGACGGAAGCGATGGTCACGCTCGCCGGGTTCGTCGGCGTCTACGCCGGCATCCTCGCGCTGTACACGTACGTCGTCGCGCGGGTGATCCGTGATGGGCCCCCGAGCGTGCGCGAGCTGCGGTCCACCGCCGAGCGCGACGCCGCGCCGGGGGAGGTGCCCGGCGATGACTAGCGCCGTCGACGCGCTCGCGGCGGGCCCGGTGCTCGGCCTGCCGCTCCCGGAGCTGTGGTTCGCGCTCGTGTTCGCGATCCTCGGAACGTTCCTGTTCCTCGACGGCTTCGACTTCGGCGCCGGCGCGATCTTCGCGACGCTTCGCGAAGACGAGGCGCGCGAGGCGGTGCTGTCGGCGATCGGGCCGTTCTGGGACGGGAACGAGGTGTGGCTCGTCGTCTTCGGCGGCGCGCTGTTCGCCGCCTTCCCGTCGGTGTACGCGGGGCTGTTCAGCAGACACTACCTGCTGATGTTCGGCATCCTCGGCGCCCTCATTCTCCGGGGACTGGCGCCGGAGATGTACGAACAGCGCCACGACGCGCGGTGGCAGCGGTGGTGGGGGCGGTCGTTCGTCGCCGGCAGCGTCCTCGCGCCGTTCCTCCTCGGCGCGTTCGCGGGGAACTGGCTCGCCGGGAGCCCCCGGTCGCTCACGTTCGTCGGCGTCGTCACCGGGGTCGCCGTCACGGCGCTGACCGTCGTTTCCGGCGCCGCGTTCCTCCGCTTGAAGGCCCGAGACGCGCTCCCCGAGACGGTGACTGAGATCGGCGTCGGGGCCGTCGCGGCGTACCTCTTCGCGGTCGTCGCGACCCTCGGCGCCCTGGCGACTCGGCTCCCCGCCGGCGTCGACACGCTGCTATCGCCCCCGGTGCTCGCGCTGGTCGCCGCCTCCGTCGGGCTCGGTGTCGGCTACGGCGTCGCGCTTCGACGCGGGGCGGACCTCGCCGCGCTCGCGGCGGCCGCGGGACTGACGTACGGGCTGACCGCGGTCGTCGCGGTCCTCATGTACCCGCGCATCGACCCGGCGACCGGGGCGACGGTCGGGGAGGCCGTCGTCTCGACGCTGCCGCTGAACCTCATGTCGATCGGCGCGGCCCTGCTGTTACCGCTGGTCGCCGTGTACTTCGCCGTCCTGTACTCGGCGTTCAGCGGCCCGATCACGGCCGAGGAGGCGTACTGAGATGAGCGACGGCTCGGAGGCGCACGCGCCGACCCGGCGGTCGTCGGTCGGAACGCTGCTGCTCTCGCGCGTGCTCATCACGTGGGCGGAGCTCCTCGTCGTCGGGTTCGGCGGGGCGGTCGCGGGCGGCGCCGCGTCCGGCCCGCCGCAGCTCGTCGTCTACTTCGCGACGGTCCTCGCCGCGGTCGCCGTGTTCATGTTCAACGTCGACCGGCTCGTCGCCGCCCGCATGCGAGAGGCGACGTGACCGGAGTGCGCCGCGCCGAGCGTCAGTCCGACCGACGGCTCGACCGCCTGAACGGACCGACGCCGTGGCGCTTGGCGACGATGCCGAACAGCAGCGCGGCGCTGGGGAGGAAGAGCAGCGCGCCCAGCGCGGTGACGGTGTCGTCGTGGGTCAGTCCGAGGGCGAATCCCCCGATCCCGGCGGCGAGCGCGAGGAGGGCCGGGATGAGGAGACGGCTCCGGAGCGCGGTCGGCGTCTCGCGACCCGAGGGTGAAAGCTCCATACGAGACAACGTAAGTGCGTCGGGCCCATATCACACGCGTTGTCAAGGGACAACTTCCCGCCGGGACGCGGCCCGACGCCGGCGAGGTCACCGTCACCGCCGCGAACCGAGACCGCATGACCGGACCAGTCACCGCCAGATGTACGACTTCAGCTTCGAGATAACGTACGAGCCCGGCGCCGACGAGTACGTCGACCTGTTCATCGACCGCGGCTCCCTCCAGTCGGAGGCGACCTACTCGTGTCTGGACCCCACGGAGCTGTGGAAGCTCGAGTCGGTGACCGGCGACGCGGCCGACCTCGACGCCGTGGACGAGCTGCTCTTAGACGAGTCGGTCGACCGCGAGTCGATCAGCGGCCGGGCGTGTCGCTCGGCCCGCGCGACGAGCCTGTTGACCGAAGAGCAGCGGCGGCGGGTGGCGTACACGTACGTCTCTGACGTGGACTACTGCGAGTCCGTCCCGCTCATCACGGCGAAGTACGTCGACGGGGGCGTCCTCTTCGAGCAGACGCTGTCCGGCGACACGGTCCGCTGGCGCGTGCTGGTCCAGGACGACTCGAAGATCGGAATGTTGTACGACACGCTGTCCGCGAAGCTCGGCGACGGGCTGTCGTTCTCCTTCGAACACCTGACCGAGGTCGACCACTGGGAGAGCGAGCTGCTCTCCCGGCCCGACGTGCCGGCCGAGCAGCGCGAGACCCTGTTGCTCGCCGTCGAACGCGGGTACTTCGAGACGCCGCGAGACGTGACGCTCGACGAGCTCGCGGCGGAGCTCGACGAGCCGCGCTCGACGGTGTCGTACCGGCTTCGACGCGCGACCGCGGAGCTGGCGAAACGGTTCGCCGACCAACAGTCATGACCGCAGAAACCCCACCCGACGACGATCAGCGGAAGCCCACAAGCGCGTCGCTAGCGGGGCGGTACCCGACGGACGTGCTCGTCAGCCCCGACTGGGTCGACGCCCGCCTCGACCGGTTCGACGCCGCCGACCCCGACCTGCGCCTGCTCGAGGTCGACGTCAACGCCTCGTTCTACGAGGAGGGACACGCGCCCGGCGCCGTCGGCGTCGACTGGCGCACCGAACTCCGGTCGACGGAGGTACACGACATCCTCTCTCCGGAAGAGATGACCGCCTTCCTCGAATCGAGCGGGATCACCGAGGAGACGACCGTCGTCATCTACGGCGACAACCGGAACTGGTTCGCGGCCCACCTGTACTGGCAGCTCTCCTACTACGGCCACCCGGACGTCCGGATCATGGACGGCGGCCGAGAGTACTGGACGGAACACGACTACCCAACCACGACGGACCCGGTCGACCCGCCAGCCGTAGCGTACGGCGACGCGCCCGACGCGCCGGCCAGACCGGCGGTGCGGGCCGCGCGCACGGACGTGCGGGCGGCGCTCGACACGGACACGAAGTTCGTCGACGTGCGCCTGCCCGAGGAGTTCCGCGGGGAGATCACGAAGCCCCCCGGCAGCAACGAGGGGGCGATGCGGGGCGGCCACATCCCCGGGGCGACGAACGTGTTCTGGGCGGAGAACGTCCGGCCCGACGGCCTGTTCAAGTCGCCCGAGGAGCTGGCGGCCGTGTACGAGTCTCGGGGGATCACCCCCGAGGACGACATCATCATCTACTGCCGGATCGGGGAGCGGTCGTCGGTGACGTGGTTCGTCCTCGAGGAGCTGCTCGGCTACGAACACGTGCGGCACTACGACGGCTCCTGGACCGAGTGGGGGAACATGATCGGCGTCCCGATCGAAGTGGGCGAGCCCGACGGCGGCTAGCTACTCCCGACGACGACGGCCCGCTGTTGTCTCGGCGGCGGCTGGGTACTGCCTTCGAATCGGGGGTAGCCGCCGCTCTCGGCCGTCGAGACCGGTCGTTGTCCTGCGCCAAACGGTTACATTAGCCGCTGTGCGCGCAAACGTCGGTAATGAGCGGTTCTCACGCCGAGCGGAGGGCGAAGCGTACAGGAGGCCGGGGCGGAGACCGGCGAAGCGAACCCGCATCGCCGGTCGGTGGCGATGAGTGACGCCGGGTCGAAGCGGGGCGAGTCCGGCTCCGTCCGGCGGCTCCTCGACGCGCTGAGCGAGGAAACGAACCGGACGATCCTGTCGGAGCTCGACGAACCAACCTCGGTCGCCGAGCTCGTCGAGGAGTGCGACATCCCGATGTCGACGGTGTACCGGCGCTTGGACACGCTCGAGGACATGGACCTGGTGACGGAACACGTCGCGGTCGACGCCGAGAGGGGTCGGTATCGGCTGTACGAGCGCAACGTGCGCCGCGTCACGATCACCGTCGACGAGGACGGGCGGCTCGGGACCCGAGTCGAGCGCCCGGCCGGGAACCCCGACGAGACGGTGACGTGGCGGCCGGACGGCGAGTGACGGTCGGGCTGGTAGTGCCGGGCGGGCAGAGAGACGATCGGGCGGGGAGGGACGGCCGAACGGCGAGTGCCGGTCGGGCGAAGAGTGATAGCCGCTCGGGACGCCGTCACCCCCGCCCTCTTTTATTCCGCGAGCGTGTACGGCGGACGATGAGCGGGAAACCGACGGTCGGCGAGTACATGACCCGGGAGGTGGAGACGGTCAGCCCGGACGAGACGGTGGCAACCGTCGCGCGCCGCATGGCCGACAGCGACGGGCACAACGGGTTCCCCGTCACGCAGGGCCGCACCGTCGAGGGGTTCGTCGCGGCGGGGGACCTGCTGCTCGCCGAGGACGACGCACCCGTGTTCACGGTGATGACGGAGGACCTGATCGTCGCGCACCCCGATATGAAGGTGACCGACGCCGCCCGCGTGATCTTGCGCTCGGGGATCCAGCGGCTCCCGGTCGTCGACGACGCGGACAACCTCGTCGGGATCATCTCGAACACGGACGTGGTCCGCTCGCAGATCGAGCGCGCGACGCCCGGCAAGGTCGGGAAGCTGATGCGCACCCTCTCGCAGATCCACGGCGTCGACCTCGACGAGGAGCGCCGCGAGGTGGCGATCGCGGACCTGACGCCGACGCAGGCCCGCGTGTACGCCGACGAGCTGGAGGGCCGGCAGTACGAGCTCGAACACGGGCTCGCGGAGCCGCTCGTCGTCATCGACAACGACGGGACGCTCTACCTCGCCGACGGGCATCACCGGGCCATGGCCGCCCGTGAAGCGGGCATCGAGTCGATGGACGCGTACGTGATCGTGCCGCGAACGCCGGTCGACCTGGGGATGGCGAAGACCGCCGAGAAGGAGGGCCTCCGCGTCGTCGACGACATCGAGATCGTCGACTACGCGCGCCACCCTCTCGTGGAGACGACGAAGCGGCTTCAGTGAGGTGCCGACCCGGATGTCTTCGGGTTCCCCGCTCCGAGGGCGTTCGCGGTCCCGTCCGGCGATAGATTGATATAGCTGCTGTCGGGACGAGTGGCACATGACAACGGGGAACACATTGGTCGAGCTCGACGAGGTGACGAAGCGGTTCGGCGACCTCACCGCGGTCGGCGGCATCGACTTCTCCGTTCGAAAGGGCGAGTTCTTCACGCTCGTCGGCCCGTCGGGCTGCGGGAAGACGACGACGCTCCGGATGATCTGCGGCTTCGAGCACCCGACCGAGGGCGAGGTCCGGATCGACGGTCGGTCGATGGGATCGGTTCCCCCGGAGGCGCGCGACACGAACCTCGTGTTCCAACAGCTCTCGCTTTTCCCGCACATGAGCGTGGGAGAGAACGTGGGCTACGGGCTCGCAAAGGCGGGCGTCGACGCCGGCGAGCGGTCGGAGCGCGTCTCTGAGTACCTCGGGCTCGTCGACCTCGACGGGTTCGAGGACCGCAACCCGACAGAGCTCTCGGGCGGCCAACAGCAGCGCGTCGCGCTCGCCCGGGCGCTGGTCAACGAGCCAGCGGTGCTGCTGCTCGACGAGCCGCTCTCCAGCCTCGACCGGAAGCTCCGGAAGCAGATGCAGGTCGAACTCCGCCGGATCCACAAGCAGACGCAGGGCGGCTTCTTCTACGTGACCCACGACCAGGAGGTCGCGATGACGCTCAGCGACCGGATCGCTGTGATGAACGACGGCCACATCGAGCAGATCGGTCCGCCGGAGGAGATCTACCGCGAGCCCGCCTCGGAGTTCGTCGCGGACTTCATCGGCGACACGAACCTCATCGACGCGCGGACCGCGGAGCGGGACGGAACGACCGTCGCGGAGATCGGCGGCGAGGGCGGGTTCGGCGTGCCGGCCCCGAACCGGACCGGTGAGGTCACCGTCTCGATCCGCCCGGAGGACTTCACCATCGCGAACGGGGACGGCGCCCTACACGGCACCGTCGTCGAGCGGTACTTCCAGGGCGACCAGACGAACTACCTCGTCGACCCCCACGGGGACGTGGGCGAGCTTCAGGTGGTGATCCAGGGCCGCGAGTCGGCGGTCGACACCGGCGCCGACGTCGGGCTCGACGTGGTCGACGGCGCGCCAACGGTGTTTTGATCTGGCCACTCACACCGTCGATTCCCCGCTTCAGTGTGAACGCAGGTCGACGAGGCGGGGGAGAAACCGGGTCCGCTCGCCCGGGGCCTCACCCCTCCTCTTCCGTGACCGTGCCGGCGACGTAACCGGTCACGTTGCCGACGTTCATCGCGACCGCCAGCGCGATCGCGATCCCGAAGACGATGAGCGCGGAGACGGCGTTGAGCTCCGGCGCGTCGAGCTGTCGGATCCGGCTGAACATCCAGATCGTCAGCACGTCCGTGTTGGGCCCGGTGAGGAACAGCGCGCGGATGTAGTCCTCGAACGACCGGATCCACGCGAACAGGAACCCCGCTCCGACGGCCGGGGCAATCACCGGGAGCGTCACGTCCCGGAACACGGTCAGCGGGTCCGCGCCGAGGTCTCGGGCCGCCTCCTCTAGCGACTCGTCGAAGGTGTACAGCCGGGCGGAGACGATGAGGAGCACGAACGGGAGGCCGTACAGCGAGTGGGCCAGCACCACCGTGGCGAACCCCGGTAGGATACCGAGGAGGTTCTGGAAGTAGATCCGGAGGGCCACGCCGAGGATGATGCCGGGGATCACCATCGGGATGATCCCGAAGGTCCGGTACACCTCTCGGAGGCGGAACCGGTAGCGGGTCAGCGCGAAGCTGGCCAGCACGCCGAGCACCGTCGCGACCGATGCCGCCACCGTCGCGATGGTGAAACTGCCCGCGAGCGAGGCGCGCATTGAGTCGCTACGGAGCGCCAGCCGAAAGTTGTCGAGCGTCAGGCCCTCGAACGGGAAGATCGTCACGGCGTTCTCCGCGAACGCGAGGAAGATGATGATCGCGAGCGGCACCCACAAAAAGAGGAGCAACAGGCCGGAGACGACGTACAGCGAGGTGCCGAGGAGCCGTTCGACCGTCTGGTGCCCGACAAGCCGCTCGGTCGCCCCCGCCGTCTCTGTCGACTCGGACATCTCGGTCGCCATCTCAGGCACCCCCCAGTTCCTCGATGCTCACGTACCGGAACGCGAGGATCATCGCGCCCACGATCGAGACGAGCACGAACATCGACGCCGCGCTTGCGTACCCGATCGAGTAGGTCCCGGCGACCCGGCTCTCGATGAGCATGCCGATCATCTGGACCTTGCCCTGCCCGAGGAACGTCGGCGTAATGAACGCGCCGACGCTCGGGACGAAGACGAAGAGGCTCCCGCCGATGATCCCCGGAAGCGTGAGCGGGATCACGTGGTCGCGGAGCACCTCGACCCGCGACGCGCCAAGGTCGCGGGCGGCCTCGATGATCGAGAAGTCGAGGCCGTCGAGGCTCGCGTACAGCGTCAGAAGCATGTACGGGAAGTACGCGTGGGTGAGCCCGACGATGATCGCCGGGACACCGTAGTTGAATATCCCGAGCGGGGCGTCGATCAGCCCCCAGCTCATGAGCGTGCTGTTGATCACGCCGCCCGGACCGAACATCAGGACCCACGAGTACGCCCGGACGAGGTACATCGTGAAGAACGGCAGGAGGACGAAGAAGATGACGACTTTGAACAGCCGCCCGCCGCTCCGTGCCAGCAGGTACGCCAGCGGGAACGCGAGCGTGAGACACAAAAGCGTCGTCACGGTGGCGATGACGTACGAGAGCCACAGCGCCGTGACGAACGGGGTGTTCCAGATCGCGCCGCCGCCGTCGAACAGGGAGCGGTAGTTGTTCAGCGTCGGCTCGTAGACGATCTGGTACGTCAACGAGCTGACCTCGAAGAAGCTCACGGCGACCATGAACGCCAGCGGCGCGACGAGCAGGGTGAGTATCCACGCTGCGCTGGGACCGACCGTGACGCCGAGCCGACTGCGTGGTCCGCTCAGCAGCCTCACCGCCCTCGCCCGCGCGCTCTCGTCCGGCTCGTCTGCGGCCATCTATGCCGCCTTGACCTCTTCCCACGCGGAGACGTACGCCTCCTCGACGTCCGAGTCGATGTCCTTGAGCGAGTACATCCCCTCGAGGCGCGAGGGGTCGATCCGCCCGTACAGCTCGTTCTGCTCCTCGGTCAGCTCGTCGGCCACGTTGGGGTTCGTGCTGGGCGAGAAGCCGGCCTCCGCGAGCGCCGCGCCGTTCTGGGGCGTGATGAACTCGTTGATGACCTCCCAGGCGGTCTCCTGGTTGTCGGAGGCGGCGGAGACGACCGCGGTCTCGTACCACGCCAGCGCGCCCTCTCTCGGGGCGACGAACTCGACCCAGTCGTCGCCCTCGCTGCGCATCTGGACGGTCTCGTTCCGCCCGCTGTGCCCGACGAGGAAGTTGCCCTGGCGGAACTCCTGGATGAACGTCGGGTCGGGGGCGATGTACCCCTGGAGCCGCGGCTTCTGCTCGATGAGCAGTTCCTGGATCTCCGTGAGCTGCTCTTCGGTAAACGTCATCCGCGCCCCGGACATGGCGTCGTCCATGCCGAGGTACAGCGCCGCGGCCGGGATCGACTTCGCCGCCTCGTCGTACATGATGATCTCGCCGTCGAGGTCGGCGTCGACGTAATCCGGCTCGAACAAGATGTCGTAGCTCGGCTCGTGGTCCGGCACGCTCCGGGAGTCGTAGGAGTAGCCGTACCAGCCGAAGCGGATCGGCACGCCATACGCGTTCCCGCTCTCCGTGAACTGGTCGTCGACAAACGACTGGAACCGGTCGTACATCGAGCCGAAGTTGTTCACCACGTCGTTGTTCACCGGCGCGACGAGGTCGGCGTCCATGAACCGCGGGACGAGGTTGTTGTTCGGAACGGCGATGTCGAACTGCTCGTCCTGGCCCGCGCTCCACTGCGAGAACATCTCCGTCGACGACGTCGAGGGCGTGATGTTCAGCTCCACCCCGTCGAGCGTGGACTCGATGTTCTCCTGCATCTCGGCGTACTCCTCCCACGTGATGATGTTGATCGTGGTCGTGCCGCCGCCGCCCATGCTCCCGCCGTCGCCGCCGTCGCCGCCGTCGCCGCCGTCGCCGCCGTCGCCGCCGCTACATCCGGCGAGGGCCGCCACGCCGGCGGCGCCCGCGCCGGCGATGTAGGCCCGCCGACTCACGCGCCGGCCGGTCGAGGTCGATCCGTTGCTTGTGCTGTGAGACCTGTTGTCACGCTCTGACGTCATGTTCCGATGACATATATCGGCAGTTAATAAGTGTTACGCCGTTAACCCCTCGCTAACCCGCGATTTTGCTGTTTCGAACCGGTCGATCAGAGGTCGAGCCGGGTCCGAACGGAGTCTTCTCTCGGACTCGCCGGGGGCGTGGGAGACTCGTCCGTAGGCTTTTGTAAGTTGATGTAGACGTTCCGCGCATGGGATCACGGATTCGACGCGCACTCTCACGGGCGACGCTCGCCGCGGTCGGCGCGGCCGTCGGCGCCGCGGTCGGCGGACTGATCAGTAGACAGGCGGCGTCCAGCGGCGGCGCGCTCGGCGCGCTCGCGGGCGCGACGCTCGCCGACTTCCGGTCAGACTCGGAGGGTGTCTTCGGCGCGCTCCGCCCCGACGAGGACGACGAGGCCGACGCGGCGGCGTGAGCGAGGCCCTGTGGCGCGGTCCGTAGGGCGAGCGGCCGCGGGTCGCATCGGGAACGTCTATACCGTCGGGGCGAGTAGCCGCCGGCAATGAGCGATACCGACGCCGGACCGGACGCGAGCGCGGCGTCCGACGGCGCGGAGGGCTGGTTCGAAGCGCTACCGTCGGGCGCGACCGAAGATACCGATACCGAGAGCGACGCCGCGCCGAGAGCCGCGGCGCGGGTTCGCGAGGGGACGGCCGCGTCGCCCGCCGACTGGGCCGTACGCGCCGTCGAGTCCGGGTTCGCGGCCGGCGCCGACGAGTACTACGACCGGCTCAAGGCCGCGGCGACGCGCGCGACCCGCGAGGCGGTCCGCGAGCGGGAGCGCGCCGACGACGCGCAGCTGATCCACGCGGTCCGGGCCATGGACGACGCCGAGCGCACCGCGAACGAGCTCGCCGAGCGCGCCGTCGAGTGGGCGGGGAGCCTCTTCGACGAGGTCGAGCCGGGGATCGAGGGAGCGCGAGCGGTCGCGGCGCGAGAACCCGAGAGCGAAGTCGAGCGGCGGGCCGTCTCGCTCGCGGCGCGCGCCGCCGAACTCGACGACGAGCGGGCCGAGCTCGCGGAGACGATCGGTCGGACTGCGCCCGCCGTCGCCCCAAACCTCTCCGAGATGGCCGGCCCGGAGCTGGCCGCGCGGCTGATCGCGCTCGCCGGCGGGTTAGAGTCGCTCGCGAAGAAGCCGTCCGGCACGGTCCAGGTCCTCGGCGCCGAGGACGCGCTGTTCGCGCACCTCTCGGGGCGGGCGCCGTCCCCGAAGCACGGGATCATCTACACGCACGAGTACGTCCGCGGCACCCGACCCGCTGACCGCGGCTCGGCCGCGCGGGCACTCGCCGGGAAGCTGACGCTCGCGGCGCGCGCCGACCACTACGCCGGAGAGCGGCGGTCGCAGCTCCACGCCGACCTCCGCGAGCGGATGGCGACGATCCGAGCGCGGGCGGACACCGACGAGCCGGATGCCGCGGAGGCCGGCGATGAGTGAGCCGACCCTCCCCGACGGCGTCGAACGGCGTGAGATAGCCGGCGAGGAGCGGTTGGCGACCCGCGGCGAGCCGGTGTACGGCGAGCCGACCGCCGACGGCTGGCGCGCGTGGGACCCAGAACGGTCGAAGCTCGGGGGGATGCTCGAACTCGGGCTGGAGACCGGCCTGACTGGCGGCGAGACCGTCCTCTACCTCGGCGCCGCGAGCGGCACCACGGTGAGCCACGTCGCCGACTTCGCGGGCCCCACCTACGCGGTCGAGTTCGCGCCGCGCCCGGCGCGGGACCTGCTCGACGCCGCCGCGCCGCGCGACCGACTGTTCCCGCTGCTCAAGGACGCGCGGAAGCCGGAGACGTACGCGCACGTCGTCGAGCGCGACGTCGACGCCGTCGTTCAGGACGTGGCCACGCGCGGGCAGGCCGAGGTGGCCGCCCGCAACGCTCGGTTCCTCGCCGACGACGGGCGGCTGCTGCTCGCGATCAAGGCGCGCAGCGAGGACGTGACCGCGGCGCCGGAGGCGGTGTTCGAGGGGGCGCTCGACCGGCTCCGGGAGGCGTACGAGATCGTCGAGACGCGGCGGCTCGACCGGTTCCACGAGGACCACCTCGGCGTCGTGGCGACGCCGAAGTGATCAGTCGTCCGGCTCGAAGACGTCCTCGATCCGGCAGTCGAAGTGATCCGCGAGCGCGAACGCCAGCTCCAGCGACGGGTCGTAGCGCTCGCGTTCGATCGCGTTGATCGTCTGGCGGGTGACCCCGACGGCGGCGGCGAGGTCGGCCTGGCTCTCGTCGGTCTCGGCGCGTTTGTCAGGGATGTCGTTTCTCATGTGCGCTGCTTGTAGTAGAGGTGGGACGCGCCGAACACGACGAAGACCCCGAAGAGGGTCCAGGTCGCGCCGTAGAACTCGCCCGGGAGCGTGACGAGGCCGCTCTCCTGTAATGCGAGTCCGCCGGGCGTCCCGAGGACGAAGACGTATGCGAAGACGTTCATCGTTGTCTGGCTGGCCTTGCGGCTGATGGTGCCGTCGCGCTCGTCGTACAGTTCGACGGGGCTGAACCGCTGGACGAGCCCCATGCCGAGGCCGCCGGCCCAATACAGGGCCACGCCGAGGACGAAGCGGTCGACCGCGATACCGATCCACAGGGCGAGGATACTGGCGCCGAGCAGACCGTACGCGATGCGTTTGTAGCGTTTCCGTGAGGAGGGCCGAGTCGCCGCGGAGGTCGTGTGTTCGCTCATGGGTGGAAGTAAAGCGAGCGGGCGTCAGTGTAAAGCTCGCTTTACAGTAACGGGGACTTTACGTTAGAAAATAAATCTGTCGCTGGCGATCAGTCCGCAGACATTCCGCGACAGCGACGTCAGGAGTACTTTTTGAGGGGTCACCACGACGGCGGCGAGAAGCCGGCGTCTTCGAGGATCGGCTTCCACCGCTTTTGAACCGAGAGCCGCGAGACGTCCATCGCGTCGGCGACGGCGGACTGCGAGCGCTCCTCGCCGCGGATCAGACTGGCGGCGTAGAGGCTGGCGGCGGCCGCGACGCGCTTCCCCCGGTCGTCGTCGGGCGCTCGCGAGAGGAAGAGGTCGACCGCGGTCGAGCGCGTCTCCGCGTCCAAATCGAGCGAGTCGCACGCCTCCTCGACCAGTTCGATCCACGCTTCGTTGTCGACTCGGTCGCTCGCCCGGTACACGCCCCGGGGTAGTCGAGCGAGGAACATAAACGGCCGCGGTCGCCGCACCGGTACCGGCGCCGCTCCGCGGAGCCGACGGCGATCGCGTGCCCCGGACCGGGGGCGGCCACTCCCGAGCGCGGCCGCCGCCCTGAAGTCGCCCGCACACGTAGCGCGCGTATGTCGACGCAGACGTGGGACGAGATGCGGGTCCGAGCGCTCCACGACGACCTCGTGGCGCTGTACGAGCCGGTCGACCGAGTCGCCGAACACGGCGCGGACCCCACCGCCGAGCCGGGCGAGGGCGTCCGCCAGCTGGTGACGACGATCCTCTCGCAGAACGTCGCCGACGAGAACACGCGGCGCGCGTCGGAGGCGCTGTTCGACCGGTACGACGACTTCGCGGCGATCGAGGCCGCCGACCACGAGGAGCTGCGGGAAACGATCCGCGTCGCGGGCCTCCCGGACCAGAAGGCCGCGCGCATCCAGCGCGCGCTGACCGCGATCCGCGAGGAGACAGGCGGGGCGTACTCGCTGGCGTTCCTCGACGCGCTGCCGACCGAGGAGGCGAAGGCGTGGCTCACCGAGATCAAGGGCGTCGGGCCGAAGACCGCCAGCGTCGTGTTGAACTTCCACTTCGGGAAGCCGACGATGGCGGTCGACACCCACGTCGAGCGCGTCTCGAAGCGGTTCGGGCTCGTCCCGGAGTCGGCGTCGAACGAGCGCGCCCACGACGTGTTGGACGAACGCGTTCCCGACGAGCTGATCTACCCGCTCCACGTCCTCCTGATCCGGCACGGCCGGGCACACTGCTCGGCCCGCAACGCCGACTGCGACAACCCCGTCTGCGAGGCGTACTGCGACTGCGAGTTCTGCGAGTGAGGCCGCGGTCCGCCCCGCCGTCGCTTGGCCGCGTCGCGTCGGTAGCCGCGTCGACGCGATAGCTGGCCCCCGCGGCGTCCCGCGGACGCGGGACGCTGCTCGCGGTGCGCGAGACAAACCATTAGCGGCTCCCGGACGAAGCGTGTGTATGACACCCACGACCGTCGTCGCGGGAGTCGGTCCGGGGCTGGGATCCTCCGTGGCCCGCCGGTTCGCCGCCGACGGCGACGATGTCGCGCTGTTCGCTAGGTCGAGCGACTACCTCTCGTCGACCGCCGACGAGATTCAGGCGGAGACGCCCGGCAGTACCCTCCCGGTCGAGACGGACATCGCCGACCCGACGGCGGTCGCGTCGGCATTCGAAACCGTTCGAGACGCCTTCTCGCCGGTCGACCGCTTGGTGTTCACTAGCGGGTCCCCGTCCGTCGGCGGCGGGATCGTAGACGTGGATCCGGCCGGGTTCCGCAACGTGATCGACACGCGTCTGCGCGGCGCGTTCCGGTGCCTTCGCGAGGCGGTCGACGACATGGTCGACGAAGGCGGTGGAACCGTCGTCGTGACCAGCTCCGGCCAGTCTCGGCGCCCGTCCGAGGACGTCGCCTACGCGGCGGCGCGCCACGGGACCCGCGGGCTCGTTCGCTCTCTCGCCGCCGACCCGCGGCTCGGAGAGGCCGACGTACAGGCGGTTCACCTGATCGTCGACGGCTGGATCGACAAGCCGTCGCTCCGCGATCGGTATCCGGACCACGACCGTTGGATGGACCCCAATCAGATCGCCGAGCGAATCCACGATATTGCGACGACGCCGGGGACGGTTCACGCGAACGAGATCGACCTGCGACACCCGCGGGACGAGCCGTCGTTCTGACCGGTCGCCGTCTTCCCGCGGCGGTCGCATCCCTCGAACCCGTAACGACAGGTATTTTTGACGTAGCCGGTCTACGAGTTACCGCGCGCGGGTTGCCGAGCCAGGCCAAAGGCGTAGCGCTTAGGACGCTATCCCGTAGGGGTCCGCCGGTTCGAATCCGGTCCCGCGCATTCGTCTCCGAGCACTTCGCGAGGAGAGCAGTCCGACGTACTTTTACTTGATACCGAGCGAAGCGGCGGCGCTCACCACACGCTTCCCCGATACAAGAACTGGAGGTGGTCGGCCGTCTCGGGCGGGACCCCCATCTCAACGAACATTTCTCGGAAGGCGGCGCGGACGGCGTCTTCCTCGAACGTCCGGGTTGCGCGCGTCTGCGCGTCGACCGCCACGCCGCCGTGGTAGTCGACGTGAACGCGGTAGGTGTAGCCGTCGACCTCGCGCGTCACGGTCGCGCGGGAGAGGACGAACTCGGCGCTGCCGAGCCGCTCGTCGCCAGCGTGATAGACGCGCTCGTGCCAGCCCGACCCGGGCGTGGAGGTCGCATTGACGGTCGTCGCGCGCGCCGTCAGGTCGTCGTAGGCGGCCCGGAAGGCGACCGGCTCGTCGACCTCGACGCTCGGCGTGCTCGCGCCGGGCTCGGTCGGGTCGCCCGTGCTGACCGCCGTTTCGATCTCCTCGACGTACGCCGCGGCGGTCGCCTCGTCCATCTCGAACAGCAGCGCGAGCCGGTCGACGAGCCACTCCTCGGGCGGCAGGTCGTCGACGGTGAGGTCGCCGTCGGCGTCGTCCGGGAACAGCGTCACGACGGTGATCCCCTCCTCGGCGTGGAACGTCGCCCACAGTCGGGCCGCCGACGCGTGGTCGTACGTGACTCTGAACGCCTCGTACTCCGGGCCGAGGTCGGCGTCGAGGTCGTCGATCCCGGTCGGGTGGAACCCGCTCGATCCAACGCGTTCGACCGCGTAGCCGGCCGCGTCGGCTCGCTCCAGCGTATCCTCGTAAGCGAGGTCGGGGACGGTCACGCCGTCCGAGGTGTACGACGCCACGTCGGACCCGACCAGCACCCCGGCGAAGACCGCGTACGCGGCGGCGACCGCGACGACGGCGACGGCGACCGGTCGCAATTTGTTCACACTACTGATACGTTCCGCGAGGAGATAGCTGTACCGTCGTTTCCGGTGAACCGCTATCGCCGTTTACAACGGTCCGCCGCCGCTCACAGCGGGCCGTCGTCGACGAATCGCGCCGGGACCAGCTGACGGAGGAGCCGCGACGGGCCCGCGGAGAGCCCGCTAACGAGGAGGAAGCCGGCGAAGATGACGCCGAATCCGACGAGCGACCGCACCGAGAGCGTCTCGCCGAGCAGCGCCCAGCCACCCACCGCGGAGACGACGGGGACGAAGTAGAACAGGAGGTTCGCGCGCGTCGCGTCGGTCTCGTCGATCAGCGCGAAGTACGCGAGGTACGCGATCGCCCCGGAGAAGACGCCGACGTACAGCAGCGCCGCGATCGCGACGGGCGGCACCGACAGCCCGGAGACGGACTCCCCGGCGCCGATGCTTAGCGCGTGCGAGAGGGCGGCCGCCAGAGGGACTCCCCAGACGGTGCGGGCAGTGCTTGACAGCGTCGCGTCGGCCCGGCGGATCAGCACGGCGCCGAGCGCGCTCGTCACGGCGGCCGCGAAGAGCAGCGGGACGCCGAGGCCGCCGGCGAGCAGCGCCGAAGGGTCGGGATCGGCGACGAGGGCGACGCCGAACAGTCCGAGGCCCATCCCGACGAACCCGCGGACCGAGAGGCCGTCCTCGCCGAGCAGGACCGCGGCGAACACCGGCGTCAGGATCGGATTCAGGCTGAAGACGACGGCGGCCACGCCGCTCGTCACGTACTGTTGTCCGACGAACAGCAGGGCGTTCGTCAGCCCGATGACAAGCACGCCCGTCGCGACGATACCGGCGACGTCGCCGACGGTTCGGGGGCGCAGTTCCGCCCGCGAGAGTCGCGTCGCTGCGAACGCCGCGAGGACGACTGCGCCGATGTCGAACCGGACGGCGACGAAGAACAGCGGCGGGAGGTGTGCCAACCCGGCCTTCGCCGCGACGAAGGTGCCACCGAAGAGGAGGGCCGAGACGAAGAGCAGGGCGCCGGTGCGTCTGGTGAACACGTTACTGCGACACCCGGGTTAAATTGTCGAACGAACGATCGGATTGGAACGAGCTTCTCGGCACAAACAGATGTAACAGTCGGAGACCTATAACGAAATCCGGAAAATATTCCACGACGGGAAACGCGCAACACGTCGTGCCGATCGCTCACGGCGTGAAATCTCAACGGTGAGCGAAGCCGGTTTATTCCGGTGGACGCTTGATCGCGTATGGAGGCCCCGCTCGAGGAGATCGAGTTCCTCGCCCGCTCGACGAACCGCGTCGAGGTGTTACAGCTGTTGGCGTCGGCGCCGCAGACGCGGGCGGACCTCGCGACCGCCACGGGGGCGTCGCAAGCGACCCTCGGTCGGATCCTCGAGGACTTCGCCGACCGGTCGTGGGTCAGCCGCGACGGTGAAGAGTACGTCGCCACCGCGACCGGGGAGTTGGTGGCCGAGGGCGTCGAAGAGCTCGTCGCCCTCCTCGAGACGGAGGCCAAACTGCGGGACGTGGTCGCGTACCTGCCGACGGCCGAACTCGGGTTCGACCTCCGCCGTCTCGCCGACGCGACCGTGACCGTTCCGACGCGGACGCGACCGAGCGCGCCGCTCCAGCGCGTCCTCGACGCGATGGCGGGGGCGACGACGCTGCGCGCGTTCTCACACACGCTCAACGAACAGAGCCTCGCGACGGCCCGGGACCGGGTGGCCGCGGGCGAGCAGACGTTCGAGGCGGTGCTCTCGGCCGGCGCCATCGAGGCGCTCGCGGCAGACGACGTCCTCTGGAGGCGGCTTCGAACGCTGGCGGAGAGCGACGACGCGGAGATCCGCGTCCGTCGCGAGGAGGTCCCCGTCGCGGTCACCGTCGCCGATGACACCGTGTACCTGCTCGTCCGCGACGACGGGGGCATCCTCCGGGCGTCGCTCCACACCGACGATCCGGCGGTGCGCGAGTGGGCGGACCAGGCTTTCTCGGGGTACTGGAAGGCGTCCGACCCCTTCGACCCGACGGCGTTCGAGGAGTGAGTCCACGGATCCGGACGGCCGCGGCCCCGTCGCGGTTTGGGAGACGGGTCACGCGTCGACACCGTCGGTCCGACCCGGCAAAACCCACTTGTCCGCGGTACGCGTACCAGCGGTAATGACCCCTCACGACGCGGAGTTGGCGATCGAGACGTGGCGGTTCCGGGACCGAGCGCTGCCGCGCGTGCCGCCGTCGGGGTGGGGGACGACCGACCGCCTCCGCGAGGCGGTGTGTCGCGCCGTGGCGTGTTCGGTCGACGGCGTCGAGCGCGTCGAACCGTTCTCGGGACCGGCAACCGAGCGCGAGCGCTTCGACGCGACCGTGACCGCGGACTCGATAGACCACGACCTCGTGCGCCTCGTGACGCCGGCGTCGGAGAGCGACGGAGAACAGAAGGAGTTCAGCGAATCGACGGAGCAGTTCGACCTGGACGAGGCCCTCGACCGGCTCTGACGGCCTCGGTGCGGTCGCTACTCGTCGTCCGGGGACGACACCCGCACGACCTGCTTGCCGATGTTGTCGCCGGAGAACAGTCCGAGGAACGCGTCCGGGGCGTTCCCCAGCCCGTCCACGACGCTCTCGCGGTGTTCGAGGTCGCCGCTCGCGACCCAGCGGGCGAGTCGCTCGCTCGCCTCGCCGAACCGCGTCGCGAAGTCGCCGACGAGCAGGCCCTCGACCTTCGCTCGCACCGGGATCAGCTGCGGGAGCTTCCGTGGTCCGGTCGGGACCGACTCGTCGTTGTAATGGGCGATCTGCCCGCAGACCGCGACCCGCGCGTCGATGTTCAGTCTCGTGAACACCGCGTCGGTGATCGGTCCGCCGACGTTGTCGAAGTAGACGTCGACCCCGTCGGGCGCAGCCTCGTCGAGCGCGGCGCGGTAGTCGTCCGTCGTCTTATAGTTGATCGCGGCGTCGAAGTCCAAGTCGTCGGTGAGCCACGCGGTCTTCTCGTTGCTGCCGGCGAACCCGACCACGCGGCAGCCGTTGCGCTTCGCGATCTGTCCGACGACCGAGCCGACCGCGCCCGCCGCCCCGGAGACGACGACCGTGTCGCCGGGCTTCGGCTCGCCGACTTCGAGGAGGCCGAAGTAGGCGGTCCGCCCGGGCATGCCGAGGACGCCGAGGTACGCCTCGGGGTCGGCGATCGCCGGGTCGACCGGGGCGACGTCGTCGGCGTCGAGCGTCGCGTAGTCGGCCCAGCGCCCCTCGCCCGTCACGAGGTCGCCCGCCTCGTACGCGTCGCTCTCGCTCTCGACCACCTCGCCGACGACGCCGCCTCTGAGCGCGTCGCCCACGTCCCACGGCTCGGCATACGACTCGGCGTCGCGCATCCGGCCGCGCATGTACGGGTCGACCGAGAGGTACCGGACGCGGACGAGCAGTTCGCCCGGTGCGGGCGAGGGAACGTCCGTCTCGCGCAGTTCGAAGCTGTCCTGATCGGGCTCGCCGGTCGGCCGCTCGGCGAGAAGCCACTCGCGGTTGGTGTTCGTCACGGCTCCCATTGGGGTATCGGACCGAATAGGGTTTGGACCCCAGCAGCCGTCGTGGGGATCCGGAAGCCGTCGGAGGCGCGGCGATTGGCGGTCCGGTGATGTAGCGGTCCAGCGGTCCGGAGAGGGGCCGGCTACCCGTCGCCCAGCGGGATCCGCAGGCGGCCGTCGGGCAGTTCGCCGCCGAGCCCCTCGACCGCGGTCCCGAACGCCGTGGAGCGCTCGGCGACCGTCTCTCGGACCCACTCGGCGACCTCGTCGTCCGCCAGCGCCGCGGCCTCGTCAGCGATTTTGGTCGGGACGACGTCGAGGGCGACGAGGTCCCCGTCGCGGACGACGAGTTCGAAGAGCGCGCTCCGCTTGTTGTACACCCCCTCCCGGTCGCGATAGCTGACGTAGTCGTCGACGAAGTCGCCGGCGTCGTAGACGATCGGAGACCCATCGTGTACCTCGACGCCCTGGAGGACGTGCGCGCTGTGGCCGTGGACGACGTCGACGCCGAGTTCGACGAGCCAGCGCCCGAATCGCTCGTGGACCGCGCGCGGTTCGGTCTCCCAGTTCGCGCCCCAGTGGAGCGAGGCAACGACGAGGTCCGGGTCCGCCTCGGCGACGCGGTCGAGTGCGTCGCCGACGAGAGCGCGCGTCTCGCGCACGCCGGGGTCGAGCCGCGCGAACGCCGTACCCGGGTCGGCGTCGGTCGCCGCGAACGCCGCGGACTGGTCGGTGAGGCCGAACGCGGCCACGGTGAGGTCGCCCGCCTCGAACGTCGCTGGGGCGAGCGCCCCGGCGGCGTTTTCGCCGGCGCCCGCACGGGCGATTCCGGCGTCGGCGAGGTGCCGCCGAGTGTCGCGGAGGGCCGGCTCCCGGTAGTCGAGGACGTGGTTGTTGGCGAGCGAGACGAACGACACCCCCGCCGCCTCCAGCGCGGGCACCGCGAACGACGGCGGCGACCGGAAGTAGTACGTCTTGTCCGGCCAGCGGCCGCCGCGGTCGGAGACGCAACACTCCAAGTTGCCGACGAGCGCGTCGAGGTCGCGGAGTCGCGGGAGCGTCGACCCCCAAACCGCCGTCGGATCGTCGGCATCCGCCCAGCGGTTGGCGACGCTCCGTCCGAGCATCAGGTCGCCGACGAGGCCGATTCGGGCGGCGGTTCCGTTTCCGGCGTCGCCGTCGGTGCCGCCCGCGTCGGCTCCGCCGCGGTCGTCAGCGTTCGCGGGGGAGGAGCCCCCCGCACAGCCGGCGACCGCGCTGATTCCGGCGACGCCGGAGGCGAGGACCGTCCGACGGGTGACCATCGTCCGGGGTCTCGGAGAGCGGCGACTTCAACGCTCCGGACGGGGCAGAAGGAGGGGAGAGGGGCGTCGTCGGGAGCGCGTCACGCGACGGCGACGCCGTTGCGCGTGAGGTAGTCGCTCGCGGCCTTGATTTCGACCGGGCTGCCGATGATCCGGTACCGTTCCGCCGTCTCGACGACGGTGACCGTGAACCGGTCTTCGAGGCACTCCCGGTGGCCGTCGAGCGCGTGGCGCGGGAGGACGATCTGCGTACTGTCGCGGAGGCTCGACGGATCTGGCATTCGGCGTGCCGAGTGATTATTCGTCGTCGATATAACCGTGTCGAAGTATCGGCGCGCCAACCACTCGTTCGGCGGCGACGCCCCCGTTCGCGGACCGCTGTCGGGGGATTCGATTCGCGGCGGCGACCCGACGACGGCCCGGCGATCCGAAGGAACACCTTTAACGAGCCGAGCGGCCGAGAGACGGGTAATGGGACTGGAGGAGGAAATCGAAGACCTCCGCGAGGAGATCGCCAACACGCCCTACAACAAGGCCACGGAGGCCCACATCGGGCGCCTGAAGGCGAAGCTCGCGGAGAAAAAGGAGAAGCTGGAGAACCAGTCCTCCGCCGGCGGCGGCCACGGCTACGCGGTCGAGAAGCACGGTGACGCCACGGTGGCCTTGGTCGGGTTCCCGAGCGTCGGCAAGTCGACCCTCATCAACGCCCTCACCAACGCCGACAGCGAGGTCGGCTCCTACGAGTTCACGACCCTCGACGTCAATCCGGGCATGCTACAGTACCGCGGCGCGAACATCCAGATCCTCGACGTGCCGGGGCTGATCGAGGGCGCGGCGGGCGGCCGCGGCGGCGGGAAGGAGGTCCTCTCGGTCGTCCGGACCGCGGACCTGGTCGTGTTCATGCTCTCGGTCTTCGAGATCGAGCAGTACGACCGCCTGCGCGAGGAGCTGTACGCGACGAACATCCGCCTCGACACCGACCCGCCGAACATCAACATCCGGAAGACCCACAAGGACGGGCTCGGCGTGACGATGAGCGACGACGTGAGCCTCGACGAGGAGACGATCAAGCAGGTCCTCCGCGAGTACGGCTACGTCAACGCGAAGGTCACCATCCCCCACGACCTCACGATCGACGAGCTCGTCGACGCCGTGATGGACAACCGCGAGTACCTCCCCTCGATGGTCACCGTCAACAAGGCGGACCTCATCGAAAAGAGCTACCTGCCGACCGTGAAGGAGGAACTCCGCGACCGCGACCTCGACCCCGACGACGTGCTCTTCATCTCGGCCGAGAAGGAGCTCGGCCTCGACGGGCTCAAAGAGCGGCTCTGGGAGGAACTCGGGGTTATTCGGATTTATATGGACAAGCCGGGGCGCGGCGTGGACTACGAGGAGCCGCTCATCCTCTTCGAGGGCGACACTGTCGGCGACGCCTGTACGAAGCTGGGCGGCGAACTCGACGAGCGGTTCAAGTTCGCGCGCGTCTCAGGCGAGAGCGCCAAGCACGACGACCAGCAGGTCGGGAAGAGCCACGAGCTGGCGGACGAGGACGTGCTGCGGATAGTCGCGCGGAAGTAGATTTTCGACCTGACGGCAGCAGTAAAGCCGCTTGAAATTCTATCCTTCGTGAGACACGGCCAGCGAGTCGACGGGGACTGCCGCCAAAGCCCCAGCCGCGTCGGCCGGCCGCCGCTTCGCTCCGGCCGCCCGACACCAGCGAGGGACCGTCGGTCCCTCTGGCAGCCGGCGCGTAGCGCCGGCGACCTCGCACGCGCTCCTCGCGCCCCATTGGCGCTCGGAGGCGCGCGCCACCGCACCATCGGACCGGCTCATATTCGATACGTCTCCGCGCCCGACCGAAAGGCGCTTTTCGCGGGGCCGCGACCGTCGGGTATGCTCACGGTCGCGCTCGCGGGCAAGCCGAACGCCGGCAAGTCCACCTTCTACACCGCCGCCACGATGGCCGACGTCGACGTCGCGAACTACCCGTTCACGACCATCGACGCCAACCGCGGGGTGACCCACGTCCGGACGCGCTGCCCGTGTCTCGACCGCGACGAGCGCTGCGAGAACGAGAACTGTCGCGACGGGAAGCGCTACGTCCCGATCGAACTGCTCGACGTGGCGGGACTGGTCCCCGGCGCGCACGAGGGGAAGGGCCTCGGCAACCAGTTCCTCGACGAACTGACGAACGCGGACGTCGTCCTGAACGTCGTCGACGCCTCGGGGGCCACGAACGCCGAAGGCGAACCGGTCGAGGTCGGGAGCCACGACCCCCTCGACGACGTGGACTTCGTCGAGGAGGAGATGGACCTGTGGCTCGCCGGCATCGTCGACCGCAACTGGGAGAGCGTCGAGCGGAAGTCGCGCTCGCCGGACTTCGACCTCGAAGCCGCGCTCTCGGACATGCTCACCGGCTTCGGCGCGACCGAGCGGGACGTGACCGCGGTGCTGCGCGGCTTGGAGTACCCCGACGATCCGAAGGCGTGGACCGACGACGACCGCGAGGCGCTCGCGCGGGCGGTCCGCCGGCGCACCAAGCCCATCGTCGTCGTCGCGAACAAGGTCGACGCGGCCCCCGACGACGCGGTCGAGCGGATCCGCGAGGGGACGGACAAGCCCGTGGTCCCGGCGACCGCCGACGGAGAACTGGCACTGCGCCGCGCCGTCGACGCCGGCGTCGTCGACTACGACCCGGGCGACGAGTCGTTCGAGATCGTCGGCGGCGTCTCCGACGACCAGCGCGCCGGCCTCGACGCCCTCCGCGAGTCGATGACGGCCCACGACGGAACGGGCGTTCAGTCGGCGCTGAACGCGGCCGTCTACGACCTGCTCGACCGGATCACGGCCTACCCAGTCCAGGACGCCGGCAAGTGGACGGACGGCACGGGCAACGTCCTCCCGGACGCGTTCCTCCTGCCCGCGGGGTCGACCCCGCGGGACCTCGCGTACGCGGTCCACTCGGACATCGGCGAAGGGTACCTCCACGCGGTCGACGCGCGCGCTTCGCGCCGGATCGGCGAGGACCACGAGCTGACCGAGGGCGACGTGGTGAAGATCGTCTCGACCGCCGGACCCTAATCGGGACCGCGGCGGGCGTCGGTGGGCGCATCGCCCCCTCGCTTCACTCCACCGACCGCGCGTACGTCACCTGCTTGGGCTCGAAGCCCGCGTCCCGGTAGAAGCGCCGCGCGCCGTCGTTGCCCCACTCGCAGGAGACGGTGAGGTAGTCGCGGTCCGCCTCGCGGGCCAACTCCTCGACCCGCTCGACGACCGCGGTGCCGTACCCCTCGTTCCGGTGTTCCGCGTCGATTTCGAGGTTCACGATATCGAGGTACCGGCCCCGCTCTCGGGCGGGCCGGGTGCCCGTTTCGAGGGTGGTGAACCCGACCGTCTCGCCGTCGACGGCGACGAGGTAGTCGGTCACCGACGGGTCGTCGAGGTGCGCGCGGAAGCCGTCGTCCGCGACCGCCCCGGCGTCCTCGTGGCGTATCTCGTTCAGCGACGAGTACGCCTCCATCGCCGTCGCGAGGTCGTACCACCTGTCGGCGAGCGCGCCGAGGTCACCCTCGTCGGCTTCGACGAGTTCCATGTCGGCTCGGCGTGGCGAGGAGTCTTCAGCCTTGGCTCCGCGTGCGACGGCGTCGCGTGCCTCGGCCCCCGTCGCCCGCCGCCGTGCGACCGACAGGCACATCCGGATCGCCCGAGACGGACGGGTAGAGAGCGGCCATGCTCGGGCTCGAACACGACTTCCGGATCGTCGACACCCGCGCGACCCTCGACCCCGACGAGTCGTCGGTCGCCACCCACGGGCGGGACATCTCGCCGGAGCGACTGGAACGGGAAATGCTCCAGGCCGGGATCGTCCGCGCGGTCGCGAGCCCCGGCCAGCGCGCCGCCGGGCGGAGCTACCTCCGCGCGAACAACGCGGTCGCGCGCCTGTCGATCGACCGCCCGTTCGTCGCGTTCGCCCGGCTCAACGGCCCCCGCGACCCGGGGACCGGGCCCGTGTCGGTGGTCCGGAACCTCCGCGCCGAGCGCGGCGACCACCACGCCCGGCCGGACGACGTCGAGCAGTACTCCTACGACGACCGCTTCCACGGCTTCACGCTGGCCCCCCACGTCGACGGGCTGCCGAACGAGGACGTGCTGACGCGGCTGGAGGACGCCGACCTCCCACTCTTCGTCCACGCCGGCCGGAAATTCCCGCCCGAGGCGGTCGAGACGGAGCTGCTGGACTACGACCTGCCGGTCGTGCTGGGGAGCTTCGGCGGCTACCCGCTGGACGCCGACCTGATGAACGAGACGCTGGACCTGCTCGACGAGTACGACCGGGTGTACGTCGACACGAGCGCCGTGCGCTACCGAGAGGTGCTCGAACGCGGCGTCTTAGAACACCCCGACCGCGTCCTCTTCGGCTCCGGGGCGCCCGACGTCCACCCGAACGTCGGCGTGATGGAGGTGCTCACGCTCGACGTCTCCGAGGACCTGATGCGTCGCGTGCTGGCGAAGAACCCCGCCCGGCTCGTCCCGGCGCTCGCCGAGGGCGCCGACGTCTGAGGCGGGAGTCCCGGGCTCCGCCTTCGCCGCCGAAGCGACGGCCACTTGTCGCGCCGCGGCCGACCGGCGAGCATGAGCGACGCAGACGCCCCGAGCGAGCCCGCCGCGGGCGACGCCCTCGACGACGGCGAGCGCGACGTCGACGACACCCGCGTCGAAGTCGTCCGCGCGACGGGCCACGAGCACGTCTCCGCCGAGCACGCGAGCACGTTCGAACTCACGACCGACGACTGGCTCACGCCCGCCGGCGACTGTATCGTCGGCGTCGAGGCCGACCGGACCCCCCGAGACTTTTCGGCCGAGTTCCGCGAGGCGTGTCGGGACGCGGACGCGACGATCGAGGCGACGCTCGTCGTCGACGCGGGCGACGAGACGTTCGAGCAGACGATCACCGGCCGAGGCGACCCGGACCTCGCGCTGCTCGACGACCGCTCGATGGTCGGTCGGACGAGCGACTACACGGACGACGAGCGGACGATCCTCGTCGACGGCGACGGCGCCGCCGCCGACCTCGACCGCGACCTCGTCGCCGCGCTGGCCGACGGGGCCGACCTCACGCTGCGGCTCGAAGTCGAGCCCGCCGAGTGACGCGGCCGGCCACGCCGTCGTCCACGAATGGCTAAATCGGGAGCTCGGCGTCCGCCCCGACCACGCGGTCGGGCTCGGCGGGCGCGCGCCAGTCGGTCGTCCGCTCCAGTAGCTGTACCACCATCCGGCCCGTCACGCCCCAGACGGTGTAGCCGCCGACGTGGAAGTAGTGGACGCGGTGGTCGCCGTACTCCGGGTGGTCGACGCGGCGTTCCGACTCGTAGTTCGCGGGGTCGGTGAGCGCGTCGACCGGGAGGACCGCCACCTCCGCGACCTCCGACTCATCCGGGACGTACTCGCGGTCGGGTGCGACGCCGACGAACGGCCGGACCGCGTACTGCGACGAGGTGCGCGTGTCGTCGAGCCGGCCGATCACGTCGACCTCCGACGACCGCATCCCGACCTCCTCGTCGGCCTCGCGCAGCGCGGTGTCCGTCAGCGTCCGGTCGATCGGCTCGCGGCCGCCCCCGGGGAAGCTCATCTGTCCGGGGTGCTCGCCGAGGTGCGCGGCGCGCTTGGTGAACAGCAGGTGGGCGTCGCCGTCGCGCGCGATCACCGGCGCCAACACGGCCGCCTCGCGCCGCCCGGCGAGCGACTGCGGCGCGTGGCGGCGCACCCCCGACAGGTCCATGGGCGACGTAGGCGACGCGAGGCGGTTAACGTTTCCCCGGATTCCATCTGTGCGGGACGTGACCGGGGTACACGTTCGGGGCGGACGCGGCGCTGCGGTCGGGTTCGGACCTTTTAAGCCCGCGACACCCGCTTTCGAGAGTAATGAGCGACGACGACCAAGAGCTCGGGATCACCGAGTCCAAGACGCACAACACGGGCGAGTGGTACGCCGAGGTCGTACGAAAGGCCGGCCTCGCCGACTACGGGCCGGAGGGGATGAGCGGCTTCATCGTCACCCGTCCGCGGGCGTACGCGGTCTGGGAGCGGCTCCAGGGGTTCCTCGACGCGAAGTTCAAGGACACCGGCGTCCAGAACGCCTACTTCCCGATGTTCATCCCCGAGTCGTACCTCGAACGGGAGAAGGACATCGTCGAGGGGTTCGATCCCGAGGTGGCGTGGGTCGACGAGGCGGGCAACAAGGAGCTCGAGGAGCGGCTCGCGGTCCGGCCCACCTCCGAATCGATCATCACGCCGTACATCAGCCAGTGGGTGCGGAGCCACCGCGACCTCCCGCTGCGCGTGAACCAGTGGTGCTCGGTCGTGCGCTGGGAGGCGACAGAGACGAAGCCCTTCTTCCGGACGAAGGAGTTCCTGTGGCAGGAGGGCCACACGGCGCACGCGACCCGCGAGGACGCGTGGGCGGAGACGATGACCCGGCTCGACCAGTACGAGTCCGTCTACGACGACCTGCTGGCGATGCCCGTCCTGAAGGGGCAGAAGCCGGACCACGACAAGTTCCCCGGCGCGGACACGACGACGACCGTCGAGGCGCTGATGCCCGACGGGAAGTCGGTCCAGGCGGGCACCTCCCACCACCTCGGGCAGTCGTTCGCCGAGGCGTTCGACATCACCTACTCGGACGAGGACGAGGAGGAGCGCGTCGCCCACACCACCTCGTGGGGGCTCTCGTGGCGCGCGCTGGGCGCGCTGATCATGACCCACTCCGACGAGCAGGGGCTCGTCTTGCCTCACACGGTCGCGCCCACGCAGGTCGTCGTCGTCCCCATCTGGCAGGAGGACACGAAAGAAGACGTCCTCGACTACGCCGAGGGCGTGGCCGACGACCTCGACGATGCCGGGATCCGGGTCGAGCTCGACGACCGCGACGAGCGCAACCCCGGGTTCAAGTTCAACGAACACGAGCTCAACGGGATCCCTCTCCGGATCGAGATCGGTCCCCACGAGGTCGACGACGAGGAGCTCACGCTGGTCCACCGGCCCGACGGCGAGAGCGTCGAGGTCGACCGCGAGGCCGTCGCCGAGACCGTCCGCGACCAGTTCGACGAGATATACGCCAAGCTGTACGCGACCGCGGAGGAGACCCTCGACAACGGCGTGCGCGAGGCCGACGACCGCGCCGAGATCCTCGGCACGCTCGGCCAGCACGGCGGCTACGTGAAGGCGCCGTGGTGCGGCGACGAGGCCTGCGAGGAGCCGATCAAGGAACCGATGGCCGCCGAGATCGTGATGGTCCCGTTCGACGACGAGGACCCCCTCGCCGACGGGGACCACGAGGAGACGTGCGCGATGTGCGACGACGCCGCCGAGCGGACGGCGTACTTCGCGAAGACGTACTGAGTCGCGACGGCGCGTCCTCCGCGGAGGCGACCCGCAGTTGTCACTCGTTTTTGAGGAATCGAGCCGTCCCGGTCTCGTCGGGCGATTAATCCGCGTTGATCCGGCTTAACGGAGTTCCGGATATATACGATCGGAGGGCGTAGACGCTGGTAATGAACCGCTGGATTGCGAGTCTCGTCGTCGCGGCCGTCGCCGCGGCCCTGATCGTCGGAGCCGCCGCCGCCGCGCCGGCGGGCATGGTGACCGCACAGACCGACCCGGGGAACGGGAGCGGTGCGGACTCGGGCGCCGAGAGCGCGAGCGGCGCGAACGCGACGGGCGACCTCAGTCCCGGCGAGCGGCTCGCCGGCGTCGTCGGCGTTCAGGGCGCGGAGATCGAGGGCGAGGTCGAATCGCGAGCGTTCGAGGTCGCGCTCCGGGAGTCCGAGACCAACGAGAGCCGCGCCGCCGTCGTCGCGGAGCGGCTGAACCGGACCGCGGAGCGCCTCGCGGAGCTGGAACAGCGACAGGACGAGCTCCGCGAGCGCCGCGAGGCCGGGGAGCTGAGTCAGGGCGCGTACGCCGCGCGGATGGCGACGACGACCGCGCGGATCGAGACGCTCTCGCGGGGGCTGAACCGGAGCGCGAGCGCGGCCGCCGAACTCCCCGCCGCCGTCCGGAACGAGACGGGCGTCGACAACGAGCGGCTGGCGACGCTGCGCGAGCGCGCGAACGAACTCAGCGGCCCCGAGGTCGCCGCCATCGCCCGCGGCGTGGCGGGCAAAGACGTCGGCGGACCGGTCGCCCCCGGGCGGCGCGGCCCGCCGGGCAACGGGACCGCACGCGGCCCGCCCGTCGACGCCGGCTCACCCGGGATGGGGCGGCCCGGAGGGGATTCGGGAAATCGATCGGCCGGGTCGCCGGGAGCGAGCTCGGGGAACGGATCGATGGGAGCGCCCGGGGCCGGTTCGGGGAAAGGTCCGGGCGGTGAGCCCGGTAACGGGTCCGTCGGACCGCCGGCGTCGGGGAGCGCGAACGGGACCGGAGCCGTCGCCGCGGACGGCCCGAACCGGTCCGACCCCCCGGGATCCGGCACCGCGACCGGCGGCGGAGCCGGCAACGCGTCGACCGGCGGTCCGACTGACCCGGGGAGCGAACCCGGGAGTGAAAGCGGGCCGAGCGATGACGCCTCCGACGGAAACGGTTCAAGCGATGGCGCCTCCGACGGAAACGGTTCAAGCGATGACGCCTCCGACGGAGACAGTTCAAGCGATGGCTCCCCTGACGGAGGCAGTTCGAGCAAGCATAGCTCTGACGGAGGCAGTTCGAGCGGCGCCTCCGACGGAAACGGTCCGAGCGGCGGCCCCGACGGAAACAGTTCGAGCGGCGGCGCGGGCGCCCCGCCGACGACCGTCAGCAGTCCGTCTCGCCTCGATGCGTGAAGTCGGTGGCGCCGTGAACCCGCACACACCCGCCGCCCCGCTGGCGGCGGCACCGCGTAACCGTTCCGCATGGGAAGGAATTTACCGGCTCTCCGTGTGGCGTAGGACGTGAAGCGAGCGCCGGTCCTCCTCGCCGTCGTCGCACTCCTCGGGGCCGTCGGTCTCGCCCTCGCCGCCGGCGGCGCGGGCGCGGTCCCGTTCGAGGGCGGCTTCGCACAGATGGACGTCGAACCGGACGACGTGTCGATGGCGGTCGCCGTCCAACCGGACGGCGACGCGCAATGGACCGTCGAGTACCGGATCCGGCTCGGCACCGACGAGGAGGAGCGGGCGTTCGAGCAGCTTCGCGCCGACGTGGAGAACGACACGGACGCGTACACGGCCCGGTTCCGCGACCGGATGGCCTCGACCGCGGCGACCGCCGAGTCGGCGACAGGGCGCAACATGACCGTGTCGAACGCGACCGTCACCGCCGAGCGGCGCGAACTCCCGCAGGCGTACGGCGTGTTGACCTACCGGTTCGAGTGGACGAACTTCGCCGCCGTCGACGGCGACCGGCTGCGCGTCGGCGACGCGGTCGACGGGCTGTTCCTCGACGGCTCCTCGTCGCTCATCGTCTCGTGGCCGGACGGGTATCGCCTCGGAGAGACGACGCCGGAGCCGAGCGAGGTCCGGGAGGAGTCCGTCGTCTGGAACGGTCCGGTCGACTTCTCGGCCGGCCAACCGCGGATCGCGGTCGCACCCGCCGGGCCGCTCTCGGGGGTGCCGACCGCCGGGCTCGTCGCTCTCTTCGCCGTGCTCGTCGTCGCCGGAACAACCGCCTATCGGCGGCGCAACGCCGGGGACGACGGCGGAGAGGGAGTCGTCGCGACCGACACGGCGGTCGGAAGCGAGACCGCCGGGAGCGAGACTGCCGCGAGTGACGGGACTGCCGCAAGCGGCAAGTCGGGACTCGGCGGAGACGGCGACGCGGACACCTCCGGTGAGAGCGACGACGAGGCGGACGCGGCGCCGACCGTCGACAGCGACCTGTTGAGCAACGAGGAGCAGGTGCTTCGCCTCATCGAGTCACAGGGCGGTCGGATGAAACAGAAGCAGGTGGCCGAGGAGCTGGACTGGACCGCCGCGAAGACGAGTCAGGTGGTGACGGGGCTCCGCGACGAGGGCGACCTCGACGGCTTCCGGCTGGGGCGGGAGAACGTCCTCTCGCTGCCGGAGTTCGAGCCGGACGGGGATGCGAGCGGCGAGGACGCGGAGAGCGAGGTTGGCGACGACGCCGGGGGAAGCGACGCCGACGGAGGCGACGGGAACGACGCCGCCGGGAGCGACTGATCGGATCGACGACGGGCCGAGACCGGGCGGTGACAGATCCGGCTACAGATCCCGGGAACGGCCGATATGACACAGTTCACCGCCACACTCGCACTCGCCCGGCGAGTCCGTTCGCCGACCGCATTTGAAACACTCGTACACTTCTTCGCCGTGATGCTCGTATTCTGGTCGCATATCTGCGCATACGGCTCCATGGTACATAGGCACACACCTAATATTCTTTTGATAATATAAATCTGATATCGCACAGCGGTGACGGAACGATCAGAAAGAGGCCGATCACGGAGGACGACGGCGCGCACGGCCGCGGCTCTCGGTCGGAAGACGATTCGGTAGAAGAGCCGGAGGAGGGATTTGAACCCTCGACCTATTCCTTACGAAGGAATCGCTCTGCCAGCTGAGCTACCCCGGCGCTCATCACACAATTCCCGGACGGAAAAATAAGGGTTCCGAAACGGGGACGCAACGGGGACGCGGCGGGAGCCGAGCCGCGCGCTGGAAGCGACGCGCGCGCCCGATACGAATAAGACGAACGTCACAATCGTTCCCATATTACATCTATAAACACACAGGAAACCAGAACACAATACAATTGTATAAGGAAAAAGACTAAATACTCGTTCGGACTTCAATTTGAATGTGCTGACACCGTCCGCGTGCCGAGACGGCGGGGATCGAATCCCTCGGCGGTGCGTGCCCGGTCGGAGCCCGTACCGGGCGGCAAGGGTCTCGTCGGTCGTCTCCCCAACCGCGACTCGGCGCGGCCGTCATCCCCAGTAGCGTTCCGCCGCGGCTACCGTGTGAAACGCGTCACCGACGCGCCAAGCGCAAAATCGCCTCTGGTCCGCCGACCGTCGCCGCGGCCGCTTGTCATGTGACGGGCCCCGGCCGCTCCGCCCCGACCCCCCTCGGGGCGGCGCGGCGTTTTCGCTGTCTCGACGACGGATCGCGAGCGGCGCCGCCGCTCTCCGTCCCGTTCGACGCTACGCGAACAGCCGCCGCGCGCGGCGCACCGCGGCGGAAAGGCCGCCGTATCCGGCGCCGACGACCCCCGCGAGGCGCACCTCGGCGGGCGCGACGCCGAGGCGGTGTGAGACCGGACCGGGGCGCGCGTCGGCGCCCGCGATCGCGACCGTTCGTCCGCGGACCCTGACCTCGGCGGTGAGGTCCCCCAGTCGCAGTTCCCTGACCGCGAGGTCCGAGGCAGCGTCGCCCGGGAGGCGGCGGGCGACGCGGAGGGCGTCACCGACGCTCTCTACTTCGAGGAACAGGCGCCGCTCGGTAGCGTGGACCGACACATCGACCCCGTCGACGGAGAGCGTCAGGTCGTCGGTCTCGACTGCGAGGGCGGCGTGAGACTCAGTCCCGCTCACGGGTCGTGACGCGGACGCCGCCGTCGACGCGCCACTCGGCGTGTTCGACGTCGTCTCCCGTCCCACTCGGCACCTCGACGGTCATGTCCTCGAACTGGTAGTGTATCTCGGCGTTTCGACCGGTCAAGCGGTCGTAGAGCCCCATCGCCAGCTCCGGCCACGTGGTCGTCTCGTCGATTCGCTCTTCGGGGTCTGCGGCGTCGCTCATACGAAGACATGTTAGATAGTTACACTCATAAGTATATTCCCTGACGTGTCTGCCTCGGTTCGTCGGGCGCGCGGAGCGGCCGGATCAGTCGGCGTCGCGCGTCAGGCGAGCGTCGAGACAGACGTTGTGCTCGTGGGGGGCGTACGACCGGACGACCCGCTCGGTCTCGACGGTGACCGCGTAGTCGTCGCCCGCGGCCGCCTCGATCGCGCGCCGCCCCTGGCCGAACGGGTCGTCCTCGTGTTGGATGTCGTAGTAGTGGATCACGCAGTCGTCGCCGGCGAGCGCGACGGCGGTGTCCAAGAACTCGTCCGCGGAGTGGGGGAGGTTCATCACGAGGCGTTCGGCGGTGTCCGCGTGGGAGTCGGCGAGGTCGCGCACGTCGCCGCTGATCGCGGTCACCCGGTCGGCGACCCCGTTGCGCGCGGCGTTCTCGCGGAGGTACTCGACCGCGCGCTCGTTGAGATCGCAGGCGACCACGTCGGCGCCGCGGGACGCCATAGGTACCGCGTACGGGCCCACGCCGGCGAACATATCGATCGCCGACTCTCCGGGGTCGACCTGCTCGGCCACGCGGTGACGCTCGGTCGCGAGCCGCGGGGAGAAGTACACCGCGGCGACGTCGAGCGCGAACTCGTGGCCGTACTCGCGGTGGACCGTCTCCGTGTCGTCGCCGACCAGCACGTCCCAAGAGCGGACCCGCAACTCGCCCTCGATCGGCGACGCGCGGTTGAGGACCGTCTCGCAAGGCACGTCGGAGGCCGCGACGGCGTCGGCGATCTCGCGGGCGCGCTCGTCGTCGTCCTCGTCGACGATGACGATGTCACCGAGCCGCTCGATAGAGGGCTCGTATCCCAGGATGTCGGCGGGCGTCGTGGGGCGGTCCCGTCGCTCGGCGTCGCGCTCGACGATCCGGTCGGCGAACGCAGCGGGCACTAGTTCGCGGTCCGCGACGGGGATGTAGATCGTCTCGCCGTCGACGGCGATCTGGTGGTCGCCGTCGAGGGCGTCGGCGTCGGCGAGCCGGCTCCGGACGGTCTCGCCGCGCTCGCGGGCGACGGCGACGCAGGGCACGCTCATCGTCGGAGGGACGCGGTCGAGCGAATAAACGGTGACGCTTCGCGGGCCGGACGGCGGGGACCCGAGCGGTCGGAGTCACTCCGCCGGCTCGGCACCGCTCGCGGCCGCGACGGCGTCGAGCAGCTCCGCGTCGTCGACGTCGTCGGCGACGGGGACGACGCGGTCCGCGGCCGCCGCGACCTCGGCGTTCGGGCCGTTCGCGGTCGGGGCGACGCCGCCGTCCGCCGCGACCACGAGCGTCGCGTCGGCGTCGGCCGCGAGGTCGCGCGCCGCAGCGAGCGCCTCCGGGGAGGGGTCCTCGAATGGGGGCGCCGTCACCGCTGTCGCGCCCGCGTCCGCGGCGGCGCCGGCGGCCGCGTCTCCCTCGGGGACTACGCCGACGGAGGGCTCGTGGCCCGCGGCGGCCAGCCGGGCGACGACGCGCGCGCCCGACCGCCCCGAGCCGATCACGTGGACGCTGCGCGGGTCGGCGTCGCTCTCCGGGAACGCAGTGACCGCGGGCGTCCCGGTGGCCGGGTTGCGACCGACGAACGCCTCGGCGTCGAAGGCCGCGCCGACGGCGGACGCCGATAGCACCGACTCGGGCGGCCCGGCGGCCTGAACCCCGCCGTTCGCGATGACGACCACCTCGTCGCAGTAGCGGGCCGCGGCGTCGAGGTCGTGGATCGCGGCGATCGCTCCCCGGTCGCCGCCGTCGACGAACTCGCGGACCAGTTCGAGCGTCTCGACCGCGTGGTGTACGTCGAGGCTGGCGGTCGGCTCGTCGAGGAGGAGGAGCGGCGCCGCCTGCGCCAGCGCCCGCGCGAGCAGCACGCGCTGGCGCTCGCCGCCCGAGACCTCGGTGATCGACCGGTCGGCGAAGCGCTCGACGTCGGCGGCCGCCATCGCGGCGTCGACCGCGGCGTCGTCCTCGGTCCCGTGCGCGTCGAAGCGCCCGAGGTGGGGCGTCCGACCCATCTCGACGACGTGGCGCACCCGGAAGTCGAACGAGAGGTTCGTCGTCTGCGGGACGCTCGCGACGCGCCGACCGACCTCACGGGCCGACAGCGACGACGCCGGGTCGCCGCCGAGGCGCACGGTCCCGGCGTCCGGCTCGACCGCGCCGGTCACCGCGCGCAGCACGGTGGTCTTCCCGGCGCCGTTGGGCCCGACGAGGCCGACGAGCGAGCCGGGCTCGACCCGGAGGTCGACGCCGGAGACGACGTCGAGGTCGCCGAACGAGACGGCCACGTCCGCGGCCGACAGCAGCGGCGCGTCGCCGAACGAGAGCGCCGTGTCGGGGAGGGCCTCGGAACCGTCGCCGCCGCCCGCGGCCGACTCCGCCGCGTCGGCCGCGCCCGTCGTCTCGGCGTCGACGGTGGGATCCGCACTCACAGCTCCGTCACCTCCCGGGTCACGAGCAGGTAGACGAAGAATGGCGCGCCGACCGCGGCGGTGATGATCCCGACCGGGTACTCCGCGGCCGCGGAGCGCGCGACGGTGTCGGCCGCGACGAGGAACGTGCCGCCCGCGAGTGCCGCGGTCGGGAGCAGCGTCCGGTGGTCGGGCCCGACGACGAGCCGGAGCATGTGGGGGACGATGAGACCGACGAACCCGATCACGCCGGCGAACGCGACCCCGGCGGCCGTGACGAGCGCCGAGGCGGCGAGCAACACCCGCTTCGTGCGCTCAACCGCGATCCCCAGCCCCCGTGCCTCCTCCTCGCCGAGCAGGAGGACGTTGAGGTCGCGGGCGTACGCGAGCAGCAGGAGGAACAGCGGCGGCACGACGGCGGCGGTGACGGCCACCTCGCTCCACGCCGCGCCCGAGAGGTGGCCCATCAGCCACGCGACGATCTGCCGGAGCGACTCCCCCGCTTGGAGCTGGAGGTAGGAGACGACCGCGCCGAGGAACGTCTGGACCGCGACGCCGGCGAGCAGGAGGGTAGCGACGGGAGTCCGGCCGTTCCGGGTCGCGATGGCGTACACGCCGAAGGCGGCGACCAGCGCGCCGACGAACGCGAAGAGGCTCGTCCCCGCGCCCCGCGAGAGCGCGACCTCGACGGGGCCGACGAGCGGGAGCGCGACGGTCGCGGAGAGCGCGGCGGGGAAGACGATGAACGCCACCGCGCCGACCGCCGCGCCCGACGAGACGCCGATGATCGACGGGTCGGCCATCGGGTTTCGGAAGAACCCCTGCATCACCGTGCCGGCGGCCGCGAGCGCGAAGCCGACGAGCGCGGCGAGCAGGATCCGCGGGAGCCGCACGCCCACGACGATCCGCTGGTGGACGGAGTCGACGGGGAACGCGAACGGCGACGCGAACGCGAGGTCGACGCCGGGGAGCGTGAGGGGACCGACGCCGGGGACCGGCAACGGGCCGACGCCGCTCGCGCTCGCTTCGATTCCGGACGGCACCGCGAGCGCGTTCAACACCGACTTCACCACCGTCTCAGGCGGGATACGGACGGGACCGATCGCGGCGCTGACGACGACGACGACCGCCAGCAGCGCGGCTATCGCCGCCGACCACGCCGCCGAGCGGGCCCAAGGTCGCATGCGTTCTCCAACACAACTTGTAGTAGATAAATACTTATTGGACGAGTCCGGTCCTCAATTCGATGCGAAATAGCTTCGCAATCGCGATGGCCGCGTTGGTGGCGACCGCCCTGATCGGCGGCGTCGCCGGGACCGCCGCGGGCGCACAGCCGACAATAGCGACGGACAGACCGAGCGCGAGCGCGCAGTTGACCGGGGGCGCGCAACCGGCTGCGGGCGCGCAATCGGCTGCGGGCACACAGCCGGCGGTCGGGTCCGCGGCCGGGGCGGGGGCCGCCCCCGCACAGACCGACGGCGCCTGCGGCTTCCCGCTCAATGCGACCGACGCGACCGGGACCACGATAACGCTGGAGGAGCGTCCCGAGCGGATCACGACGCTCAACCCGTCGGCCGCGCAGACGCTGTGGGAGCTCGGCGAACAGGACCGCGTCGTCGGCGTGAGCCGGTTCGCGCTCTACCTCGACGGCGCCGAGGAGCGTGCGAACGTCTCGGCCGAGTTCGGCGCGAGCGTCGAGCGCGTCGTCGACACCGAGCCCGACCTCGTGCTGGCGCCGAACTCCTCGGCCGCCGACGTGGGGCCGCTCCGCGAGCAGGGGCTCAAAGTGTACCACTTCCCGGCCGCGACCTCGATCGACGACATCGCCGAGAAGACGGAGACGATCGGTCGGCTCGTCGGCGCGTGCGACGCCGCGAGCGAGACGAACGAGGAGATGTACGACGCGGTCGACGCGGCGGAGAACCGGACCGCCGGCGTCGACCGCCCGGCCGCGCTCTACCCGCTTGGCGGCGGCTACGTCGCCGCGAACAACACCTTCATCGACGCGATCATGAACGTCGGGGGCGCCGACAACGTCGCCGCGGAGTACGAGGCGTATCCGCAGCTCTCCGACGAGGTGATCCTCCAGACGGACCCCGAGCTAATCCTGGTCACCGACCCCGAGGCCGCGATCTTGGCGGAGGAGCCGTACGCCAGCACGACCGCTGGCGTCGAGGAGAACTACGTCGTGATGAACGTGGACTACCTCAACCAGCCCGCGCCGCGCAGCGTGATCCGGTCGACGACGACGCTGTCGAACGCGGTGGTCGAGCTACAGGAGGAGGGCAGCGAGTCGACGGACGGCACCGAGAGCGGCGAGTCGTCGGACGACGGCTCCTCCGACGGCGACTCGTCCGGGAGCGATGATACGTCGGACGGCGGCGACTCCTCGACCGACGGCATGGACGGAAACGAGACGGACGCGGGCGGCAGCGACGGCGACACGGGCGCGGAGGTCCCCGGATTTGGTGTCGTCGCGGCCGCGATCGCGCTGCTCGCCACTGGCCTGCTCGCGCGGCGCGATTGAATCGAATCGGTCGCTGACCGCCGGTTCCGTTTCTAAATCCCTTGTCCCATCAGGTGGCTGCGGAGGACGTCGGGCGTCTTCAGCCCGGCGTCGCTGTTGAGGAGCACGACGGTCTCGTCGCCGTCGAAGAAGCCCTCCTCGGCGAGCGCCCACGCGCCGGCGGGGGCCGCGCCGCCCGTCGCGCCCATCTCGACGACCTCGTTCTGCGCCACGGCGACCGCGCTCGCGAGGATGTCGTCGTCGTCGACGCCGACCGCGGTCCCGCCGCTCTCGGTGACCGCCTCGACTGCCGCGGCGCCGCCCGCGGGGTCCGGAATCTCCAGTTCGCCGCAGATTGTGTCGGGCGTCGACCACGGTTCGGGCTCGTCGAGGCCGCGCTCGACGGCGGCCGCGATCGGCGCGCAGCCGGACGCCTGCGCGGCGACGACCTTCGGGGTGTCATCGACCGCGCCGATCCGGGCCAGCTCGGCGAACCCCTTGTTGACGCCGGCGACGACCTCGCCGGATCCGGTCGGGACGACGACCACGTCGGGGGTGTCACCGAGATCGGCGACGAGCTCGAACGCGATCGTCTTCGCGCCCTCGTGGCGGTACGGCGTGGCGAACTCGCCGAGGTCGGTGTAGTCGGTCGCGAGCTGCTCGTCGACCGCGTCGGCCGCGTCGGGGAAGCGCCCGCCGACGACACGCATCTCGCCGCCGTGGACGTTCGTCATCGACTTGTTCGAGAAGGCGCACCGCGAGGGGACGAACGCGTACGACCGCAGGTCCGCCCGGCCCGCGTACGCCGCCATCGATTGCCCGGCGTTCCCCGGGCTCGCGCAGACGAGCGGCTCCACGTCGCCGCCGGCGGCGGCCCGGGCCGCCACCGCGGTCGTCGCGAGCGAGAGGCCGCGGTCGAGGACGGTCCCCGTCGGGTTGCGCCCCTCGTCTTTGACGTACACCGCGTCGACGTCGAGCTCGTCCGCGAGCCGGTCGGTGGCCACGAGCGGCGTCCCGCCCTCCCCCGCGGTGAGCGCGCCGTCGGCCGGGAACGGGAGCAGGGCGTCGAAGCGCCAGTGGCCGCGCGCGGTCGCGGGCGCGATCCGCGCGTCGCCGCTCGCGCCGCGGGCCGCCGGGTCGAAGAGGTCGTCGGGGTCGACGGCGTCGTAGTCGTAGACCGGGTCGAGTCCGCGCGCCCGCTCGTCGTCGTCGATGGCCGCCGCGTCGGCGGTCTCGTGGACGCGTCCCGACGCCCGACTCTCCAGCCCGCGAAACGCCGGCGTGGTCTCGAAGTCTGCCATACCGAACCTTGCGGCGGCGGCGACTAATCGCTTCGCACTCGGGTGCGGATGACCGTCTCGACGAGACCCCGAATCGCGGTGGCGCGAGGCGCTGTGCGGTCGCCGTCGGGAGGGGCTTCGGAGTGGACTGTGTCGATCAGCGATTTATCAGAAGCAACGCGGCCGAGCGGCTGTGGCTTCGCCAATCGAATCGCCTCGACCCGCCGCCGCTTATAAACCCGCGACCCGATACAGCACATATGAACGGAGACGCCACGGTCGTCGGCGGCGGGCTCGCGGGGCTCGTCGCGGCGACCCGACTCGCGGAGGCGGGCGCGGACGTGACGCTGTACGAGCGACGCCCCGAGGTCGGCGGGCGCGTGCGGACGGAGACGGTCGACGGGTTCACCGTCGACCGCGGCTTCCAAGTCCTCTTCTCGAGCTACCCCGCCGTCGAGCGCGAACTGGGCGCCGACGGGCTCGACGACCTCGACCTCCGGACGTTCGCGCCCGGTGCGACGATCTGCCGCCCGGGCTCGCGCTCGACGCTCGGCGACCCCCTCCGCGACCCGCTGTCCGCGATTCCCTCGCTTTTGAACGACGAGGTCTCCTTCTCCGACAAGCTCCGGACGCTCGCGCTGCGGTACGACCTCGGAAACCGCGACGAGGGCGAGTTCTTCGCCGGGCGCGACGCCCCGATCCGCGAGTACCTCCGCGACTGGGGGTTCGCCGACGACTACGTCGAGAACTTCGTCGAGCCGTTCTACGGCGGGATCACCTTAGACCGGAGCCTCTCGACCTCGAAGCACGTCTTCGAGTACACGTTCCGCGCGATGGGCCGTGGGTCGATCGGCGTCCCCGCCGAGGGGATGGCCGCGCTCCCCGCCGCGCTCGCCGACCGCGCCCGCGAGGCGGGCGTCGATATCGAGACCGGCGGGGACGTGGAGGCGGTCCGGATCGCCGGAGGGGGCCGGATTCCCTTCCGAACCGGAGCCGCCGACGCGGACGGTGCGACCGTGGAACTCGCGGACGGTACGACGCGCGAGACGGACGCGGTCGTCGTCGCGACCTCGCCGCCGGAGGCCCGGCGGCTCACCGGCGTCGAGTCGGTCCCGACCGAGGGCGTGCCGAACGTGACCGGGTGGTTCGCGCTCCCCGCGGGCGAGTCGTTCGAGACGGGCGGCCGGATCCTCCTCAACGCAGCCGACGAGTCGCCGAACGCGGTGGTCCCGATGTCGGAGGTCGCGCCCGAGTACGCGCCCGGCGACCGCGCGCTCCTCGCGGCGACGTTCCTCGGGCAGGAGTCGCTCGACCGCGACGAGCGCGACCTCCGCGACGACGTTCGGGACGCGCTGGACGCGTGGTTCCCCGACCGCGACTTTGGCGGCTTGGAGACCCTCGACGTCCACCGGATCCGGTTCGCGCAGTTCGCGCAGCCGCCGGGCGTCCACGCCGACCTCCCGAAGCCGGACGACCCCGAGGGCCCGGTCGTCCTCGCCGGCGACTACACGGAGTGGTCGTCGATCCAAGGCGCCCTAGAGAGCGGCCGGAAGGCGGCGAACGCGGCGGGCGGGCACCTGTAGCCGGCCCGGTCGCCTCGCGGCCCGCTCACTCCTCTCGCAGGAACGCCTCCTCGCCGCGTTCCGCGACGGCCGCGAGCAGGTCGTCGCGCTGACGGCGGGTCTCGGGCGAGAGCCCGGCGAACGCGTGGTCGAACATCGCGGCGGGGTCGGCCTCAACCGACTCCGCCGCGTCGATCGCCGCGGCGACGACGTCGTCCGCCTCCTCGCGGATCGCCGCGACGCCCTCGTCGTCGATGCGATCCGTCTCGCGGAGGAACGCCTCCATGCGGTCGAGCGGGTCGAGCGCGCGCCACGGGTCAACGTCGTCGGCGTCGCGATAGGCCGTCGGGTCGTCGGCGGTCGTGTGGGCGCCGAACCGGTACTCGACGAACTCGATGAGGACCGGACGCGGGTCGTCCGCGGTGCCGTTGCCGCCCACCTCGTCGCCGCCGTCGCCGTCACCGCCGCGTCGGGCACGCTCGGCAGCCTCCCGCGTGACCGCGTAGCTGGCGAGCGGGTCCATACCGTCGGCGCGGACGCCGTCGAAACCGTACGCGGTCGCCTTCCCGGCGAAAGTGTCGCTCGCGGTCTGTCTCCCCCTCGGGACCGAGATTGCCCACCCGTTGTTGTGACAGCAGAATACCGTCGGCGTGTCGAAGACGCCGGCGAAGTTCATCGCCTCGTGGAAGTCGCCCTCGCTGGTCGCGCCGTCGCCGAAGTGGCAGGCGACGACGCGGTCCTCGTCGCGGTGGGCGAACGCCCACGCGGCCCCGACCGCGTGCGGGAGGTGGGCCGCGATGCCGATGTTCAGTGGGAAGACATTGCCGTCGGCGATCGCTTCCGTCCCGGCCTCGTGGCCCATCCAGTAGGGGAGGTACTCGGAGAGGAGGTCGCGGACGACGGCCGCGCCGTGCTCCCGGTACTGGTAGCTTATCAGGTCGCGGTCCGCGAGCGCGTGCGTCGACCCGACGGCCGACCCCTCTTGGCCCGCGCAGGGCGCGTACGTCCCGATCCGGCCCTGTCGCTGGAGGCTGACGGCGCGCTCGTCGAACCGACGCGTGACGACCAGATCGCGGTAGATAGCGCGGAACCGCTCGTCAGAGAGGTCCGGCACCGTCGCGTCGGGCAGGGGACTCCCGTCCGGCCCGAGCACGCGATAGACGTCTTCGTCGGCGAGCGGATCGGTCGCGCCGTCGCCGGCGTCGTCGACGCCGTTCTCGTCCATGCGCAACGAGTGTGCGCCGCAGTCACAAGGAGTTAGCGGTCGCGGCGGCCGCCGACGCCCGCCGGCTCCGTCGCCGGAGGTACGTGATCGGGAGCCCGACGAGGACGCCGGCGACGGCGACCGCGCCGAGTACGAACCCGACCAGCAGCCGCACGGGCCCGGCGGCGAGCATCTCGAGTCCCCAGATGACCACGAACCACGCCGTCCAGAGCGCGCCGGTGAGGAGCGCGGTGAGCAGCCCGAAGGCGGCCCCACGGAGATACGTGGGCGCGTCCGGCCGCTCGACGAGGGCCCACCAGACGAGCGTCCCGACGACGAGCGCCGGGGTCGCGAGGAGCGGCATCCCGGCCGCGGGCGGGAGACCGACCACGTCGGCGAACAGGCCGAGCACGTCGGCGAGCAGCGACGCAGTGAGGGCGGCGCAGCCGAGCGCGTACACGCCGGCGTAGAGCGACCACCACCGAGCGGCGGTGAAGCGGGAATCGGCGGGGAGGGCAGTTTTCATGTCGTATTTCCCCGGGCGCCGGGCTAAATGTCTTCCCGTTGTCCGGTCGCCGGTCACCGGACCGTGGTCGTCACCTCGAACGGGTACGCCCCGCTTTCGCTCGGGGCCTGTCCCGAGACGTCCCACGGGACGAAGAACAGGCCGCGGGCCGCGGCGCGGTCCGGCTGTCGGAGCCGGTTTCAGGGCGTGATCACGGCACGGCCGTCGATCTCGCGGTGTTCGAGCTTCTCGGCGACCGCGTTGATCTCGCCGAGGTCGTACCGGCTGGTGTGGAGGTCGACATCTCCCTGCTCGACGAGCGCGACGAGCTCCTGAAGCTCCGCGTACCGCCCGACGATGTTGCCGACGAAGGAGAACTCGCCGTTCACCAGCGCCTGCGACGGCTCGTGGACGTGCCCGCCGTAGCCGATGACGTGGTGGTCGCCGCCGCCGGCGGTGATGTCCGGCGCGTAGGCGGTCGTCACGTCCTCGCCGACGAAGTCGAGCACCTGCGCGGCGCCCGTGCCGTCGGTGATCCCCGCTATCTCGGCCGCCACGTCGGCCTCGCTCGGGTTCACCAGGTGGTCCGCGCCGTAACTGTTCGCCAGGTTCAGCGCCGACTCCTTCAGGTCGACGGCGGTGATCTTTGCCGCGCTCATCGCGTTCAGGCACTGGAGCCCGATGTGACCGAGCCCGCCGACGCCGATGACGACGGCGTGGTCGCCGGGGTTCAGCTCCGCGACCGCCTTCTTGGCCGCGTGGTACGCGGTGATGCCGGCGTCCGCGTGCGGCGCGATGTCGATCGGTTCGACCCCGCTCGGCAGCGGGATGACCGCTCGTTCGCTGGTGTGGAGATACTCGGCGAAGCCGCCGTCGTGAGTCAGCCCGTTGAACGCGCTGTTCTCGCAGTGCATCGTCTCGCCGAGCCGGCAGGGGCGACAGGTCCCGCAGGTCTGTACCGGGTGGCAGATCACCGGGTCGCCGGCGGAGACGATCTCGACGTCCTCGCCCGTTTCGACGACCGTCCCCGCGTTCTCGTGGCCCAGCGTCAGCGGCAGTTCCTGCGGGACGTACTCGGCCCACATCCCCTCGATGATGTGGTTGTCCGTCTGGCACCAGCCCGCGCCCTCGACCTCGACGACGACGTCGTCCGGCCCCGTCGCCGTCGGCCGGTCGACCTCGTCGATGGTGAGCCCCTCGCGCATGTCGTCGGTGTACTCGTGGAGTCTGGCTGCTTCCATGTGGGAACGGTTCGCACCGCGTGAATCATAAACGTTCGTTATAGTCTCTCGCCCGACGAGAGAGCGAGGAGATCCACGTCGCCGGCGGTGGGGTTCACCCGTGACACCCTCGGCGAGGCGCTCCCGTGTTTGTCCGGTGCTGTACGCACGGCGGGGCAGAAGCGCTCACAACAGCCGGCGGAACTCGCCGAGCGGCGGGAACCGGAGGGCCTCTCCCGCGTCGCCCGCATCCGCACCGCGGCCCGAGCCCTCCGACGGGGAGTCGACCACGACCGGCGCGAGGCGGTCCGCGTCAGTCACGAGCGGGGAGTCGAACGCGTCGGTGCGCATGTCGTTGACCGCCACGCCCGGCGCGAGGCGGGTGAACGCGGGCAACACGAGGAGGTCGGCCCCGCGGTACGTTCCGGGGCCGCGGAGGAAGCAGGGCCGGCGGTCGCCCTCGATCTCGATCGTCGGGTGGACGTGGCCGATCACGTAGCGGTCGGCGTCGGTCGAGGGCGCCTCGTGCCCGTGACAGACGACCGTTCTCGCGACGTGCGTGGCGTCGGCGTCCCGGTCGCCGCTCTCGCTCAGAACGAGCTCCTCGCGGGCCCGCCCGTCCCAGCGGCTCGGCAGGGCGGTGTCGTGGTTGCCGGCGACGAGTTCGAGGGCGGCGCCGCGCGTCTCGCATGCGTCGCGGAGGGCGTTCAGTGTGCCGAGGGTCCTGTCCGTGACTCGGTCGAAGGTGTGGACCACGTCGCCGGCGACGGCCACGGTTCCGGGATCGAACCGGTCGAGGAGGGTGCCGAGCCGGTCAGTGAGGTCCGCGCGCTCGCCGAGCGGGAGCGAGACGGCGGACGCCTCGCCGCGGCCAACGTGGAGGTCGGCGACGACGAGGGCGTCGGCTCCCGGGAGGTAGACAGCGCGGTCCGCGAACGTCGGCCCCGACTCGTGGGCGCGGTCGCTCACCGCCCGTACCCGGACGAGCGCTCGCGGCGACGGCCCGCGTCGCGGTCCGCGTCGCCGCCGCCCGGGCTCGGTCCGCCGTCCGCGTGGTTGCGGGCGGTCGCGTACGCCTCGCGGACACGGCGGAACGACTCCTCGTCACCGCCCTGGTCCGGGTGCGTCTCCTTGACGCGCTCGCGGTACGCGCCCTTCACCGCGTCGACGTCGGCGTCGCGGTCGAGGCCGAGCTCGTCGAACGCGTCGCCGACGGGGTCCGCGCGGCCGGCGCGGCCGCGAGCGGTCGAGCGCCCGGCGGCCCGGTCGGCGCCGAATCGCCCGCCGAAGCCGCCGGCGCTGGACCGGCCGCCACCCGAACCGGACGAGTCGTCGGTCGCCCAGTCGGGCTCGTCCACGTCGAACGGGAGCCGGCGACCGAGCCCGCGGCCGGGCATCTCGTGTTCACAGAGGACGGTGTAGACGCCCTCGCCCTCCAGCCGGAAGTAGTCGTGCGCGTCGAAGGTGATCGCGACCCCGCGGTCCGGGAGGTAGAAGGGGACCGACACGCCGTCGAACGCGTGGTCCTCGTCGAAGCGCTCGCCGGCGGCGTTCAGGTACGTCCGGATCTCGCGGCGGCGGCGGTCGTCGCCGGCGGCGCCGCGGCCGCCGGTCGACGCGGCGGGTGCCGGGACGAACCGGTCCCCGAGGTAGAACGCGAAGGCGACCACGGCGGTGGCGACCCCGCCGAGACCGACTCCCCAGAGGACCCACCGCGGCACCAGGCTCGTGAACTCGGCGAACACACCCGCCGTAGCGGCTCCGCGGTAATCAACCTCCCGCCGCCGGTCGGCGGCGACGCTCGGCGGTGACAGTCGGCGGCGGATCGCGAGGAGAAACGCGGTGAGGCGGTCGACCGACTCAGAGCATCCCTTTCGCGTCGAGCCCGTCGATGATGTCGTCGACGAGCGACTCGGCGTCGTCGTAGGGGAACTCCTGTTCGCTGCCGAGCTTCGCCGCCATCTCCATCGCGGTGAAGCTCACGTCGCCGGCCTCGAACTTCGTCGCCGGACCGTCCGGGAGGGCCGGGACGAGGTCCATCTGGTTCTCGACGGGGAAGTCTGCGCCGCCGAAGGCGTCCATGAACTGTTCGCGGAGTTCCGCTTTCACGTCGCTCATACACACGACATCCCGAGAGCGACCGCAAAAGGGTTGCGGAACAACGATAAACGTATTTAGGGTTGTCGGATGCGCGCTCGCCGACGCGGCGGGGTCGACCGGTGGAGCGGTCCCGAAGGCCGACGGTCGTGCCGGATCCTGCGGACCTTTGTCGCTGGCGCGTCAGGTGGGCGCATGGCGCGCGAGTTCGACTTCGACTTCGACCTGCTCCGAGAGCTGACCGAGGCCCGCGGCGTCCCGGGCTACGAGGACGACGTGCGCGACATCGTCCGCCGCGAGTTCGCCGACAGCGCCGACCGCGTCCGGACCGACGCGATGGGAAACGTCGTCGGGACGATCGAAGGCGACTCGGATTACTCGGTCGCGGTCGCGGCCCACATGGACGAGATCGGCTTCATGATCCGGCACGTCACCGACGAGGGGTTCGTCCAAGTCGACCCCCTCGGCGGGTTCGACGCCCGCGTCCTGCGCGCACAGCGCGTCACCGTCCACGGCGACGAGGACCTGACGGGCGTCATCGGCTCCGTCCCGCCGCACACGCTCACGGAGGAGCAGCGGGAGAAAGACGACGAGGTGAAGGACGTGTTCATTGACCTCGGTCGCGACGCGGAGGCGGTCGAGGAGTCGGTGAGCGTCGGCGACCTCGTCACCCTCGACCAGACCACGACGCGTATGGGCGACCGAGTCACCGGGAAGGCGCTCGACGACCGGATCTGCGTGTTCGCGATGCTGGAGGCCGCCCGCCGGATCGACGACCCGGCCGTGACGATCCACTTCGCGGCGACCGTCCAGGAGGAGGTCGGGCTCCGGGGTGCGAAGGCGCTCGGCGTCGACATCGACCCGGACCTCGCCGTCGCTCTCGACGTCACCGTCGCCAACGACGTGCCGCAGGTGGGCGACCCGGCCGACGCCGTCACCGACCTCGGCGAGGGGACAGCGGTGAAGCTGAAAGACTCCTCGGTGATCGCCAGCCCGAAGGTCCACAGCCGACTCACGGAGGTCGCCGAGGACGAGGGGATCGACCACCAGCACGAGGTGTTGCCCGCGGGCGGCACCGACACCGCGGGGTTCCAGAACACGGCGGGCGCGAAGCCCGTGGGCGCGATATCGATCCCGACGCGGTACCTCCACACCGTCACCGAGACGGCCGACGGCGGCGACGTGGAGGCGACGGTCGACCTGCTGACGGCCTTTTTGGAGTCCGAGACGGGCGATCACGACTACACGCTCTGAGGCGAAGTTAGTCGTCGCCGGGCGCGGCCGGACCCGGATCTCGGGCCGCGCGGTGCGCCCCGCGCGCCTGCCACGCGAACCCGGTGGTCGCGAACGCGATGAAGCCGGCCGCGAGCAGGAACCCGGTCTCGGTGGTCGTCCAGTCCATCGTGGTCCCGACGAGCACCGGCCCGACGACCTGTCCGACCTTCCACGAGACGGAACGGAGGCTCATCGCGCTCGCGACGGAGTCGTACGCCTCCCCCTCGTCGACGAACAGCGACATGCTCGCCGGCAGCCGGATCGAGTCGGCGACCCCGAGCAGCGAGTATGCGGCGAACAGCGCGAAGAAGGCCCCGCCGAGCGTCTGGGAGTCGCCGAGGTACGAGACGGTGACCGGCGCGACGGTCCCGTCGAAGTACGCCGCGAGGGGGATGATCGCCGTGCCGACCCCATACAGGAGCGCGCCGACCGCGACGAACAGGTAGGTGCGGTCGTAGCGGTCGGTGAGGTCCCCGACGAACCCCTGCGTGAGCGCCTTCGTCGCCTTCCCGCCCGCCATGATCCAGCCGATGGCGAACGCGGAGATGCCGAACGTCGTCCGGGCGTAGATCGGGAGGAAGATGATCACCGCCATCTTGCCGACGCTAAACGTGAACCGGAAGAAGACGAGCGCGCGCAGCATCGGGAGGCCGAGCAGCGACCGGAACGTCTCGACCCCGCCGGCGTCCTCGGGGTCCTTCCGGCCGCCGGGGTTGTCGCGCAGGAACGCGAACACCAGCACGAACGCGGCGAGCGTGACGGCGGTCAACACGACGTACGTCTCGGAGAAGCCGTAGGCGTACAGGAGGTAGCCGCCGACCAGGTCGCCCGCGAGCGACGAGAAAGAGGCGAACTGGTTGTACGAGCCGAGCCAGCGACCCTGCTCGTCGTCAGGGCTGATCTCGCCGATCACCGTCGCGCCCGTGATCCAGAGGACGCTCGCGCCGAGCCCCTGGACCATCCGCACGAGGATGATGTGAACGGAGCTGTCGACCAGCGCGAAGCCGACGAAGACGCCGACGTTGATTAGGAAGCCGCCGAGCAGCCACCGCTTCGCGTTGCCGGTGTCCACCCACCGGCCCAAGGGGAGGACGATGACGAGCTGGACGACGGCGAACGCGGTGCCGAACAGCCCCTCGATGAACCCCGTGGTCCCGAACAGGTCGGCGTACAGCGCGAGGGCGATGAGGATCGTCGAGTACGCCTGACTGCGGGCGAACGCGGTCCCGGCGAGCGCCGCGAACTCGCGGTCTCCGAGCAGCCGTACCGAGTTGCCGAACTGCGCCACGGTGGTCTCCGTCCGGAGATAACGAGACTGGGAGAGAAAAGCGGCGCAGATCCGGCGGTCCGCGTGGGGTTATCGTTTCAAAATTTCGATACGAAAGGCGGGCGCGGCGGGTGTCCTCTCCGCCGGGACGCCCGTCCGACCCGATCGGCATCGCGGGCCGCACACGGTACAACGACAGGGTCGCGCGGTGCCGACCCGGGGCGCGCAGGTTCTCAGACGGTAACAACGTCCGGTTGCTTAATACGAAAGCGTAGATGAATTCGACTACATTCGTATGCGTCGTCGACAGTACGTGCGGGCGCTCGGTCTCGGCGGTGTCGCCTCGCTGGCGGGCTGTGCGGAGCAGATCGAGGAGCCCGCCGCCCGCCGCGGCTCGGTGACGCTCGCCACCGCCACCACGGCGTACGACAGCGGGCTGCTCCCCGTGCTGAACCGCGGGTACGCAGACCGGTTCGGAGCGTCCGTGGAAGCGGTCGTGCGCGGGACCGGCGCGTCGCTCCGCACCGCCCGCGACGGGGACTGCGACGTGGTGCTCGTCCACGCCCGGCCGCTCGAGGACGAGTTCATCGCCGAGGGGCACGGGATCAACCGGCGCAGGGTGATGGTCAACGACTTCCTGCTCGTCGGCCCGCCCGACGACCCGGCGGGTGCCGCCGGAAGCGACCCGCTGGCGGCGTTTCGGGCGATCGCCGAGACGGAGGCGACGTTCCTGTCGCGGGGCGACCGGTCGGGGACGCACATCCGTGAGCTCCGGATCTGGGACGAGGCGGGGCTCAGTCCCGGCGGCGAGTGGTACCGCGAGACCGGTCAAGGGATGGGCGAGACGCTGACCACCGCCCGGCAGTCGGGCGCGTACACCCTCGTCGACCGCGGCACCTTCCTCGCCGTCGGCGACGACGGCGTCCTGGCGCGGCACGTCGAGTCCGGAATCGACGACCCGCCGCCGCTGCTGCGGAACGAGTACGCCGTCATCCCGGTCAACCCCGCTCGGCACGACGTGGCGTACGCGCGGGCCATGTCCTACGTCGGCTACCTCACCGGCCCCGGACAGTCGCGGATCGAGGAGTTCCGGGTCGACGGGGAGCGGGCGTTCCGTCCGCTCGCCCGCTCGCCCGAGCCCGAGTTCGAGCAGTACGTCCCGAGCGACTGGGAGGGGTGACCCCTAATCGTGCCGGAAGCAGCGCGACCCGGTGAACGCCATCGCCATGTCGCGCTCGTCGGCGGCGGCGATCACGTCCTCGTCGTTGACGGAGCCGCCGGGCTGGATGACGGCCTCGATGCCCGCGTCGGCCGCCTCCTCGACCGCGTCCGGGAACGGGAAGAACGCGTCCGAGGCCATCACGGCGCCATCGGCGGACTTCCCCTCCGCGTCCTTCTCGGCCTTCATCGCCGCGAGCGTCACGGCGTCGACCCGGGACACCTGCCCCATGCCGACGCCCACCGTCTCGGTGCCCGTCGCGAAGAGGATCCCGTTCGATTTCACGTGTTTCAGCGTCTTCCAGGCGAACAGCATCGTCTCGACCTGCTCGTCGGTCGGCTCGCGCTCGGTGACGACCTCCAGGTCGGCGGCGGTCGGCGACTGCCGGTCGCGCTCCTGGACGAGGCGGCCGCCGACGACCGGCTTCTCCGTGAACCGCTCCGAGAAGCGGTCGTCGCCCGCGCCGAGCGGACCCACGTCGAGGACGCGGAGGTTCTTCTTCTCCCGGAGCACGTCGAGCGCGCTGTCGGTGTAGCCGGGCGCGACGACGACCTCCTTGAACGAGTCGGCGACCGCCGTGGCGGTGTCGGCGTCGCACTCGCGGTTCAGCGCGACGATGCCGCCGAACGCGGACTTCGCGTCCGTGCGAAGCGCGCGATCGTACGCGTCCGCGAGGTCCGACCCGACCGCGCAGCCCGCGGGGTTGGTGTGTTTGATCACCGCGGCCGCGGGCTCGTCGAACTCCTTGACGAGGTTCAGCGCGGCGTCGGCGTCGTTGTAGTTGTTGTACCCCATTCCCTTCGCGCCGGGGTTCAGCTGGGCGGCGTCGACGACGCTCGCCTCCTCGCAGCCGTCGTCGACGTACAGCGCGGCGTCCTGGTGGGGGTTCTCGCCGTACCGCAGCGTGGCGGTGCGCTCCTCGGAGACGAAGCGTCGCTCCGGGAAGTCGCCGCCCACGTCGCCCGCAACCGTGACGCGCTCCGGGCTCCCCTCGTCGTCCCGCTCGACGGTCACGCGGTCCTCGGCGAACCAGCGGACCGCCCGCGGGTACGCCGCGAACTCGGCCTCGCGGAGGACGCGCGCCTTCAGCGAGTCGGCGTCGTCGTCCTCGTACACCGGGATCGGTTCCTGGGTGACGACCGGCCCGGCGTCGACTTCCTCGGTGACGACGTGGACCGTACAGCCGGTCGTCCGAACGCCCGCGTCCAACACCTGCTCGTGGGCGTCGGTGCCGGGGAACGACGGTAGCAGCGAGGGGTGGACGTTCAGCGTCGTCGGGACGGCGTCGAGGAACTCGTCGGTGAGCACGCGCATGTAGCCGTCCAGGCAGACGAGGTCGACGTCGTAGTCGGAGAGGCGCTCGACGACCCGACGCTCGTGCGACTCGCGCGATTCGCCTTCCTCGCGCTCGACGACCTCGGTCGGGATCCGGCGCTCGGTCGCGGCCTCCAGCACCGGCGCCTGCTCGCGGTTCGTCAGGACGACCGACAGCTCCGCGCCGCCGGGCGCGGCGTCGGCGATGTGTCTGAGGTTCCGTCCCCGGTTGCTCGCGAGTCCCGCGATCTTCATACGCGAACGTCCGACCGATGGGGTATATCGATTGCGGTCCGCACCGCTGTTGTATCCACATCTGCGGATCGGAACGGGCGTCTCGTGCGACCCGACGGCGGTTCGGATCCACGTCCGTGCGTCACCCTATCGACACGCTTTTGCTGGCGCCGCGGGCAGTCGCGGACATGACCGACGACTCCGAACCGACGGCGGACGACGCCATCGCGGGGCTGTCCCGGGCGGACCCGCTCGCGGCCGTCTCGCCGCTCGACGGCCGCTACGCAGACCGGACGGCGCCACTGTCCCCGTACGCGAGCGAGGCCGCGCTGATGCGCGCCCGGACCCGCGTCGAGGTCGAGTACCTGCTCGGGCTGGGCGCGCTCGACGCGACGCCGATCGCCTTCGACGAGGCGACCGCGGCGGCGCTCCGCGAGGTGTACGAGGCGTTCGACGCCGAGGACGCGCGGCTGGTCAAGGCCCTCGAGACCGAGGGGGCCGCGGGGTACGACGCGACCAACCACGACGTGAAGGCGGTCGAGTACTTCCTCCGCGTCCGGCTGGCGGACATCGCGGAAGGCCCCGACGCGCCGCTCGACGACGCGGAGTCGCTGTACCCGTGGATCCACTTCGGGCTCACCAGCGAGGACGTGAACAACCTCGCGCAGCGCCTCCTGCTCAAGCCCGCGGTGAGCGAGGTGATCGTCCCCGCGGTCCGCGAGGTTCGCGACGCCTTAGTCGAGCTGGCACACGAGTACCGCGACGCGCCGATGCTGGCGCGCACCCACGGCCAGCCGGCGACGCCGACCACGTTCGGCAAGGAGATGGCGGTGTACGCCGCGCGGCTCGGCCGCGCGCTCGGCCGGATCGTCGTCGCGAACGAGGACCTCTCCGGGAAGCTCGCGGGCGCCTCGGGCACCTACGCGGCCCACCGCGCCGCCTACCCCGAGGTGGACTGGCGGGCGTTCTCCGCGTCGTTCGTGCGCGGCCTCGACCTCGAACACACCGCGCTCGCGACGCAGGTGAACCCCTGCGACGACCTCGCTGCGCTGTTCGACGCGCTGCGGGGCGTCAACAACGTCCTCCTCGATCTGGACCTCGACGCGTGGCTCTACGTCTCCGACCGATACCTCGGGCAGGAGGCCGTCGAGGGCGAGACGGGGTCGTCGACGATGCCTCACAAGGTGAACCCGATCGACTTCGAGAACAGCGAGGGGAACCTCTCGGTGGCGAACTCGGACCTGACGTTCCTCGCCGACTACGTGACGAGCTCGCGGCTTCAGCGCGACCTCTCCGACTCGACGGTCAAACGCAACGTCGGCGCCGCGCTGGCACACTGCCTGATCGGCTACTCGAAGGCCGCGGACGGGCTCGCGACGGTCGTCCCGAACGAGACCGTCATGCGCGAGGAGCTCGACGCGACCCCCGAGGTGATCGGCGAGGCCGTCCAGACGATCCTGCGCCGCGAGGGCGACACCGAGGCCTACGAGCGCGTGAAGGCGCTCTCGCGCGGCCGGTCGGTGACGCTCGACGACTTCCGGGAGCTGTTCGCGGACCTCGACGTCGACGACGAGGTCCGCGCGGAACTGGCGGCGCTGACGCCCGCCGGCTACACCGGGCTCGCCGACGAGCTCGTCGACGGGGTCGGCGACGCGGGCGGGTCGACGAACGAGTAGCGACGCTTCAGCGCTTGCGAACGTCGATCTCTCGCGTCGCGATCCCCTCGTGGTCGACGAGGCGGCGATACTCCGCGGCGAGGGCTGTCGCGTCGATCGCTGTCGGTCCGGCGTCGGGACGGACGGGGGAGCCGATCCGGACGTACGTGACGGACACGTCGTCGAGGGCCGCGTCCAGCGAGAGCGCGAGCCCCCGGGCGGCCGGCGCGACCGCTCCCCACTCGACTTGCGCCGTCACGGGCGGCTCCGCGAACGTCGTCCCGCTGAAGAGAACGGTCCCCTCGGTCTCGCGGAGGTCCGGCAGCGCCGCGCGGACGCACGCCATCGATCCGGCAACGCGCACGTCGAAGAGTTCGCGGAGCCGGTCGGCGCTCGCGTCGTCGACCGGGTTCCCGCCGCCGCCCGACGCGTTCAAGACGAGCACCTCCGCGGGACCGAGCTCGTCGCGAACGCGTTCGAGGGCCGCCTCAACGGCAGCGTCGTCGGTCACGTCGGTCGGGATCGCGACGGCGTCCCCGCCGAGGTCCGCAGCGAGCGTGCGCACGTACTCCTCGGAGCGCGCCAGCAGCGCGACCGCGAACCCGTCGTCGTGGAAGCGCCGCGCGACGGCGGCCCCGATTGTCGGGCCGACGCCGGCGATCACGGCGACTCGCGTCATACCTGATCGGGGCGGCCGGCAATCATATACGTTGGGTTGCGGCGGGTGAGAGCACAAGGCGTTTACCGCTCGCTCGCGGATCCGGGCCCGATGCCCTCCGAAACCAACGACGAGACGTACTCGATATTCGGCGACGACGAACTGATCGAGAACGAGGCCGATGACGAGCGCGAAAACCGGCGAAACGACTCCGGCGGCCGCGGCGACGGGTCCGGGTCCGACGACCGCCGCGACTCGCTCGGCGGGAGCGGCGAGGACGGCTGCCCGAAGTGCGGCGGCACGGAGACGGAGACCGACGAGATCGCCACCAGCGGGACGGGACTCACCAAGATGTTCGACGTCCAGAACCGGAGCTTCGTGGTCGTCTCCTGTGCGAACTGCGGCTACTCCGAGCTGTACAAGGGCCAGTCGTCGGGCAACGCGATCGACTTCTTCCTCGGGTAGGCCGCGGGGTGACGACGGACGGCCCGAACCCCCGCCGAGCGATCGACTTTTCTCGGGAGCGCAACCAGCCGCGGTATGGTCTCCGTCCGACCGCTCGCGTCCCTCCCGGTCGTCGCCGCCCCCGCCCGGTACCCGTACGCCCGGCGGTTCGGCGAGGTGAACGGTGACCCGGTGCTCTGGACGATCGACGCCGCGCCCGAGGCCGCCCTCGCGACCGCGCTCGGGATCGTCGGCCTGCTCGCGGTCTCCACCTGACGAACCTGATCGCGGACGGCGCCCGGCTGGTGGCCGTCGCGCTGCTCGGCGCCGAGGCCGGGACGGACGTCGGCGCCGCGAGCGACGGCGACCGCGTCACGGTCGACCGGGGAACGGAGACGCGCGGCGCCGCCGACCGCGAGCGCGATGTCCCGGTGCGCGACGCCGGGGACGGGGAACAGGCCGACGCGGGCGAGACCGCTGACGCGGGAGCGAACAGCGAGGCGGACGGGCCGGACGCCGACGACTTCGAGTTCGGCGATGACCTCGCCGATCCGCACGCGGGCGATACGGGAGGCGACGCCGACGGCCGTCGGGACGGGCGCGACTGACCCGCCCGGAGCGCTTATTCGCCTCCGAGCGTCAGGACGGACATGGCTCCGACGCTCGTGAGCGCGGCCGTGGGGGCGCTGCTCGCGGCCGCGCTGCTGGGCGACGCGTTCGATCGGCGCGCGGTCGCGGTCGTCGTCGCCGCCGCGGTCCTCCCCGGCCTCGACGCCGCCGCGAGCCTCGCCGTCCCCGGCGCGACGAACGCCCTCCTCCACGCCGTCTGGGCGCCGCTTCTCGCCGGCGGACTGCTCTACTGGGACGGGGAACTGCGCTCGGCGTCGACCCTCCGCGAGCAGGGCGGCCCCCGAGCGGTTCGGGTCGCGTGGGTCGCGCTCGCGTCGTTCGTCGTCGCCGGGGTCGGCGCGGCGCTGTTCGCGGGCGAGGGCGCGGCGCTCCTCTACCCGCTGGAGGACGCGCGCTACCTCGTCCGCGGTCGATTGGTGTTCTCGACTCAGGAGGGGGTCGTCCAGACGTTCCTGACCCCGGGCGCGACGGGGGCGGGGATCCTGCCGATCGAGCGCGTCGGCGGGGCGGTCGCCGACCCGGTCTCCTCGTGGATCAACCCCGACGGGCGACCGGGGTTCGATCCGGGTGCCGACCGCGAGTTCCGGTTCGTCGAGGCGGGGTGGCAGTTAGTCGTCGTCGCCGCCGCGGCCGCGACGCTCGCCGTCCGGTTCCGGTTCCGCGGCGAAGGCGCGGGGGTGAGCCGCTGAATGCCCTCGACAGTCGTCCACGCCGGGTTCGCGCTGCTGCTCGCGGCGGGACTGCTCGGGGCCTACTACGACCGGCGTGCGCTCGCGGTCCTGCTCGTCGTACTTGTCCTGCCGGAGGCGGACAGCTTCCTCGGGCCGATCATGCCCGGCGCGCACCGCACGGTCGGGCACAACTTCGTCTTCCCCGCGGTCGCGGCGCTGGCGCTGTACGTCGACACGCGGGTCCGGGAGCGGTCGTGGCTCCGGGACCGGCTCTCGCCGCGGTGGATCGCGGTCGCGTGGGTCGCGCTGTGCGTCCACGCGTTCGCGCACGTCGCGATCGACTGGACCCACCTCGACGGGGTGAACGCGTTTTGGCCGCTCCGCGACCGGTTCTTCCAGCTGGACGGCAAGGCGGTCTACTCGACGGCCGACGGGTTTGTCCAGACGTTCGTCGACGTGCGGGTCGACCCCGAAAGCGGGTCGCGGACCGTCGACGCGGGCGCGGGCGGCACCAGCGAGTCCGTCCACGTCAACAACCCAGTCCAGCCGCGCGACCCGGACGTCGACGTCGAGGAGCCTGTCGACCGGCGCTTCCCGATCGCGAACAGCGGGTGGCGGCTCTACCTGATCGGGCTCGGGCTGTTCGCGCTCGTCGCCCGGCGGTTCCAAGGCGACGGCGTCGCGGACGACGCCTGACTGCCCCCCGAGATCCGGGGGACTGCGGCGCCCCTAACATGGTATGACCGCAGGGTAAACGGTCCCGGACGCGTAGCGAGACGTAATGACACCCCAACCGGACGCGGACCTATCGGAGGCGACCGAGCCGCTGGCCGGGGAGTCGATCGCCGTCGTCGGCGCCGGCTTCGGCGGGCTCTCGACGGCCTCGTACCTCGCCGACGCCGGGGCGGATGTGACGGTGTTCGAGCGCAACGAGCACCCCGGCGGGTACGCCGGGCGGATCGAGCGCGACGGGTTCCGTATCGACACCGGCCCGTCGTGGTACCTCATGCCGGAGGTGTTCGACCGGTTCTTCGAACACTTCGGGCGATCGACGGACGACTACTACGACCTGGTCGAGCTCGACCCGCTGTACGAGGTGATCTGGAAGGACGGCGACCGCGCGTCGATGCCGGCCGACCGCGAGGGACAGAAGGCGCTGTTCGAGTCGTACGAGTCCGGCGCGGGCGACGTGCTCGACGACTACCTCGCCGACGCCGCGGAGGCGTACGAGCTCGGGATGGACCGGTTCGTCTACCCGAGCCGGTCGCGGCTGCGCGACATGGTCGACGCCGACGTGCTCCGGTCCGGGCGGGCGCTGCCGAAGCTCCGCGAGATGGACGACTACGTCGGCGACTACTTCGACAGCGAGAAGCTCCGCCAGATCGCGGAGTACAAGCTGGTGTTCCTCGGGGGGTCGCCGTACAACACGCCCGCGATCTACACGCTGATGAGCCACGTCGACATGAACCTCGGCGTCTACCATCCGACCGGCGGGATCGCGAGCGTCGTCGACGCGATGGCCGACCTCGCGCGCGACCTCGGGGTCACGATCCGGACGAACGAGCCGGTGACCGCGATCGAGCCGTCGGTGCCGGCGGCGACACCGACGTTCACCGTGGAGACGGAGCGACGCGCGAGGGGCGAGTCCACCGCGGCGGCGCGGTCGGCGCGCTTCGACCGCGTCGTGGCGAACGCACCGCCGCCGCACGTCGAGCGCGACCTCCTCCCGAGCGGGACGGTCGACCGCGAGTCGTACTGGGAGTCGCGGACGTACGCGCCTTCCGCGTACCTCTCGTACATCGGCGTCGAGAGGGACGTTGACCTCGACCACCACACGCTGGTGTTCCCGACCGACTGGCGGCCGCACTTCGACGACATCTTCGACGAGCCGGCGTGGCCCGACGACCCCGCATACTACGTCCACGTCCCGTCGAAGACGGACCCCGAGGCGGCGCCCGACGGGCACGAGGCCGTCTTCCTGCTCGTCCCGCTGGCGGCCGGGTTGGAGGACGACCCCGAGACGCGCGAGCGGTTCCGCGACCTGGTGTTCGACGACCTCGCCGAACACGCCGGCGTCGACTTCCGCGACCGGATCGTCTTCGAGGAGACCGCCTGCGTCTCCGACTTCCGGCAGCGGTTCAACGCGCCCCGTGGCACGGCGCTGGCGCTGTCGCACACCCTCGAACAGACGGGGCCGCTCCGCCCCGCCCACCGCGCCCCCGGCGTCGACGGCCTCTACTACGTCGGCGCGTACACCAACCCCGGCATCGGGATGCCGATGTGCCTGCTCAGCGGCGAACACGCCGCCGAGGCGGTCGTCGAGGACGCGACCGGCGGGGGCGTGCTCCCGTCCGTCGTCCCCACGTCGACGCTGCGGTGAGGGGCGCGTTCGGGGGCGATTTTACTCGACGCCCGCGTCCGGCCCGTCGATCGGCTCCGGCTCTTGGACCGCGACCCAGTGCGTGACGGTCCCCGCGTCCCCGAACAGCGGCCGCAGCGTGACGCGGTTCGCGAAGGGAGTACCGTCCCGGCGACGGTTGCGGAGTTCGACGGTGACCGCGGACCACGTCGACAGCGCCTCGCGGAAGTCCGCGCGGGGGTCGGCGGCGGCGTCCGGATCCTGAAACAGCCGGGGGTTCCGACCGCGGAGCTCGTCGAGCCCGTAGCCGGTCCACTCGCGGAACCAGCGGTTGACGTAGACGATCGGCGTGTCGCGGTACGCCGGGCCGGTGAGCGTGAGGCCGAGAGGGAGGTCGTCGAGCGCGCGGACGCGGTCGACGAACAGCGCCTCGCGCTCCCGCTCGGCGGGGGCGTCCGAGTGCGTCGGGAGCGTCACGCCGTCGAGGTCGTACTCGTCGGTCAGCGCAGAGAGGCGTGTCTGGAAGGCCCCGCGGTCGGCGCCGATCGCCGCGAGCACGTCGCTTCGAAGCGTCACGTGTGCGGTTAGGCGCGGACGGACAAGCGCGTGTCGTTCCGTGAGATGGGGAGCACGGAACCGACCGGACGCCGGTCGCGACCGCCGAGCGGGGCGGGTGAGTGGAACGAACGTTATGTGCGTCCGGGTCGGAGGCTGTGATCACTGATGCGTGAGACCACCGCCGTCCTCGCGGTCGCGCTGCTCGTCGCGCTCGCCGGCTGCGGCGGGCTCGGCGGGGAGCTGGCCGGCCCCCCCGGAGACCCGTCACCGTCGATCGAGTCCGTCTCCGCCCCGGAGTCGCTCGGCCACGACGAGCGGGCGACGGTCGCGGCGACCGCGCGGTGGGAGGGGCTCGCGGGCGACGGCGGATCCGCGGGCGAGGGGGGTTCGGCCGCGGGACTCGACCCGGTTCGGGTGACGGTCCGGGTCGGTGACGCGACGTTGGTCGCCGAGAACCGGTCTGTCCCGGCGAACGGGACGCTGACGGTGACGGCCGGCGTCGACGCCGCGGCGCTCGACCCGGGCGAGTACGACCTGACGGTGACCGTCGGCGGGGCGACGGCGACCCGCTCGATTGTCGTCGGAGAGGCCCGCGCGGCGACGTTCGCGGTCTCCGCGATCGACGCCCCCGACAGCGTCGAGTACGGCGGAGACCTCTCGGTGGCGGCGACGGTGAGGAACGTCGGCGACCGGGCCGGGACCCAGACGGTCCGGATCCGGTACGGCGCGGGAGCGAGCGCGAACCGGACGGTCGCGCTCGACGGCGGCGCGGAGCGCCGAGTGTCTGTCACGTTCGCGGACGTGCGACGCGACGGCGGCGCCCACCCGCTGGTCGTGACCACCGCGAACCGGACGCGGGAGCGCGCGGTCGCGCTGTCGCACCCGAGCCCGTACGGGGAGACGACGCTCGGCCTCTACGTCGACGACGCGGCGGTCGACCGGAACGTCTCCGGCGTCGCGGCGGCCGCGACGGGGTACTGGGAGCGGAACGACGAGCGCTACCTCGGCTATCCCGTCGCCTACGAGCGGGTGAGCGACGAGTCGCGGGCGGACGTCGTTCTCCGGTTCGACCGCGTGGAGCGCTGCGGCGTCGAGGGCAACGACACGCGGTACTTCGGCTGCGCGGACCTGCTCGTCGACGAGCCGCGGACGCCGATGACCGCGACCGTCGATCCCCGGGTCTCCGACGCGGACATGAACGCGACGATCATCCACGAGCTCGGCCACGTTCAGGGGCTCGAACACGGCGAGGAGCCGGCCGGGCTGATGAACGCGACGAGCACGCTCGCGACGCATCGGCGCTTGAAGATCCACTTGCGCGCCGACGACGGCGCGGTCACGGGGCCCGTCGAGGACGAGGTGGCCGCGGCGCTCGACTACTTCGCGGGCCGCGAGGATATCGTCGGGAGCGACCGGTTCGCGTGGGAGTTCGTCGACAGCGCGCGCGACGCCCACGTCCAGATCACCTACGACGAGCGCGGGGAGGTCTGTATCACGGACGGAGGCGGCTCCTGTACGGTCGACGGCGAGTACTACGGGCAACAGGACGTGCGGCTGGAGGAGCTAGACGAGGAGGTCGTCGCGTGGCACGTCGGGTGGTCGTTCGCGCCGGCCCTGCTGGAGGAGGTGCCGCCGGAGCTTTCTCGCGAGACGGACCGGCGGGAGCGGGAGGCGTGGCCGGAGTAGGGTCGGGCGAGCGAGTGTGCTCTCAACGCGGGGATCGAGGAGACCGACCGCCTCATCGACTAGATCCTCTGCGACTGCTACGACCTGACGAACGAGGAGAGCAGGGCCGTGGAGGCGGCGGTCGCGGAGTAGGGACGGGAACCGGGGATAACGTCTTTTCACCCCGTTTCCGTACCGGAGCGCGCGGCACGGCTCACGACGAGATACATCGGGGCGGAGCGATCCTCGGACGCGACCGACGCGGCCGCCGATCCCGACGGTCAGCGGTCCGAGTCCGCGACCTATCCCGGGCTCCTGACCGCGCGGACCGCGAGCGGCACCTGCCACCTCGCGCCGGGGTACCACGGCGAGGCGACGACGCTGCCGGACCGCGCGCTCGGCCCTGTCAACGGCGTGGTCGTCGAGGAGGCGGGAACGCGCTACGAGAGCCTGCTGCTCGACGACCGCCGGCGGCAGGCGCAGTACGGCGCGCTCTTGGACGCGAACCTCGACGGCGACCGCGTGCCCGCCTTCGCCGTCGACGTTCCGCCCGAGGGCGGTCGGAAAGGGTACGGGGAGGGTGTCGACGCGGTCACCGAACTCGTGACGGGGACGGCGGCGTTGGCGGCGCTCGGCGTCGTCGGCGTCGCGCTCGGCGCGGCGGTCGCGGCGCTCCTCTGTCTCCCGCTCGCGATGGCGGTGTGTCTCCACGTCCGTCCGCCGAGCGCGGTGCGGCGGCCCGACCGAATCGGCGCGTGCTGCCGCGGGGTCGTCGCCCGCGGCCAACTGCTGAAGCCTGCTCGCTGGCGGCGGGCCGAAGAGGCCCGCGAGCCGGACATCGACGCGCCCGAACCGGACGCCTCGTGGTTCAAGCGATGAGCGACCTGCCGCGAAACTTCTCCGTCCGGGAGACCGTCGCCGTCCTCACGGCTTCCAATTAATCCGATTGCTTTCTGTAGTCCCCGTTATCCGTGTGCCGAGAGTAATTAGCAAAGGTCCGAACAGACCGAACAGAACCGTGGGAATTGCGATAAGAGCTTCAAGCCAGTGAGCGTCTGTCATAATCCTACCTAATCTCTCAATGAATGTCGGATCTTGGCCGGAAACGTACCAAGCGAGGATCCCGAACACGAGGAGATACGACTTGAAGACAACAGATTGGAAACGAAGGCCGAGGATCCCACCAGTAGTTCCGAGTACGAGCAGCACAATAGGTGTGAGAAGCCAGTGTATACTTCCCGCAGTGGATGATGCTTCACTCAAAATGTAGAAATAACCATAGCCAGCAGCGAGCGGAGCTATCAGGTGCTTAATTACAACGAAAAAGAAAAACGGTAAAATTGTGTATACACGAGACAAGTGGTTATTCACTGTATCCTGTTGGTCGTTCTGAGTTGTATCCCGTGTGATGTCGTGCTTGTGTTGACTATTATGACAGTTAACGCAGAGCGTCTGAAGATTATCTAACGAATCAGAACCACCCTCAGATCGTGGCGTAAGGTGATGCGCGTGGAGTTCAGTATCTCCGGACGACCCACCCCGGGCACCACATTGTTGGCAGGTATAATTGTCACGTGAATAAACTTTTCTGCGCCTCTCGTCCCAATCATCAGGGTAGCTCGAAGCCGCCATATAGCGGTTTTATCTTTCTGATCCGCCGTATGAATATTATTCAAACTTGCTGATATTTAGAATGGCAAATCAGGAGAAGTCACCGCTCGTTACAGGTCTACGTCGCTCGCAGCGTTTCTCGCGGGGCAAAAATACGGACTCGCGGGGGTCCCGCGAGCGAGCACAGCGAGCGAGTGGGACCACACGAGGGAATGACTAAGCGAACGAAGTGAGGAAAAGGATGGACTCGCGGGGATTTGAACCCCGGGCCTTCCCCGTGCCAGGGGGATGATCTACCACTGATCTACGAGCCCTCGAACGCATTCGTTCGTTCCGCGGTGAATATCTTAAGGGCTTCGAATCGTGGACCGACTGGACCGCGCGCCGCCCACGCTCAGATCCGGTCGGAGTCGACGTACACGTCGAGGTCCACGTCGCGTCGCGATCCCTCCAAGTCGCGGACGGCGCGCTCGACGACGCGCTCGGCCTCGCTTCGGATCAGCGGGATCGCCTTCTTCAACACCCAGTCGAACGAGACGAGCCGCGGCAGGTCGAGTGCGTCCGGACTGGCGGAGCCGGGGTCGAACTCGACTTCGAGCGCGACCTCGCAGGGCGCGTCGTCAGTCTCCTCGGCGGCCGCTCCGCCCCCGTCGGTCGACGTCGGCGTCACCCGCCAGCAGCCACCGGCGTCGATATCCTTCGTTATCTCCCAGTCGATCCGCTCGGGCGGCTCGACGCCGGTCACCTCGGAGCGGGCGGTGTAGGAGATCTTCCACCACGCGAACGTGAGCGCGTACCGGGTGCCGGGGCCGCCGTCGCCGGTGACCGTTTCGACCTCTCGGAGGTACTCGGAGTAGTTCGCGTACTGCGGGAAGTCGAGCAGGAACGCGTACACGTCTTCGGGGTCGGCGTACACCTCCGTGCTCACGACGAGTTCGTCCACGTACGTGGGTTCGCGTGACGCTTATTAAACGGTCCGGCGACCGAACCCGACCGACGGCTCTGGGGTGATTCCCGTCACAGTCGCGGCCGATTGCGGAGTGACGGCGAACACCGTCGAAGCCCCGCCCCGCACGGCACCGCTCCACACACCTCCCCGGCCTCGTCGCGCTCCTCGCGCCCCCCTCGGGCGCTCGGAGGTGCGTGCCGCTGTATTCACGCGGGTTTGTTCGCCTCCTCGGGGGCCAGGATTCGCGTCGTCGGAACCCGGAACGGGCCGCCGAAGCCGCCGGATACATGGGGCTTCCGGCGCTCATACGGCTATGGCTGCCGACGAGCGCAACGCCTTCGAAGTGTACCGCGACCGGGTGGACCGACCGCTCGGGCGGTTGTTCCGCGAGTACGGGGCGTCCGAGGCGTACTGGCTCGTGATCGGGATGGTCGCCAACGTCGTCGCCCGGGTCGCGGGGCTGATCCCGCCGGTGGTGCTGGGCGTCGCCATCGACGCCGTCTTCACCGGCTCCGGCCCCTACACGCTCCCGATCGTTCCCGACGCGTGGCTGCCGACCGCGGAGGCCGCCCAGTTCCGCCTCTCAGTGATCCTCATCTTCGGGTCGTTCATCGTGACGGGCGTGTTCACGTACGTCTACGGCATCGCGGCGAACAACTTCGCGCACCGCGTGATGCACGCGGTCCGCACCGACTCCTTCGACCAGATGCAGCGGCTCGACATGACCTTCTTCGACGACAAGCAGACCGGCGAGGTCATGTCCGTCCTCAACAATGACGCCTCGAACCTGGAGGTGTTCTTAGACAACGCCCTCCAGAACTCCGCGCGCCTCGGCGTGATGGTGGTCGGGATCGCGACCGTCCTCGTCTACTACAACTACGAGCTGGCCGTGATCACCCTCGCCGCCATCCCGCTGATGTTCCTCTTCACGCTGTGGTTCATGCGCGCCGTCGAACCCCGGTACGTCGCGCAGCGCTCGGTCGTCGGCGACCTCAACACCGCCCTCGAGAACGCGCTCTCGGGCGTCGAGCTGGTGAAGACCTCCAACACGGAGGCCCACGAGAGCGAGCGTGTCGAGGACGCCTCCTTCTCGTACTTCCGGCGCACGATGTCGATCCTCCGGCTCAACTACGTCTACCGCCCCGGGATGGAGCTGCTCGCCGGGCTGGCGTTCGCCGCCACCTTCGCGGTCGGCGGCTTCTGGCTCGCGAACGGCCCGCCGGGGCCCTTCTCGACGGAGCTGACCGTCGGGACGTTCGTCACGTTCGTCCTCCTCACCCAGCAGTTCGTCGCCCCGCTCGCGGAGGTGTCGAACATCATCGACCAGTACGAGAACGCGAAGGCCTCCTGCGAGCGCGTGTTCGGCCTGCGCGACATCCCGGTCCGCATCGAGGACGACGACGACGCGATCGAACTCGGCGGCCAGACCCGGAGCGACGGCGGAAGTAAGCGCGGCCGCGGCGTCGACGGCACGGTCGACGACGCGACGGAGGACGCAGTTGACGACGCGACCGGCGACGCGGCCGACGCCGCGGCCGACCACGGCGGCGTGGCGGGCGCCGTCGAGTACGACGAGGTCTCCTTCGCGTACCCCGGGAACGCCCTCGTCGACCCCGAGGACGCCGACGAGGAGGTTCTCAGCGGCGTCTCCTTCTCGGCCGATCCGGGCGACACCGTCGCGCTGGTCGGACCGACCGGCGCGGGGAAGTCGACACTGCTCAAGCTCCTCCTCCGGCTGTACGACGTGACCGACGGCGCGATCCGCGTCGACGGTCACGACGTCCGCGACGTGACCGTCGAGAGCCTCCGCTCGTCGGTCGGCTACGTCGCGCAGGACACCACGCTGTTCGACGGCACCATCGCCGAGAACATCCGCTACGGGCGGTTCACGCGGATCGATGAAGCGGACGCCGAGGAGAGCGAGGTGCGCGAGCGAGTCGTCGAGGCCGCGAAGGCCGCGGAGGCCCACGAGTTCATCGCCTCACTCCCGAACGGCTACGAGACGCGGATCGGCGAGCGCGGCGTGAAGCTCTCGGGCGGCCAGCGCCAGCGACTCGCGATCGCCCGAGTCGTGCTTCAGGACCCCGCGATCTTGATTCTCGACGAGGCGACCTCGGCGGTCGACACCGAGACGGAGATGCTGATCCAGCGCTCGCTCGACCGCCTCGCGGCCGACCGCACCACGTTCGTCATCGCGCACCGGCTCTCGACTGTGACCGACGCCGACACCGCCCTGGTGTTGGAGGACGGCGAGGTCGTCGAGCGGGGGAGCCACGACGAACTGCTCGCCGCGGACGGCCTCTACGCGAAGCTCTGGGGCGTTCAGGCCGGCGAGATAGACGAGCTTCCGGAGGAGTTCGTCGAGCGCGCCCGCGAGCGCCACGTCGACCGCGCGGTCGAGCGGGCGACGGAGAGCGAGGTCGACGCGGAGTCGCTCGACGACTGATCGGGAGACCGGTCGGCCTCGGTGGCCGGTGAAATATTCACCGGCGTCCCGTCGAGACGGGCGAGTGGCCTGAACCGGCGCCGTCGATCACTTCGTCTCGTCGCTTCAGATCGGCTCGTGCGTGTCCGGTTCGGATGATCGGATCGTATTAACGGCTATGAGCGCGAGCAGACTCGCCGCAGCGAGGAAGAGAGTAGGTACGGCGGTCTTGACGAGGAGGAGCACGCCGAGGAGTTCACCTGCGAGCGCGATGAGAAGGGCCACCGGTACGAGTCCGGCCGGCCGGTCCCGCGATTTCGAGGTCATACGCTGAACCGGTGGGAGACGGGATCGAGAGACGGTAAGGGCTCGGTGCTGTCGCGACCGTGTTCGTCCACGGACACAGGTCCGACCAGTAACGAAGGCGATAATAATCCTGTGGCGACTGACCTGGGAATCGCTCGGTGCGAGAGACGCGTTCCGTACGCCTCCAGGCTGTCGAAATCCATCGCCGACCGCGGGCTTCGACGGTGCCGTGAGAGGCGGTGCGAATCAGTCGTCGCCGGAGATTTGCCCGGCCGCGTCGGCGTCGGCGTCCGGCACCGCGGCGGCGGGCGCGGGCGGCTCCTCGCGCACGTCGGCGCCCTTGCCCTCCGCGATGACCTCGGCGTACGCGTCGGGGAAGACGCGGACGAAGTCGTCGAGCGCGGCCTCCCAGTCGTCGAGCAGTTCGGCCGCGCGCTCGCTGTCGGTGTACTCGCGGTGGTTCTCGACGAGGCGGCGGAGCATCCGCTCGTCGGACCCCTCCAGCGTCTCGGAGACCGACACCATCCCGCGGTTCACCCGGTCGGCGAACCGGTCGTCGGGGTCGTACACGTACGCGATGCCGCCGGACATCCCGGCCGCGAAGTTGCGGCCGGTGTCGCCGAGGACGGCGACGACGCCGCCGGTCATGTACTCGCAGCCGTGGTCGCCGACGCCCTCGACGACGGCTCTGACGCCGGAGTTGCGGACCCCGAACCGCTCGCCGGCGACGCCGTTGACGTACATCTCGCCCGACGTGGCGCCGTACAGACAGACGTTCCCCGCGACGACGTTCTCGGTCGGATCGTACGACGCCTCCGCGGGCGTGTCGATCACAATCCGGCCGCCGGAGAGCCCCTTGCCGACGTAGTCGTTGGCGGCGCCGGACAGCTCCAGCGTGATCCCCGGCGCGAGGAACGCGCCGAAGCTCTGGCCCGCCTCGCCGTCGAAGCGGCACGAGACCGTGTCGTCCGGGAGCCCCTCGCCGCCGTGTTCGGAGACGATGCGGTTCGAGAGCGTCGCGCCGACCGCGCGGTCGACGTTGCGGATGTCGCGGGTGAGCGCGACCGGCGCACCGTCATCGATGGCGGGCGCGGCCTCGTCGATGAGGTCCCAGTCGAGCAGGTCGTCGATGCCGCCGTGCGCCTGCTCTCGGACCTTCGTGCGGGACTCGCCGGCGGGCTCGGCGATGACCGCCGACAGGTCGAGGTGCTTCGCCTTCTCGTGGTCGGTGTCGCGTTGGGCGAGCAGCCCGGGCCGACCGATGAACTCCGCCAGCTCGGTGTACCCCTGCTCGGCCATGATCTCGCGCAGCTCCTGCGCGATGAACGTCATGTAGTTGATGACGTGATCCGGCTGGCCGGGGAACCGCTGGCGGAGGTCCTCGCGCTGGGTCGCGACGCCGACCGGACAGGTGTTCTCGTGGCACTGCCGGGCCATCACGCAGCCCGACGTGACGAGCGAGGCGGTGCCGAAGATGTACTCCTCCGCGCCGAGGGCGGCCGCGACCGCCACGTCGCGGCCGGTCCGCAGTCCGCCGTCGGCCGAGACGCGAATGCGGTCGCGCAGGCCGGTGGCGCGCAGCATCTGGTTCGCCTCCGCGAGCCCGAGCTCCCACGGGAGCCCGGCGTTCTTGATCGAGGTCTTCGGCGACGCCCCCGTCCCGCCGTCGTGGCCGGAGACGTGGACGACGTCCGCGTTCGCCTTCGCGACGCCGGCCGCGATGGTGCCGATGCCGGCCTCCGAGACCAGCTTGACGTTGACGTCGGCCTCGGGACTGGCGGCCTTCAGGTCGAAGATGAGCTGCTTGAGGTCCTCGATCGAGTAGATGTCGTGTTGGGGCGGCGGCGAGATGAGCCCGACGCCGGGGGTGGAACACCGGACGTGCGCGATCATCTCGTTCACCTTCTCGCCGGGAAGGTGGCCGCCCTCGCCCGGCTTCGACCCCTGCGCCATCTTGATCTGGAGCTCCTCGGCGTTCGCGAGGTACTCCGAGGTGACGCCGAACCGACCGGAGGCGACCTGCTTGACCGTACACTCCTTCTCGGTGTCGAACCGCTCCGGCGGTTCGCCGCCCTCGCCCGTGTTTGACTTCGCGCCTAGGCGGTTCATCGCGATGGCGTTGTTCTCGTGGGCCTCCGGCGAGAGGCTCCCGAGGCTCATCGCGGCCGTCGAGAAGCGCTCGACGATCGACTCGACCGGCTCGACCTGCTCGACCGGCACGGGGTCGCGGTCGGAGTCGAACTCAAGGAGACCGCGCAGCGACTGGAGCTCCTCAGTCTGGTCGTTCACCAGTTCGGCGAACTCCTGATACTGCTCGTAGTCGCCCCCACGGACCGCCTGCTGGAGCGTGCCGACCGTCTGGGGGTTCCAGCCGTGTTTCACGCCCGAGGAGCGGTGTTCGTACTCGCCGACGGTCTCCAGCTCGGGGTCAGCGCCGAAAGCCATCGCGTGGCGCGTGCGGAGGTCGTCTTCGATCTGCTCGATCCCGATCCCCTCGGTGCGGATCTCGGTCCCCTCGAAGTACTCGGCGACGAAGTCGGAGTCGAGCCCGACCGCCTCGAAGATCTGGGCCCCCTGGTACGACTCCATCGTCGAGATGCCCATCTTCGCCATCGTCTTGAGGAGCCCGTCCTCCAGCGCGTGCCGGTACGCCCCGAGCGCCTCGTCCTCGTCCGCGCCGTCTGGGCCGGCGACAACGTCGGCGATCGAGGCGTACGCGAGGTACGGGTCGACCGCGTCGGCGCCGTAGCCGACGAGCGTCGCGAGGTGGTGGACCTCGTGCGGCTCGCCGGACTCGACGACGACGCCCGCGCGGTTGCGAAGCCCCTTGCGCACGAGGTGGTGGTGGACCGCGCCGGTCGCGAGCAGGCTCGGCACCGCGAGCCGGTCCGGCCCGACGGCGCGGTCGGAGAGGACGACCACGTCGGCCCCGTCCTCGATGGCGGCCGCGGCGTCCTCGCGGACGCGGCTCACGGCGTCGACCAGCGAGCCGTCGCGGTCGTAGGTGACGTCGACGGTGACGGAGGCGAACGCGGGGCCGTCGGACGCGCCCTCGTCCCCGGGAGTCCGTTCGCCCGGTCCGGGCAGGTCGCGAAGCGCTCCGGTCTCGGCGTCCGTCAGAACCGGCGTGTCGGCGACGATCTGCTCGGCGTGGGCCGGCGTCTCGGCGAGGAGGTTGCGCTGGTTCCCGATCCGGGTCTCCAGCGAGGTGACGAGCTCCTCGCGGATGTAGTCGATCGGGGGGTTCGACACCTGCGCGAACAGCTGCTTGAAGTAGGTGAACAGGGGGCGGTCGACGTCCGCCAGCACGGACAGCGGCGTGTCGTCGCCCATCGAGCCGACCGGATCCTTCCCCTCGGTCGCCATCGGTTCGACGAGGTGGTTCAGCGAGTCGGTCGTGTAGCCGAACGCGGCCTGGTGGGCGCGGACGGTCGGCCTCGACTCTTCCCCGTCGCCCTCGGTGGTGGAGTCGGCGTCGATCCCCGCCGCGGCGCCGTCCTCGTCGGTAAGCGCGTCGAGGTCGACCTGCCCGTCCGCGACCCACTCGCCGTACTTCTCGTCGGTGAGCTCTTCGAACACCTCGTCGTCGGGGACGATCCGGCCCGCCTCGGGGTCGGCGACGAAGATCTCACCCGGCCGGAGCCGCCCGCGGCGGCGCACGTCGGCGGGCTCGGTCGGGAGCGCGCCCACCTCGCTGCCGACGACGAGGCGGTCGTCAGTCGTCACCTCGTAGCGGCACGGGCGGAGACCGTTGCGGTCTAGGACGCCGGCGACCTGCTCGCCGTCGAAGCCGATGACGAGAGCCGGCCCGTCCCACGGCTCGACGAGCGACGCGTGGTAGTCGTAGAAGTCGGCGCGGTCGTCGTTCATCAGGTCGTCGTCGCGGAACGCCTCGGGGATCAGCATCCGTAGCGCGTGCGGAAGGTCGCGGTCGGTCTGGAGGAGGAGTTCGAGCGCGTTGTCGACGCTCGCAGTGTCGGACTGGTTCGGGTCGTCGATCACCGGCTTGATCGTGTCTAGCTCGGCCCCGAACGCCGGGTGGTCGAGGTCGGTCTCGCGGGCCCGCATCCAGTTGACGTTCCCGCGGATCGTGTTGAACTCGCCGTTGTGGACGATGTTGCGGTACGGGTGCGCGAGGTGCCACGCGCCCAGCGTGTTCGTCGAGAACCGCGCGTGGACTAAGGCGACGTGGCTCGCGAACCGCTCGTCGGTCAGGTCCGGATAGTAGTCGGCGAGCTGCGACCCCTTCAACAGCCCCTTGTAGACGACGCGTTGCCGGTCGAGCGAGCAGACGTAGAAGCGGCCGGCGCCGTCGACCTCGGACACCGCGTTCTCGATCTCGCGCCGGGCGGCGTACAGCGCGCGGTCGAAGCCGAGCAGGTCGGGATCGGCGTCGTCGGCCCGGTCCTCCTCGCTGGTGAACCGCTGGGCGAGCCCCGCGCCCTCGACGGGGGCGACGAACACCTGCGACACCTCGGGCTCCGAGTCGAGGGCCGTCGCGCCGAGGTCGGAGTTGTCAGTCGGAACCGACCGCCACGCGAGCACCTCCAGCCCGTAGACGGCGCACACCTCGGCGATGACGTCGTGGATCTCCGCCTGAACGCTCGGCTCCGGGGGCATGAACACGGAGCCGACCGCGTACTCTTCGGGGAGGTCCGCCTCGACGACGTCGCGGAATAACGCGTCCGGCCGTGCGACCATGATCCCCGCGCCGTCGCCGGTGTTTTCCTCGGCACCCGTCGTCCCGCGGTGTTCGAGGTTTTCGAGCAGAGAGACCGCGTCCGTGACGGTCTCGTGCGTGGGCGCGCCGTCGAGGTCGACGACGCCGCCGATCCCGCAGTTCGACCGGTCGTCCGTCGGATCCGCGAGTCCCCCCTCCTGACCCGAGGGCTCCGAGTCGCGTACGCCCCGGGTGGTACTACGTGACTTGGTCATACGTCTCGCTTCGAATGAACAGGTAAAGGCATGACCCTGATAGGGGTAGGATCCATCGTACACACATTAGGGAATATAAGGTAATTATTCATCACGGGTGGTGAACAATTAACACGGACCAGAATCGATCAAGTATCTCGGTTGCTAGCTCCCGGAATAATATTATATCTATTTATATGATACGTGCGACTTTGCTAGGGCGACAGAAGTGGCAGATCGTCCAGTCGGAAGCTACTCTTCGAGGGGAACGAACGAGCCGTTGATGTCCCACTCGTGGATACAGTAGACGTTTCCGGGCTCCGCCGCGATCCGCCACCCGTCGGCCTCGTCGTCCCACCGCTCTTCGCGCCCGCACAGTTCGCAGGTGCGCTCCTCCGGCGGTGTGATGGTCACGCTCATGCGCGAGAGGACGGCACCGCCGAGCAAAAGCATATCGACGATGGGTGGCGGCCGAGGACCAGCGGTGAACCGCGCGAGTGAAGAGGCCACTCCGAGGTGGCGACCGCCCCGTCGCAGTTCACGAGTTGCGGCCGCGGCGCCGAGCGAGCAGCGACGCGCCCGCGATCGCCGCGGCCGACGCGACGGCACCGAACCCGGGGAGGTCGTACGCGGTCGAGCGTATCGGCGCGTCGTCGTATCCGAGGTCGCTCGGGGCGACCGCGTCGGAAGATGAACCGCTCGCCTCGGACGACGTCGACGACTCGGCCGAATCGGTCGACTGCGCGTCCACGCGCTCGTCGGCGCGGTTCGCGGTCGACTGCTCACCGCCCGAGGGGTCCGCAGGGCCGGGTCCGTCACCCCCGGTGAGGCCGCCGGTACCGAAGGCCTCGGACGGCCCGGCAGACGACGGGATATCGGTGCGACCCGGAGCGACCGAGGTCCCTACGTCGGGGGGACGCGTCGAGCGATTCGCGTCCACGCCGGTCGACCCTCCCGTGGGGTCCGAACGGTTGCTGGCAGCGGCGTCGGCGGAGTCTGGTGGAGTAGTAGTGTCCGGCGAAACGGCGGGATCAGCACCACTTCCGGCGTTAGCGGGGGCACTACCCGGACCGTCGCTCCCGTCCGACTCCCTACCTGTCGAACCACCCCCGGCGACCGGCCCGCCACCGGGGGCCGCCGACCCGCCGCCGCTGGCCGGCCCGCCGCCAGACGCGCTAGTGCCCGCCGTCGCCCCGGACGGGTTCGCCGCCGTCGGGCCGCCCGGCGCGCTCACGGCCGTCGATCCGTTGCCGCCGAACGCTCGGTCCGTCTCGACAGTTGCGTTGGCACTACGCGATTGATCTGTTCCGGCGGTCTCGTTGTCGCTGAGCGATTGGTTCGTTCCGACCGTTTCGTTACCACTGGGCGATCGGTTCGTTCCGACCGTTTCGTTACCACTGGGCGATCGGTTCGTTCCGGCCGTCTCGTTGCCACTAATCGATTGATTTGTTCCGGCCGTCTCGTTGCCACTGAGCGATCGGTTTGTTCCAGCCGTTTCGTTGCCACTAATCGATTGGTTCGTTCCAGCCGTTTCGTTACCGCTAATCGATTGGTTCGTTCCAGCCGTTTCGTTACCACTGAGCGATCGGTTCGTTCCAGCCGTTTCGTTACCACTGAGCGATCGGTTCGTTCCTGCCGTTTCGTTACCACTAATCGATTGATTCGTTCCGGCCGTCTCGTTGCTACTGAGCGATTGATTCGTTCCGGCCGTTCCCTCGGGCGTCGCGTTCTCCGCGAGGGAGTCGGCCGGATCGAGAGCACCGTAGGTCAGGTTGGTCGTCACGCGGTGACGGTCGTTCGCCGCGGTCTCGCGCAACCGATCGTCGTCGACTCGGAACGTGCCCTCGAACGTCTCGCCCGGATCGGGCGGTGTCTCGGTGCCGAACGCGTGCTCTCCGTCGGCGACGAGGAACAGGCCGTCTCGGTCGAGGTGGACCGCGGATTCGTTCGGCATCCGGCCCACTGCCTCGCCCTCGGTCGAACCGTTCGCGTCGTCCGCGTCTGCCGGTGCCACTCCGAACGACAGGCCGTCGAGACGAGCGAGGTCCTCCCCGCGTTCCAGCGACGCGTTCGCGGCCGCAGGAAGGCCGGTGAGTCCGGACGCATTCACCCCGTACACGACCGTGTCGTTCGCGGTCGCAGTCGCGGCGGGTGCGAGCGTTCCGTCGGCGATCGCCTCGCGTATCTCGGTCGCGTTCGCGAAGTCGCCCGCCGAGGCCGCCCGCGTCGTGTACGCGGTCAGGTTGCCAGTCGAGCGGGGTCCGACCGTGACCGTGGCGGTATCTGTGGCGGTCTCGGTGCCGTGTTCCGACCGCAGCGTGAGATTATACGTTCCGGGCGAGAGCGGGTCAGTATGGCCCGTGACCGACTCGATGTCAACTCCGGACCCCGTCGTGACGAACGCTGAAGAGTTCGGCGACGCATACGTGTTGATCGATACGGGAGTGGGTCCCGTATCAGTAGTTGTCATTTCGAGTGTTGTGGTGCTATTTGTTGTGGATGTCAGGTATACTGTAGAATTATCATATGTCGAATTAATATAAAATTTAGATTTGCCACCTACAGACGCGTTATTAGTGTTACTTTTATATACAGTTGGGTTCCTGTTTTCCACGACGCGCACATCTTGAGTGATGATTTGATTCGTGTCTAAGTCACGTATTTTCGCTGTGTACGTACCGGGCTGAGAAACAAAAATAGATCTGCGTGTATTGTCGTCGGGATCCAAGAGAATGTGATCCCGATATATTTCTTCAAATCCTGACTTTGAAATGCTGAGAATAGCAGTTCGCTTAGTTCCGGTTGCTCCAATATCAATCGCAATCTGAGATCTAGTCACCGTGTCAGCAGCTTCAATGGTTGTTGTCGAATTTACCAGTTGTACTGTGGGATTTTCAAGATTGGGTTCTGTACCTATATTATAATACCCAGTATCAAGCCCGACCGTACTAAGATTGTGAATTGTCCGTGAATCAGGGGAGTCGGTCTTTCTGACTGTGTTTCCATTAGGTTTAGAAAACTTGTACCCTGTTTTGTTTCCTAGTCTAATTCCAATATTTGAACCCAGACTGACAGTATATTCACCACTATCTGAGATCATCTTTTCCACACGGACAAGAGAGATGTAATTTTCTTCGTGGGAATTCCTGCTTGTGGTAGAATGAATATTATTGACTTCTATTTCATCAATTTCTGGTTGAGTCCTATGTGAAGAATTGTGCCGGTCATTGAGTGGGTAAACGTACAAATATCTTCCATTTATATCGTACTTATCAGTATTTTCAGCAAGATAGACGCTTTCTACGTCTTTGTTAGAAAAATCAGTAATAATATGTCCCTGAGAATCCGATATGTTGGTGTTAAATTCGAGCAGTAGAGTCGGGGTAGACCTGCTATAATATAATGGCTTTCTTACAATCTGAGCAGGTACCGAGACGTTGACAGTTGTCGTATGCAAAGAGTATATCGCATCTAGCCCATGTTTATGTATAGGGGAATGAACACCGATAGTCAGCCTTGTCTCGCCCTCAATGTCTGTATCTCTAAGTGATATATGTCTATTACTTACATTTAATGTCTTAACTTTCTCACCGATAGTTCCATTATTATTTTTTCTCCAGATCGTCACAGAATTATTTATATTTAGACTTGAACTTTTCGAATAATTATAAAGAACTGTCCGCGCAGATTCAGTATAAGTATCTGGTTTCAATCTAGCAGAAATGGAAGAAGATACGCTAAAATTAACGATTGCGTCTGTTTTACCTTGTTCAGCGGTGTAGGTGATATTCCGGTTTATTTTCTCACCCCTTTGGTTATATTTGCTGACGTTTGTTGTGTCTATATTATTAATATGGAGATCAAATCGCCCATATCTAGGAATCGCTGAAGTGGAAATGATAACGGTTGCGTTAGGAGAGTTTGGATTTTCTAGATATACTCCAGAGTTCCTAATTTTTCCATTTACACTTATCCAATAGGATGTCTGATTGTGATCTAATTTCGCCCCTGAATCGACAAGTTCTCCAATATGAATTCTAACGGGGTCACTAGAATCAAGGACTTCTATATTAGTGATTACCTGCTCCTGTTCCACGCCAATCTCAATGTCACTCGCACGATCTACGTCCCACAGATCGCCAGAAGCTGCGAATGTACCTGAGATCAGCAATAATACCACACCACCGATCACAATTCCGACCGACACCCATCGAAGCGATCGGGTTCGGATCATGGCGAACGGGCCGCGGATGCCAAGCGATAGCTCTCGGAACGGCCGAGGTCAACAGTCGACCCGGCGACCGCGAGGCGCGTCTTGTACCCGCGGGATCTCTCACTCCGGCCGATCGTTTATAAATGACTTACGGAGGTGAAAGCTTCCGCTCGAGAAAATAATCGCATGACTGCGGCGCCACGAGTGCGGAGATGAGTTTCGAAAACGGGTGGAACGTGGGTGGGAAGGCGAAGCGGTCGTTAGAAGCGGTCAGTGCTCGACCGCTTCCATCATCGAGAGGAGTTGGTCAGACTGGTCGATCTCGACGGGATGGACGCCCACCAGCGCGATCACGTCGTCGTCGTGCTGGACGGTGCCGATGTAGACGAGGACAGGAATGTCTTCGACAGAGCCGCTCTGACCGCCGTCGCCACTGACCTCCGCACTGACGGTGGTTTCGAGGATCGAGACGGAGGTTTCCTCGTCGAGGATCGTCCGAGTCTCCTCACCGCGCTTCTCGATGTCGTCGGCTTGGATGTCGGTGCCGTTGCCGCCGATCCCTTGCTGGTCGACCTGACTGAGGAGCCGCCGGATGAGCTCCGCGTCGTCGGCCCGGACGAGCGGATTGACCGACTGCCCGCCGATCGAAGCGTTGGGGGTACTCGCCACGAACAGCGCTGATCCCACGGTCTGGTTGGTGTAGCGGGCGATCCACGTCGTCGCGGACACGTCCGCGTTCACGCCCGCGGCGTTGAACTCCTGATCGATGGTGAACGACTCCGGATCCTCACCGGAGAACCCCTCGGCGTACGCGCTCTCCGGGATGCGCGCCGGTTCGGCGTCGAACTCGTAGCTCCCGTCCTCGCCGGCGCACCCGGCGATTGCGACCGAAGTCGACGCTGCGAGCGCCGCGAGCAGCCCACGTCGTTTCATGCGTTCGGGTAGGTCTACGCAGTTCTTTAAGCCTATCGGCGCGGGTATCGGTCGCGAGAACCCCGCAGCCGAAGGCACAAAGTTCACGTCGGGCCGCGCGCGACGTGAGGCAAATGGAACGCCGAGGACAAACCGGGCTGGTGGAAGCGCTCTTCTTGGACGTGGTCCGCCTCCACGAGACGTGGATGGAAGTCGTCTTCCCGCGACAGCTCGACCCGAGCGCGGTCCTGGGGAAGTGGAAGCCCGAGACGGCCGTGCAGTCGGTCGGCTACTACCTCTGGGCCGTGCTAGGTGCGCCGCTCGTCGCGGTCGCGTACCCACTGCTGCTCGTCGGGTTCGCCACGCGCTACTACGCGGCGAAGCTCGACTCGGCGGTCACCCGGATCGGCGTCGCCGGCGCGGTCATCGTCGCCGCCGTCGTCTGGGGGACGCTCACGGTAATCACGCACCTTCAATTACCCTTTGACGCCGTGATCGCGGTCGGTGCCGCCAGCGCGGTCGCCGTCGTCTCGGCCGCCTTCGCCGCCGGCTTCTCGAAGCTCGGTGGGCGGTTCGTCAGCGTGTTGCTCGCGTACCCGTTCGCGATGACGGCGCTGTTCTTACCGCCGGTCGTCGCGGCGCTCGTCACGCCGACGTTAGAGGAGCTGATCCTCCCGCCGAGCTACGAGCTCGCGCGGTGGATCCTCGACACGTTCCTCTCGGTGGGCGGGATCAACGAGACGCTCCGCGGCGCGTTCGACTTGGAGACCTTCGGCGAGCAGTGGGGGCTACCGGGACTGGGATACGTCCTGATGTGGATCGGCATCTCAGTTCCGCTCGGGTGGTTCCTCGGACTGCTCGTCGCGCTGGCGAACCTGATCCGACCGGCCGAAGACGCCTGACTGGAGTCTCGGACGGGCGGTCGAGGTGGGAGCCCCGTTTCTACGGCCGTGCGGCTTCCTCACTCGTCGAAATCGTACGTCTCGCTGGCCGTTTCGAACGCCGACGCCGAGTGCTCTCGTTCTCGCCGCCGCTCGCGTTCGGCGATCGCTTCTGGATCCGGGCTCGCGTCGTCGTCGATGCGGGCGATCGACTCGTGGACTTTCGCGTGACACCAGCGGCACAGGCCGACCGTGATCTCGTGGGAGTCGTCGCCGCCGTACGAGAGGTGGTGTTCCTCGACGAGCGGGCGGGAGTCGTCGTGAGCCAGGCGCACGTTTTCGAGCCCGCACCGGACACACGTCTTCGCGTCGGTCGTCGACCGATAGTGGGGGCACGCGCGCCACTCGCCGTCGGCACCGACGTGGCAGTCGTAGCTGTCGGCGCGTCGGGCGGCCGCGAACTCGGGATCGTCGCCCGCCCGGGTCAGCGCGAAGCGGCACCGGCCGTCGTCGGTGAGGTGGTCGCAGACGCCGGCGACCGCGTAGCGGTCGTCGACGCCGACGGGCGTCCCGTCGGGGGTGCGTTCCATACCCGTCGGTGGGGGTGGAGTCACTTCAATTCGGTCGGCCACGGCGTGCGGCCGTCGCGGAAGGCGTCGGGGCCGTTCAGACGAGACTGCGGAAGGCGTCGGAGCCGTTCAGACGAGGCTGGCACCGTCGAAGTCCGTGCGGCCGTAGTCGATGTCGAGCAGTCGGAGGAGGGTGGGGGCGACGTCGAGGAGGTCGGCGTCGTCGACCGTCGCGTCAGGGTGGTCGACGAACAGCGCGGCGTCGTCGAAGGCGTGCATTCCCGTCCGCGGTCCGTCGGGGTCGAAGACGCCGTCGTGGGGACGGAACCCGGACTTGAGGTCGAACCCGTCGTTCGGGAGGACGACGAGGTCGGGAGCGATGGCGGCATGGTCGCCGCGGAACACCGTCTCGCGGTCGACGACGCGGTCTGCGACGGGATTCCCGTCGGGGCCGGTCCACGACTCCAGCGCCTCGCGTAGCTCCGCGCGCGTCGCCTCGTACTCGCCTTCGGGGACGACGCCGTTCGGCTCGCGGCCCTCCACGTTGAGGTAGAAGCGGCCGGGGACGAGCGAGTACGCGCGGGCGTCGTCGTCGACGTCGGCCAGCGAGTCGGGGTCGTCGTCCGCGTAGGAGATCCACCCCTCGCGTTCGAGCCACTCGTTACAGTACACGTCGTACCGCAGGCGCCTGAACCCGTGCGTCGAGCCGACAACGAGCGTGACGTCGCTGGGGAGCGCCTCGCGGATCGAGCCGACGTGTTCGTCCATGGCGGCGTGGAACGAGAGCAGGTCCTCGCGGTACTGGCCGCCGTCCTCGTAGTCGCCCCACAGGAAGTGGTTGACCCGGTCGGGGGCGGTGAAGACGCCGACGAAGAGGTCCCAGTCGTCGCGCTCGACGTACCGCTCGAAGGCCTCGGCGCGGGCGTCGAGTGTCTCGCGGGCGTGGTCCAGGAACGCGGTCTTGTCCGCCTTGTGTCCGAGTTTCGCGTTGACGGACAGGCGGTAGTCGCTGTCGGCAAGGTACTCGCGGAACTCGTCGGGATGCGCGGCCGCGTCGAGGTCGGGGGAGAGGTAGCCTGAGACCATCCGCTGGACGGTCCGCTGCGGCGGGAACGTGACAGGGACGTTCATCACGGTCGCGTCGAGTCCCGCGTCGGTCGCGCGGTCCCAGACCCGGGGGCGCTGCACGTCGCGTCCCATCGGCACGTACGTGTCGTAGGAGCCGACTTCTCGGTCCTGAAAGCCGTACACGCCGGTCTCGCCGGGGTTCGTCCCCGTCGTGAGGCTCGGCCAGCAGGCGCTCGACTCCGCCGGGACGATGCTGTCGATCTGTCCCCCCTCACCGTCGTCCGCGATCGCCGACAGCGTCGGGAACGTCTCCGGGTTGTCGGCGACGAGCCGGTACGAGAGGCCGTCGATCCCGATGAACGCCACGCGCGGCGTGTCGCTCCCTCGCAGCCGGTCGAAGAGGCCCATACACACTCATCTGCGGTCGAGGGCAAAAGGATTGACATCGGACGCTCCGGGGAGTGCGGTCCGACGGGCCTCGGAGTCGAAGCGCTTGTTGGGTCGAGTTCGTCATGTCGGTAACGACCGGGGCGTCCGCGACGGCCCCGGACCCGCGACGACCCTGGACCCGCGACGACCGCGCACTGGCGTCGCCGCTCCGCTCGGGAAGGGCCCCGTCCGCCTCGGAGCGCCTCGGGAGGCTTTTTGTTCGCGACCTCGGAGGGGTTCGACATGGAGACCCGACGCGCGCTGCTCGTCGACGCGTTCGCCGCGGAGCCGCTGGCCGGGAACGCCGCCGGCGTCGTCCCCGACGCAGAGGGGCTGAGCGACGAACAGCTGGCCGCCGTCGCCGCCGAGCTCGGCGCCTCGGAGACGGCCTTCCTGACCGGGGCCGACGGCGCGGCCGACGACCGGCTCCGGTACTTCTCGCCGGCCACGGAGGTCGACCTCTGCGGGCACGCCACGATCGCGATCTACGGCGCCCTGTTCGCCGAGGGAGCGATCGACGGCGGCGAGCGCACGCTCCGCACGAACGTCGGCGACCTCAGCGTCGCGGTCGACGACGACGGCACCGTCTGGATGCGACAGCAGGCGCCGAGCGTCGAGGTCGTCGACGTCGATCTCGACCGGGTCGCGGCCGCGCTCGGCGTCGACCCCGCCGCGCTCCGCGACGTCGGCGCGGACCTCCCCGCCGCGGTCGCGTCCACGGGCCTCCCGTTCCTTGTCGTCCCAGTGAACTTCTTGGAGCGGCTCGGCGAGGCCGACCCGGACGACGCGGCCGTCGAGCGCCTCTCCGAGGAGTTCGACGTCGCCGGCGTGTACGCGTTCTCCTTCGACGCGCTCGACGCCGACTCGACGGCCCACGGTCGGGCGTTCGTGCCCTCACTGGGGATCTCCGAAGACCCGGTCACGGGCACCGCGAGCGGAGCGGTCGGCGGATACCTCCGTCACGTCGACGCCTTCGACGGGGACGAGCCGGACGAGCTCCGCTTCGAGCAGGGCCACTTCCTCGACCGACCGGGCCGCGTGCGCGTGCGAGTAGAGGCGGACGGCGTCCGCGTCGGCGGTCGGGCGACGGTCGCGCTCGACGGTGAGATCCGGATCCCCGGCGGCGAGGACGACGAGATCATCGAGGCGTGATCCCGTCGCGGAGACCGAACGTTTAGCATCGCTCGCGACGTACCGAAACCATGGAATTCGACCTTCCACGCGCGGCAGCGATCCTCGTACTGATCGTCGCGGTCGGCGCCGGCGGCCTCATCGGCGCGGAGATGATGCCCCTCCAGACGACCCTGATGATGGTCGTCCCGTCGATGCTCGTCTTCGGCGGGCTCGCGTTCGCGATCGGCGTGAAACACGGCGAGTTCCGGGCGGGACACGCCTGAACCGATCGAAGGGGCGGCCGAGACCCGCCTCATAGCGAAACGGTAACGGCCGCCACCTCGGGCGGTCGCGGATCACGACCCTTTTGAAACGCCGTTGCGAACCGGGAGCCGTGCTGCCCGGGTCGCCACTCCTCGAACTGCTGTTGATCGCCGTCGGCGTCGCCCTCCTGTACGCCGGCGCCGAACTGCTCGTCGCGGGGGCGAGGGACCTCGCGCTCGCCGTGGGGCTGAAGGCGTCGACGGTCGGCGTCACCGTCGTGGCGTTCGCGACGACGGCCCCGGAGCTTTTCGTCTCCCTGCTCGGCGCCGTCACGGTGTCGACGGACATCGGACTCGGCGCGATCGTGGGCTCGAACATCGCGAACATCGGGCTCGTGTTGGGGGTATCGGCGCTGATCCGCCCGCTCAACGTCTCCGACACGGTGTTTCGCCGTGACGTCCCGTTCATGGTGCTGGCCGCGCTGCTGTTGGTCGGCCTCGGTTGGGACGGGCGGATCGGGTTCCTCGACGGCGTCGTGCTGCTCGGGACGCTCGTGGCGTTCACCGCCGCGGTGCTGCGACGCGTCCGGGAGAACCAGTCGGCGATCACCGACAGCGAGCGGGACGAGATGCCGGACGCGAGGGCCCGCGACATCGCGATGGTCGTCGCCGGGATCGCGGCGCTCGTCCTCGGCTCGCGGTGGCTGATCGACGGCAGCGAGTCGCTGCTGGCGGCCGCCGGCTTCTCGGACATCTTCATCGGACTCACCGTGCTGGCGCTCGGCACGTCGCTGCCGGAGCTGGCGGCCAGCGTCGTGGCCGCGGTGCGCGGCGAGGCGGAGTTCAGCGTCGGCAACGTCGTCGGCTCGAACATCTACAACATCCTCGCCGTCATCGGCATCGTGGCCGTCGTGACGCCCATCGGCGTCGCCCCGGGCGTTCGCGGCTTCGAGTTCCCCGCGCTGCTCGCGTTCACGGCCGTCATCGTCGGCATCATGGCGTACAGCGAGCGGATCACCCGCGTCGACGGCGCGGTCCTCACCGTCGGATACGGGGCCTTCGTCTATCTGTTGCTCCCGTAGCGCGGACGGCCGGACCCCGGTCGACGCGCCCCCGCGGAGTCGGAGCAGAACCGACGGCTATTCCGTCGCGGGCGACCGAGTCGGCGTCGTGATAGCGATCGTCGTCAGCCGGGCCGACAGCGCCTCGGCGCACATCGGCGAGCGGCTGCTCGAGGTCGGCGACTGGGAGGCGCGCGAGGACGAGTCGCGCCCCGACGCCGACGGGGGCGCAACGTACTACCGGGCGGCGGGGTTCGAGCTCCGCGAGTTCGACGACCTCCACATCCGCCTGTCGGACCCGGCCGCCGCGTTCGACTGCGACCCCGAGTTCCTCGCGTTCGTCTCCAGACACTCGGGGGAGACGGGCGAACTCCTGACCGCGCACCTCACCGGGAACTTCGGCGAGGCGAAGTACGGGGGCGACCCCGAGTCGCTGGCGCGGGCCGCGCCGGGCGCGGAGAAGCGCGCCGTCGAGGCGCTCGCGCGACATGCCCCGGAGGGGTACGAGGTCGGCATCGAGTGTACCCACCACGGGCCGACGGGCGTCTCCGTACCGTCGCTGTTCGTCGAACTCGGCTCCGACGAGCCGCAGTGGGAGGACCCCGAGGCGGCCGCGGCGGTCGCGCGGGCAGTCCTCGACCTGCGCGGGACCGGCGCGGACGTAGTCGGCGAGGGCGTCGCCGACGCCGCGACCGCGCCGCGCCCCCGTCACGTCGTCGGCTTCGGCGGCGGCCACTACGCGCCGCGGTTCACCCGTATCGTCCGCGAGACCGAGTGGGCGGTTGGGCACGTCGGCGCCGACTGGGCGCTCGCCGACCTCGGCGCGCCCGAGGCGAACTGCGACGTTATCGAGGCCGCCTTCGAGCGGAGCCGCGCCGACCGGGCCGTGATCGACGGTGACCGCCCCGACCTCGCCGCGGTGGTCGAGGACCTCGGTCACCGGGTCGTGAGCGAGACGTGGGTCCGCGAGGTCGGCGATGCTCCGATCCCGCTCGTCGAGCGGCTGGAGGCGGCGATCGGACCGGTCGACGAGGGGTTGCGGTTCGGCGCGGTCGCCGACGAAGTTCCCGAAACGGCGGGGACCGAGGCGGAAGACGCCGGTGGCGACCGGGCGGACGGCACCGGCGGCGACGGGGCAGCGGTCCGGGTCCGCGACCTTCCGGCGGACCTATGCTCGCGGGCGCAGGGGCTCGACGCCGCCGCGACGCGGGAGGCGGTCGAGCGCGTCGCCGTCGCGTTCGACACGGAACAAGGCGGCACCCGCGCGGCGGGGCGGGTCGCGTTCGCGACGACTCCGGAGACGCCGGGGTACGCGGACCTCGTGGACGGGTTGGCGGCGGTGTTGGAGACCGGGTACGACGCGGTCGAGGTGGCGGCCGACCGGAACGCGGTGGTCGCCCGCGAGACCGCGTTCGACCCGTCGCTGGCGGCCGAACGAGGCGTACCGGAGGGGCCGGCGTTCGGCCGGCTCGCCGACGGGGAGGCGGTCGAGGTCGACGGCGCGACCGTCGAACCAGACGACGTGTCGCGAGCGCGGACGGAGCGGTTCCCGATCGACGGCGACGCCCTCAAATAATTTATAAAAGCCCGTGCGGCCGGCGGATCGACCGCGTCAGCCGTACTCGCTCGGGTCGGCCGCGAACGCCGGAGATTTCGGCGTCCGACCTGCGTCAGACGATCGGGCAAAAATAAATACGTCCGGGTCGCAACGACACCACATAATGGACTCCATCGTTGAGGACGCCATCGACGAAGCCGAAGAGGCCCCCGCAGAGGACGCCGGGGGAGCCGGCGAGAGCGCCGCCGGAGGGAGCGCCGGCGCGCCGCCACAGACCGGGACGATGACCGACGACGAGCTGCAGGACGTCCTCCAAGACCTCCAGACGAACATCACGGTCGTCGGCTGCGGGGGCGCCGGCGGCAACACGGTCAACCGCATGACTGAGGAGGGGATCCACGGCGCGAAGCTGGTCGCCGCCAACACAGACGTCCAGCACCTCGTCAACATCGAGGCCGACACGAAGATCCTCATGGGCCAACAGAAGACGCAGGGGCGCGGCGCGGGCTCCCTCCCGCAGGTGGGCGAGGAGGCCGCCATCGAGTCCCAAGAGGAGATCCAAGACGCCATCGACGGCTCCGACATGGTGTTCGTCACCGCCGGGCTCGGCGGCGGCACCGGGACCGGCTCGGCGCCGGTGGTCGCGAAGGCGGCCCGCGAGTCTGGCGCGCTCACCATCGCCATCGTCACGACCCCGTTCACGGCCGAGGGCGAGGTCCGACGCACGAACGCCGAGGCCGGCCTCGAACGCCTCCGCGACGTGAGCGACACGGTCATCGTCGTCCCCAACGACCGCCTGCTCGACGCGGTCGGGAAGCTCCCCGTCCGGCAGGCGTTCAAGGTGTCCGACGAGGTGCTGATGCGCTCGGTGAAGGGGATCACGGAGCTCATCACGATGCCCGGGCTCGTCAACCTCGACTTCGCCGACGTTCGCACGGTCATGGAGAAGGGCGGCGTCGCGATGATCGGCCTCGGCGAGTCGGACTCCGACTCGAAGGCGCAAGACTCGGTGAAGTCCGCGCTGCGCTCGCCGCTGCTCGACGTCGACATCTCGGGCGCGAACTCCGCGCTGGTGAACGTCACCGGCGGCACCGACATGTCCATCGAGGAGGCGGAGGGCGTCGTCGAGGAGATATACGACCGGATCGACCCCGACGCCCGGATCATCTGGGGGACCTCCGTCGACGACGAGCTCGAAGGCGAGATGCGAACCATGATCGTCGTCACCGGCGTCGAGTCGCCGCAGATCTACGGGAGCAACGGCGAACCGCCGGAGGGCGGCGCCGCTTCCGCCGACGTCGAGGACATCGACTACGTGGAGTAGTCGCCCCGTCCCGAGCCGCATCAAAAGGTAAAAACCGTCTCGTCTCGAATTTGCTGGTAACATGGACGTTCCGTACGACCTCAACAGCTACATTCGGGTGCTGAAGCTGGCGAGCACGCCGAGCACCGACGAGTTCCTCCAGGTGTCGAAGATCGCCGGCGCCGGGATCCTGCTCATCGGGTTCATCGGCTTCCTGATGTTCGCGATCATGAGCCTCCTCCCGGGGGTCGGCGCGTAATGCCGATCTACTCGGTCAAGACGACGGCGAGCCAGGAACGCACCGTCGCCGACATGCTCGCCGAGAAGGAGACGCCCGAGATCCAGGCCGTCATCGCCCCCGACCAGCTCACGAGCTACGTGATGGTCGAGGCGACCGACGGGGCCGCGTTCGGCCGGATTCTCGACGAGATCCCGCACGCCCGCGGCGTCATTCAGGGCGGCGACGGCCCGGCCGAGAGCCCCTTCTCCGAGGTCGAGCACTTCCTCTCGCCGACCCCGGACGTGGAGGGGATCGCCGAGGGCGACATCGTCGAGCTGATCGCCGGTCCGTTCAAGGGCGAGAAGGCGCGCGTCCAGCGGATCGACGAGGGGAAAGACCAGGTGACCGTCGAGCTGTACGAGGCGACCGTCCCGATTCCGGTGACGGTCCGCGGCGACCAGATCCGCGTCCTCGACAGCGAGGAACGGTAAGGCCTCCGGCCGGCCGATCGGCGCGGCGGCGGACGAGGAAGCGCGAGCCGACCCGACCGTCTGACGCCGAGATCGCACGCAACGACAAGGGCTTTATTCGACGACGACGGACCGTAGCGATATGTTCGGCCACGGCGCGCCGGCGGTGTTGAGCGTGATTCCCGACACGTTCACGTTCGCGTGGATCGTCGCGATCCTCTTCGCGACGGCGTGGCTGCTCGACGAGCGCGGGCTGGCCGCCGGTCGCGCGCTCGCGGCCGGGACGTGGGCGCTGTTCGGGCTCTTCTGGCTGTCGACGGTGCCGTACTTCGCGTTCGAACACCAGAGCTACGTCGAGTCGATCCTTGCGCTCGTCGGCTTCCCCGCCAGCGTGTACGCGGGGTATCTCCTCTACGACGGGCGCGCGTCGCTTTTCACGCTCACGCGGGCCATCGCGATCATGCTCTTCATCTACCTCCCGTTCGAGACGATCCCGGCGTTCACCGTCGGCGGGGTCGCGGTCCCGGAGCCCCGCCGGATCCTCATCGAGGTCGTGGCGACGCAGACCGGTGCGCTCATCGACCTGCTCGGGTACGCGCCGGAGGCGGTGACGAGCAGGGAGGGGTACGAGGCGGCGTACTCGTGGACGCTGGACGACGGCCACACCGTCATCATCCACATCGTACTGGCGTGTACGGGGCTGGGGAGTATGGCCATCTTCGGCGGCCTCGTCGCCGCCGTCGAGGCGCCGCTCGCGCGGAAGCTCCGCGCGCTCGCGGTGTCGATCCCGCTCATTTACGTCCTGAACATCTTCCGGACGACGTTCATTTCGGTGGTGTCTGGCAACCAGTACATGCACTGGTACCCGGACCTGGTGATGACGATGTTCGGCGCGACCGACCCGTACCGGGTGTCGTTCCTCATCTCCGACCGGATCATGAGCCAGCTGCTGGCGGTCGTGGCGCTCATCGCGATCACCTTCCTCGCGGTGCGCGAGCTACCCGAGCTCGCGGTCATCTTGGAGGACGTGCTCTACCTCATCACCGGCGAGGAGCACGACCTGACCGAGGCGCTCGACCTGCCGCGCGAACCGACGAACCGATAGGGCGGCGGGTCCGCGACGGCCCCGCTTTGGAGATACTATAGATTACTATATAGCAAGCTATAGACGTAGCGGGCCGGAACGGTCGGTCATGACTACGAGGGCGCGAGACGGACCGTCGGGCGCCGGTCCGAGAGCGCGGTCGCGCGGAGGTGGGCGGCGGTGATAGGCGGGGTCGACCCGTTCGTCTACCTCGAGACGAACGTCGCGAAGCTGGCGTTAGCGACCGCGCTCGGCATGTTCCTCGGGCTGGAGCGCGAGTGGTCGCAGAAGTCGGCGGGGATCCGGACGTTCGCGCTCGTCAGCCTCGCGGCGGCGGTGTTCTCGCTCGTCGACGAGCCCGGGCTGCTCGTCGTCGGCGGCGTGCTGGTGGTCGCCAGCGCGGTGTTACTGGCGGTCCGGAGCTTCGTTGAGGCCGAGGTCGACGGGCTCTCGCTGACCACGTCGGCGTCGCTGCTCGTCACGTACGGGGTCGGGGTGCTCGTCGCCGAGGAGTTGTTCATCGAGTCGGTGACGGTGGCGGTGCTCTCGTCGCTGCTCTTGGTGTTGAAACGGGAGCTCCACCAGTTCGCGTGGGGGCTCTCGCGCGAGGAGGTGCGCAGCGCGGTGGAGTTCACCATCCTCGCGTTCGTCGTCTTCCCCCTCCTCCCCGCCGAGACGATCGACCCGTGGAACGCGGTCCAGCCGCGGCTCGTCTGGTCGCTCGTGGTCGCGGTCAGCGCCATCGGCTTCGTCAACTACGTGCTGGTGAAGCGGTATCAGGGGCGCGGCTACGCGGTGACCGGGTTCTTCGGCGGGCTCGTCAACTCGACGGCGGTCGTCGCCGAGATGGCGAAGCGCGCGAAGGGGCGCGCCGACCTCGGCGAGATCGCGGTGGGGTCGATCCTGCTCGCCAACGCCGCCATGGCGTTCCGGAACGCCGCGGTCGTGGCCGTCTTCGTCCCCGAGGCGGCGCTTGTCGTCGGCGCGCCGCTCGGCGCGATCACGGTCGCGGGGATCGGCGTCGCCGTGTGGCGGAGCGACTGGCGGACGACGATGGAGGCGGAGCTCACCTCGCCGTTCAGCCTCGGGAACGCGCTCACGTTCGGCGCGCTCTTCCTGCTCGTGCTGCTCGCCTCCGCGGTCGCCGAGCGGACGTTCGGCGCTGGCGGGTTCGTCGCCACCTCCTTCCTCGCGGGGCTGGTGTCGTCGGGGACCTCGACGACCACGGCGGTCTCGCTGCTCGGGACCGGACAGATCGGCGTCGACACCGCGGTCGCGGGCGTGGTCGCCGGGACGGCCGCCAGCATCCTGGTGAAGACGGCGTTCGCGGCGAGTATCGCGCGCGAGCTGGTCAGGCCGGTGTTCCTGTGGAACCTCCTGTTGATCGCCGTGGGCGTGGTCGCGGGGGCGCCGCTGTTGCTGTTGTGAGGGCCCGCTGAGTCCGGTGGGCGAAGTGGGTCAGGCGGCCCGTCGGACCGGCCTCAAGAGATGTGTGCGGCGATGTCCGTCGACGACATCATCCCGACGTAGTCGTCGTCGACGACCGGGAGGTGTTTCACGCCGTACATGGTCATCATCGCGGCGACCTCCTCCAGCATGAGGTCCGGCGTCACCGTCTCGACGTCTTCGGTCATCACGTCGCGGACCGTCGTCGCCTCCGGGTCGCTCCCGTCGGCGACCGCTCCGACGACGTCGCTCTGCGTGAGGATACATCCTCCGCCCGTCGTCACGACGAGCGCACTGATGTTCTCGTCGCGCATCCGCCGGGCGGCCTCCCGGAGCGGCGCGTCCGCCCCGATCGTCTCCAAGGGCGTCGACATCACGTCCGCGACGCGGGTCCTGTCGTCGAGATCCATACCGCGCTGTGTGTTACCATGTTTCATTACTCTTCCGGAACGCACAACGCGACGCGATCTCGACTCGGATGCGGCGCCGTCACGCGGCCTCGGGCCGTCCCGGCGCCCGACCCGTCAGCCTCGCCGCGAGAGGTACGCCGTGAGGTCCGTCGTGGAGACCATGCCGATCGGTCTGTCGTCGCCGTCGGTCACCGGGAGGTGGGTGTAGCCGTGCGCGGTCGGCTCCGCCAGCTCCGCGACGGTGTCTTCGCGGCCGACCGTGACCACGTCGGTCGTCATGAACGCCTCGACCGGCGTCCGGTCTTTCGGGTCGTTGTCCCGGACGAGGGCGACGAAGTCCGTCGCGGTGATCAGCCCGGCGAGGGCCCCGTCGGAGTCGAGGACGAGGAGAGAGCTACCCCCGGACTCGCGCATCTGCTCCGCCGCGTCGGCCGCCGCGGCCCCGCGTTCGATAGTCGTCAGGTCGGTCGACATGAGTCGATCTACCGGCACGTCATTCATGGTGCGTGCCAACGCCCCACATAATAATCAAACGTGCGGTCGGTTCGGGGGCGTTCGCCTCGCGACCGCGGACGCCTCACTCGTCGACGAGCGACTCGGGGGCGCCGGCGAGACCGACGAGGGCGTCCGCCTCGACGTGATGGAGGTCACCCGGGATCACGAGCAGGTGGAGCGGGTCACCGAACTCGCGGTCGGCGAGCGCGCTCAGACGGTCGGCCGCGACGACCGCGTCCGGCGAGCCGGCGCGGGCGACGACGACCGCGAGCTCGTCCGCCCACTCCTCGGCCAGCAGTCCGGCGGCGACGTCCGCGGTCATGTACTCCTCGTGGTCGGGGTCCGGACCGGCGGGGCCCGTTCCCACCTTGATGTCGAGGTAGACGACGGTGTGGAGCCCGCGCTCCCGGTTCGCCTCGATCGTCTCGACCACGCTCCCGGGGACGTCGTCGCCGCCGTGAGCGTACGGGAACGGGAGCGTCGTCGCCTTGCCGAACCGGTAGTTCTGGAGCCCGGTGAGACTCGACGCCGCGGACTGGGCGGTCACGCCGTGGATCACGCGCGTGTCGATCCCGCGCTCCTCGGCGCGGAGGCGGAGGTCGGTGTGGGTGGTCGAGATCATCGTGTCGCCGGCGGTACAGAACGCGGCGTCGCCGGACTCGGCCGCCGCGAGTATCGGCTCCGGGTCCTGCTCGACGCCGGCGCGGTCGCGCACCTCGACGTCGACGCCGTGGTGCGCCTCAAGGTCAGCGACGTCGGCGCCGACCAGTCGGCTGGTGTAGAACTCCGCGAAGACCCTGTCGGCCGCGCGGAGCGCCTCCCGCCCCTCGACGGTGACGGAGCGCTCGTCGCAGAGACCGAGCCCGATGAACGTGAGCATACCCGGAGTCGGCGCGCGGCGAATGAAAAGAACGCGGAAAATCGGCTCGGCAGCGCGAGAACATTTGACACCCTAATAGACCTTCATGATTGTCCCTTGGGATTCCATAGCAAGCCATAAGAGGGAACCAACACAAGTTCAGGCCACGAGGCCCACTCGGGCTCACATACCATTATGACTGACGACGAACTCATCTGGCGGATATCGGGGGGATCCGGTGACGGGATCGCTTCCACCAGCCAGAACTTCGCGAAGGCCTTGATGCGATCGGGGCTCAACGTCTTCACGCATCGGCACTACCCGTCGCGAATCCGCGGCGGCCACACCTACACGGAGGTCCGCGCGTCGGCGGACCCCGTGAACTCCCGGGGCGACGGCTACAACTTCCTCTTAGCGCTCGGCGACTCGTTCGCTCGGAACCCGTCCGAGGGCGCCGTCTACGGCAACGAGGAGATCAAGCCGCTCTCGGAGAACCTGGATGAGCTCCGCGAAGGCGGGGTCATCATCTACGACGAGGGGCTGCTCGACGCCTCCGAGATCCCGAACTTCGAGGAGCGCGCCGAGGAGAACGACTGGCACGTATTCCCCCTCGACCTCCGCGGACTCGCCCGCGACATGGGTCGCGAGGTCATGCGCAACACCGCCGGCGTCGGCGCGACCTGCGCGATCACCGGCATGGAACTCGACCACGTCGAGGACCTGATGCGCGACGCGATGCCGGAGAAGATCCTCGACCCGAACCTCGAGATCCTCGAGACCGCCTACGAACAGGTCCAAGAGGAGTACGACGTCGACGCGCCGGACGTGTCGGTCCCGACCGGCGAACACGACGAGACCCAACTGCTCATGTCCGGGTCGGACGCCATCTCCTACGGCGCCATCGACGAGGGCTGCCGGTTCATCTCCGGCTACCCGATGACACCGTGGACCGAGGTGTTCACCATCATGACGAAGAACCTGCCGAAGCTCGGCGGGATCTCCGAGCAGGTGGAAGACGAGATCGCCGCGGCCGCGCTCGCGGTCGGCGCGTCCCACGCCGGCGTCAAGGCGATGTCCGGCTCTTCCGGTGGCGGGTTCGCGCTGATGTCCGAGCCGCTCGGGCTCGCGGAGATGACGGAGACGCCCGTCGTCCTCGTCGAGGCCATGCGCGCCGGTCCCTCGACCGGGATGCCGACGAAGCCGGAGCAGTCCGACCTCGAACACGTCCTCTACACCTCGCAGGGGGACTCCCAGCGCGTCGTGCTGGCGCCCGGCACCGTCGAGGAGGCGTACGAGCAGTCCCGGCTCGCCTTCCGGCTCGCCTACGGGTACCAGATCCCGACGATCCTGCTGTACGACCAGAAGCTCGGCGGTGAGATGACGAACGTCCCGAAGAGCCACTTCGACCGGGAGGCGAACCCGGACCTCGGGAAGACGCTCTCGGAGGACGCGCTGTCGGAGCAGCCCCACAGCGACGACGGGAAGTTCCACCGCTTCCAGCACGAGGTCGACGACGGCGTCTCCCCGCGGTCGATCCCCGGCCAGAAGGGCGGTCGCTTCCTCGCGACCGGCAACGAGCACGACCCGACCGGCCACATCAGCGAGTCCCCGGACAACCGGGTCGCGCAGATCGACCGGCGGGCCGAGAAGCTGGCGGCGATCCGCGACGACCTCGACACGGTCGACACCGGGTCGTACGCCGGCCCGGAGGACGCCGAGTACGGCATCCTCACGTTCGGCAGCCAGCAGGGAACCGTCGAGGAGGCCGTCGGTCGCCTCAACGACGCCGGCGTCTCGGTGAAGTCGTACGGCGTCTCGGACATGCTGCCGTTCCCGACCGAGCAGGTCCGGGCGTTCATCGAGAGCGTCGACGAGGTGCTGGTCGTGGAGATGACCGCCTCGGGACAGTTCCGCGGGCTCGTCCAGAAGAACCTGGGCCAGTACGGCGAGAAGCTGTCGAGCCTGCTGAAGTACAACGGGAACCCGTTCGAGCCGGCGGAGATCGTCGACGGGTTCGAGACCGCGATCGTCGAGGGCGACGGCGACGCGCCCGGCCATCAGACCACCTTCGTCCCAGCCGCAGGTGACTAAGCAATGAGCACGTTTTCAGCAATCGGAGAGGAGCGAGAGATCGACCGCGACGAGTACACCCCCGGCGTCGAGCCGCAGCCGACCTGGTGTCCGGGCTGCGGTGACTTCAGCGTCCTGAAGGCGCTCAAGCAGGCGCTGCCGGAGGTCGGGCGCACGCCCGAGGAGACCCTGCTGTGTACCGGGATCGGCTGTTCGGGCAAGCTGAACAGCTACCTCGACACGTACGGGTTCCACACGATCCACGGGCGCTCGCTGCCCGTGGCCCGCGCCGCGAAGCTCGCGAACCCCGACCTCGAAGTGATCGCCGCCGGCGGCGACGGCGACGGCTACGGGATCGGCGGGAACCACTTCATCCACACGGCCCGGGAGAACCACGACATGACGTACATCGTGTTCAACAACGAGATCTTCGGGCTCACGAAGGGGCAGACCTCCCCGACGAGCCCGAAGGGCCACAAGTCGAAGACGCAGCCTCACGGGAGCGCCAAGGAGCCGATCAAACCGCTCTCGATGTCGCTGAACGCCGGCGCCTCCTACGTCGCCCGCACGGCGGCAGTGAACCCGAACCAGGCGAAGGAGATCATCGCCGAGGCGATCGAACACGACGGGTTCGCGCACGTCGACTTCCTCACGCAGTGCCCGACGTGGAACAAGGACGCGCGCCAGTACGTCCCGTACATCGACGTCAACGACTCCGACGACTACGAGTTCGACATGACGGACCGCGTCGAGGCCCAGGAGATGATGCGGACGACCGAGGAAGCCCTCTACGAGGGCGAGGTGCTCACCGGCCGCTTCTACGTCGACGAGGACCGCCCCTCCTACGGGGAGGAGAAGCGCTCGATCGGCGAGATGCCCGAGGAGCCGCTCGCCGAGCGCTACTGGGACGACGACTACGAGTGGGAACGCTCCCACGACATGTTCCTCGACAAACACGCCTGAGCCGACCGGCGGCCGTTCACGACGCGGCGAGTTCGTTTTTTGATTCGCAAGGTCTTTTTTCATTGGTGACAAACGTACTCATATGAGTACTGTATCGACAGAGGAACGGATCCTTTCCGTGTTAGAAGAGGACGCACAGGCGTCCTGCGGGGAGATCGCCGAGCGAGCCGACGTCTCGAAACCGACGGTGCGGAAGTACATCGACCGCCTCGAGGAGCGCGGCGTGATCGTCGGCTACTCCGCGGAGGTCGACCCGAAGAAGCTCTCTTCGCAGTCGATCGCCATGGTCGGCATGGATGTCGACTCGGGGCGGTACGTGGAGGCCACGCGGGATCTGAAGTCGCTCGACGAGGTTCAGGCGCTGTACACCTCCTCGGGCGATCACATGCTGATGGCGGAGGTCCGCGCCGGCGACGGCGACGAGCTCGGCGACGTCATCTCGGAAAAGCTGCTCGGCGTCGACGGCGTCACCGCGGCCCACCCCTCGTTCCTCCAAGAGCGGCTGAAGTGAGTCGGCCGAGAAGCGGTTCGTTTTGACTGTCGACGCCTCTCAGGTGAGCGCGTCGGGGTCCGCAACGACGATCGATTCGTCGCCCGCCGGGCTCCGCCGGGTCCCGCGAGGCGCGAACCCGTGCGCGCTGAAGAACTCCTCGGCGCTGGGGCGGTCCGAGGGGACGGTCGCGCGGAGCGTTTTCACCCCGCGGTCGGCGAGCGCGCTCCCCACGCGGGCGAGCAGCTCGGCCGCGACGCCCTCGCCCGCGCGGTTCGGGTGAACCCACAGCGCCAGTAGCTCGGCCTCCGTCCCGTCGGGATCCGGGTGCGCGATGGCGAGCCCGACGGGCCCCTCCTCGTCGTGTTCCATCAGGAACGACCACTCCGCCTCGGCGGCGGCCTCGCGGACGCCGGCGGCGGACACGTCGAGCAGTGGCGCGCCGATGTCGTCGAACACCGTCTCCTCGCGGGCTCGTGAGACCGCCGTTCGCAGGTCCTCCGCGTCGTCGGGGCGAGCCGCCCGGACATCCATGTTCGACCGTGAGTAAAGAACGCACCTATAGGTTTCGGGATGCGAATTGTTCCCACAGTATCGGTCGACGAAAGCTCCGACTCGTCGGGCGAGGATCGCGACGCGTCAAGCGAAAGCCGCGGCCCGTCGGGGCCGTTACGCGACCGGTTCGACCCCGATCGTGACCGCGACGCCTTCGACCTCCCACTCTTCGACGAGTCCGCCGTCGGCGTCGGCGGCGTCGCTCGCGTCGTCGAGCCACGCGTCGGCGCGCACCTCGCCGGCGATCAGATCGGCGTGCTCGTCCACGAAGCCGGCGACCCGGTCGTCGTCGACCGCGACGCCGACGCGAATCCGCGCCTCAACGTCGAGGTCCAGTTCCTTGCGCATCTCCTGGACCCGGCGGATCACGTCGCGGGCGTACCCCTCGGACTCGATGTCGGGCGTCAGCGAGGTGTCGACGTAGACGGTGCCGCCATCGAAGTCGGCCCCGGAGACGTGCTCCGGCGGCTCCGCGACGTATTCGACCATCTCGTCGTCGAGGTCGACGGGCTCGCCGTCGACCGCGACCTCGCCGCCCTCGACCTCGGCGCGGGTCGCGCCCTGAACCGCCTCCATCACCTTCTGGGCGTCCCCGCCGAACGCCGGCCCGATGGCGGCCATCTGGGGCTCGGCGGTCTCGACCAGTTCGTCGAAGGCGTCGGTGACGACCACGTCGCGGGCGTTGACGCGGTCAGCGATCAGCGCTTTGAGGCGGTCGACCGCGGCCGCAACCGTCTCGTCGTCGGTCTCGACGACGACGCGCGGCACGGGCCAGCGGAGCTTGCGGCCAGCCTGCTGGCGCGCGTTCGCGGCCGCCTCCTCGATGTCGCGGAAGGCCGCCACGTCGCGTTCGAGGTCGTCGTCGCGCAGGTCCGCGTCCGGCTCGGGGTACGACAGCGCGTGGACCGTCGTCGCCTCGCCGTCGAGCCGCTGGTACATCCGCTCGGTGAGGTACGGGGCGATCGGCGCGAGCAGCCGGATCACCTCGTCGAGGACCGTCGCGAGCGTGGCGTACGCGCCGCGCTTCGAGGGGGAGTCGGTCTCCTCCCACATGCGGTCGCGGACGGCCTTCACGTAGAACCGCGAGACGTCCTGCGTGACGAACTCGATGACGGCGTTGACGGCGTCGCTGACGCGGTAGTCGTCCCACGCGTCGGCGACCTCCGTCTCCACGGACTGGAGCCGGGAGAGCACCCACTCGTCGACGAGTTCGAGGTCGCCGTCCGAGAGGTCGGCGTCGGCCGGGTCGTAGCCGTCGAGCTCCATGTACTCGAGGGGGAACCGGAACACGTTCCAGAGGATGTTGAGCTTGCCCTGGATCTCGCCGAGCCCGTCCCACTCGAACGCGAGGTCGACGCCCTGCTGGTCGTGGCTGAGCAGGTAGGTGCGGAGCGGGTCGCGGCCGGCGCGCTCGATGGCCTCCTCCGGCGTGACGATGTTGCCGACCGACTTCGACATCTTTCGGCCGTCCTCGTCGTTGGCGAAGCCGTGCATCAGCACCTCCTCGTAGGGGATCTGATCGACCGCGGCCGTCCCCATACCGAGCTGCGACCAGAACCAGCCGCGGGTCTGGTCGTGCGCCTCGATGATGAGGTCGGCGGGCCACAGCTCCTCGTGGGCGGTCTCGTCGCTCGGGTAGCCGAGCGTGCCCCACGAGGCGACCGAGGAGTCGAGCCACACGTCGAACACGTCTTCGACGCGGCGGTAGGTCGTCCCGTCCTCGACGATCGTGAGGCCGTCGACGGCGGGGCGGTGGAGGTCGATCGAGTCGGGATCGATATCCTCCTCGACGCGGTCGGCGAGCTCCTCGCGGGTGCCGACCACGATCATGTCCTCGTCGAGGTTCCCCGGCTCGGCGTCCTCCGGGACCCAGATCGGGATCGGGACGCCCCAGTAGCGCTGGCGCGAGACGTTCCAGTCGGGCGCGTCCTCGATGAAGTCGCGGAACCGGTTGTCCCGGGCCCAGTCGGGGTGCCACTCCGACTCCTCCATGTTGTCGAGGAGGTCGTCTTTCACGTCCGTGATCGAGATGAACCACTGGTCGGTGACCAGCTGGATGATCCCGGTGTCACAGCGCCAGCAGTGGCCGTAGCTGTGGTCGACGGTGCCGTGCGCGAGCATGTGGCCGTCGGCGACGAGGTCCTCGATGATGTCGTCGTTCGCGTCGCGCACGAACTGGCCGGCGTACTCGCCCGCCGCCGCCTCGAACTCGCCGTTCGGACCGACGGGACAGTGGATGTCGAGCCCGAGTTCGGTGCCGCGGTGGAAGTCCTCTTCACCGTGGCCCGGCGCGGAGTGGACCAGGCCGGTGCGGTCGGCCTCCACGTAGTCGGCCGCGTACACCTGTCCGGCGCCCTCGAAGTCGGGGTAGTCGGCGACGTGGTCGGCGAGCGGGTGATCGTACGCCCAGCCGACGAGTTCGTCGCCGGTCAGCTCCGCCTCGACCGCGTACTCCTCGTAGCGGCCCTCCCCGAGCACGTCCTCGACGCACTCGGCGGCGACGTAGAGGAGCTCTTCCTCGCCGTCCTTCTCCGCGCGGACCGCGTTGTAGGTGAGGTCCTCGTCGACGGCGACGAAGGTGTTCGCGGGGATGGTCCACGGCGTCGTCGTCCAGATGACGAGGCTCCCCTCGCGGTCGGCGAGCGGGAACTTCACGTAGATGGAGGGGTCCTCGACGTCCTCGTACTCGACCTCGTTGTTGGCGAGCCCGGTCTCGCAGCGCGGGCACTGCGAGATGGACCGCTTCCCCTGCTCGACGAGCCCGTTGTCGGCGACCTCGGAGAACGCCCACCAGGCGGCCTCCATGTACTCCGGCGAGATGGTCTCGTACGGGTCGTCCCAGTCCATCCACGCGCCGATGGATTTGAAGTCCTCGTCCATCGCCGCCCGGTTCTCCAGGGCGAACTCCTTACACTTCTCGATGAACGGCTCCATGCCGTACTCCTCGATGTCCCGCTTGTTCTCGAAGCCGAGCTCCTCCTCGACTTTCACCTCGATCGGGAGCCCGTGCATGTCGTATCCCGGGCGGTCGGTGACGCGGTGGCCGGTCATCCGCTTGTACCGGATGACGGCGTCTTTCAGCGTCTTGTTCCAGGCGGTCCCGAGGTGCATCTGCCCGGAGGTGTACGGCGGGCCGTCCACGAAGAAGAACGGCGGATCGTCGGCGTGCGCCTCCTTCGCCGCCTCGTAGGCGTCGTGGTCGTCCCAGTACTCGTCGACCGCGGTCTCGACGTCCGCGGGCGCGTACTGGTCGTCGATCTGCTCCATACGCGTTGGTCTGCGCGCGCGTATTTGAATACGGCGGAGTCGTGGGAACGGTTCAGCCCGCGTCGGCGGGGCCGCCGTCGAAGTAGTCCGCGAGCCGCTCAGCCGCCTCGGTCGCTCGGGGCGTCACCAGCGCGAACCGGATCCACTCGTCGCGGGCGGTGCCGAACGCCTCGCCCGGCATCCCGGCGACGCCGGCCTCGTCGATCAGGCGCTTGACGTTCGCCATCGTGCCGGGGAACCCGTCGAAGCGCGCGAGGACGTAGAAGGCGCCCTCCGGGCGGCCGTACTCCGCGCCCGCCGCGTCGAGGGCGGCGGCGAACGCGTCGACGCGGTCAGCGAGCAGGTCGCGCGACGCGGCGTAGTAGTCGGACGGCGTCTCTTCGAGCGCGTGGTACACCGCGTACTGAGAGGGGCGCGCCCCGGTGACGTTGACGAGCATGTGTCGGGTCTTCGCGTCGCCGACGTGCGCCTCGGGGAACACCCCGTACCCGACGCGGAAGCCCGTGATAGCCATCGACTTCGAGAAGCCGCTCGTGACGATGACGCGCTCGGAGTCCAGCGTCAGCGCCGACTCGAACGAGCCGGTGAGATCGAACCGATCGTACACCTCGTCGACGACGACGAGCGCGTCGACGGCCGCCGCGATTTCGACGACCTCGCGGACCGCGTCGAGGTCGTAGACGGCGCCGGTCGGGTTGTTCGGCGTGTTGAGGACGACGAGTGCCGTGTCCTCGCTCGCCGCCTCGCGGATCGCGTCGACGTCGAGCCCGCCGTCGCGCGCCGTGGGCACGAGCGTCGGCTCCCCGCCGAGCAGGTGCGTCTTCCCGGGGTAGTACGGGTACACCGGGTCCATCAGGAGCGCCTCGTCACCAGCGTCGCGGTCCAGCGCCCGGGCCATCGCGAGGTAGTTCGCCTCGCCGGTGCCGTTCGTGACGACCACGCGCTCGGGGTCGACGCCCCGGCGCTCGGCGATCGCCCCGCGGAGCTCTCGGAGCCCGTCGCTCGGCGGGTACTGGAAGTCGGCGGGCGGGAGGTCGGCGTACTCGCGGAGGGCCTCTCGGAGCGCGGCGGGCGGCTCCCAGTCGGGGTTGCCGCTCACCATGTCGATGACGTCGCCGTCGGCGGCCGCGGCGTACTGCATCACGTGGAAGAACTTCGGCTCCTCGTACTCCATACGGTCGGGTCGGACGCGCCCGCCGTGGCTCTTTCGGCCCGGGAGCGTTTCGGCTCGTGAGTGGACCCCGGCCGACGGCGAGGCGGTGCGATCCTCTCCGGGCACGCCGCCCGGATCCGGTGGTTTGACCTGCCGACCCGCACACGCAGAGACATGAACAAACGCGGCCACGTCCTCAACGGCCTGCTGCTTGCCCTGGGGCTCGGCTTCATCGTCGAACCGGGTCTCGACGCGGCGACCGCGACGACCGTCGCCGAGATCACCGTCCCCGTCGTGTTGGGGGCGCTGTTCCCCGACGTGGACACCGCCTTCGGCCGTCACCGGAAGACGCTCCACAGCCTCCCCGTGCTCGCGGTGTTCCTCGCGTATCCGATCGTCTTCGGCAACCTCCAGTACGTGTGGATCGGCGTGTTGACCCACTACGTCCTCGACGTGGTCGGCAGCCGACGCGGCATCGCGCTGTTCCACCCGTTCTCGGACCGTGAGTTCGGAATGCCGAGCGGCGTGACGACGAGCAGCAAGTACGCCGACCTCGTCACGGTGGTCATCACCGGGGTCGAGCTGACGGCGTTCTGGGCGATTCACACCTACGTCGTCAGCCTCGACCTGGACCTGTCCGCGGCGTCGGAGGCCGCGGCGGGCTTCGGGCTCTGACCGGGAAGCCGATCGGGATCCGGGCCGCCCCGAGACGCTCGCACGGCCGCTATTCGTAGACGCTCACGTCGTCGAATCGCCCCTCGTATGCGACGTTCGACGGGAGGGTCGGCTCGTTACCGGAGAGGAACATTCGGTCGAGCTTCGTCCACGTGTTCTCGTAGCCGAGGTGCGCGAACTCCACGAGCCCGCGGAGCCGGTGGCCCAGTCCGCCGCGGTGGATCACCGTTCGGGGGCGTCGCTCGCGGAAGGCGTCGGCGACCGCCTCGGCGTCGTCGAGGTCGCCCTCGAAGGCCGTCCACGCCTCGCCGACCGTGCCGGGGAGGTGGGCGTACGAGGATCCGAACCCGGCGCAGCCGGTCTCCGTCGCGGTCCGGCGGGCGCGCGCGTTCTGGTGGGGGAGCAGCTTGGTGTTGTACGTCTCGACCGCGTCGATCCGGGCGGCGTGCGCGTCGACTTCGGGTCGCGTGAGCGAGATAGTGGCGAACCCGGGGTGCGGGACGAGGACGGCCGCGTCCTGCCGCTCGAACTCGGCCATCGCTCCCTCGAAGGTGATGTAGTCGGGGACGGGATCGGAGAGTCCGAGGACGAGGAGGTGTCGCCGGTTCCCCCAGTCGCCGGTGAACACCTCGCGGGCGGGGACGACGGTCAGCTCGTCGTCGGTGTACCGGGCCGCACGCTCGCTGATCGTCGGGAGGCGCGTGAAGTGCGGCGCGTACACGAGCGCGTCGATGTCGCGCGCCTTCGCCCGGGCGACGACCTCGTCGTCGAGTATCTTGACGTGGGCGTCGACGCGCGTTCTCGATCGGGTCACGGTCGCACGGTCGTCGCGCCCGCGCAAATGGGTATCGTTCGACGACGACGGTGCCGCGACCGCGGGGGTGAACCCGCGGTGCCGACCCCCGTCGACCCCCCGGCGCGCCCGCGCCGAGTTGGGAAACCGTTAATCCCCCTCGGGCGAGAGTCCGGGTATGGCCCCTCGTTGGACGTGCGGCATCGGCGACTGCGACGCCGCCTTCGACGACGTGGAGGCGGCGATCGTCCACCAGACGAACGACCACCAGCGCCACGAGTGTAAGGTGTGCGGCACGATCGTCCCCGACGGCTACTTCGCGATCCGGCACGCGTTCGACGAGCACACCCGCGCCGAGTTCGTCCGCGCGTACGACGCCGACTCGGCCGCGGTGCGCCGCCGCGAGGAGATCAAAGGCGAGGTCGAGTCCGAGGCGGACCTCCAGCAGGTCGTCGAACAGCTCGACCGAGGCGTCTGACCCCGGCCTCTCAGTACAAGACGCGCTTCCCGAACGCGCTCGCCGCCAGCTCAGTCGCGAGCTCAGCCGTCTCGTTGTGCTGGTCCAAGGTCGGGTTCACCTCGACGATCTCCATCGACCGGAGCGCGTCAGTCTCGTCGACGATCTCCATCGCGCTGTGCGCCTCGCGGTAGGTGACGCCGCCGCGGACGGGCGTCCCGACGCCGGGCGCGGCGTTGGGGTCGAGCCAGTCCAGATCGAGGCTGACGTGGATCCCGTCGACGCCCGCGGACGCGACCTCGAGCGCCTCCTCCGTGACCGCCGTGATCCCCCGCTCGTCGATGTCCGACATCGTGTACGCCGCGAAGCCGCGGTCGCGGATCAGCTCCGCCTCCGCCCCGTCGACCGAGCGGAGCCCGACCAAGGCGACGTTCTCCGGCGAGAGCCCCGGCGCGTTCGCCCACTCGGTGTCCGCGAACTCGCCGATCCCGAGCGCCGCCGCCAGGGGCATCCCGTGGACGTTGCCAGAGGGCGTCGTCGCGGGCGTGTTGAGGTCCGCGTGCGCGTCGAACCACACGGCGCCGACGTCCGCGTCGCGCGCGGACCCGGAGAGGCTCCCGATGGCGATGGAGTGGTCGCCGCCGAGCGCCAGCGGCACCTCGCCGTCGGCGAGCGTCGCGGCGACCTCGTCGCCGAGCCGCCGGCAGACCGCTTCCGTCTCGCGGATGAACTTCGCTTCCCCCTCGCTCGGCGCGTCCGCGTCCGGGTCGCGCTCCTCGGCCCGGGGGACGTGGAGGTCGCCCGCGTCGACGGTCTCGACGCCGGCGCCGGCGAGCTGGTCGGCGAGCCCGCCGTACCGGATCGCCGACGGTCCCATGTCGACTCCGCGTCGGTTCGCCCCGTAGTCTGTCGGCGCGCCGATGATCCTGACCGTGGTCATACCGGCTACGCGACGCCGCGGCGCTTGAATGGTGGGGATCGGCGGCCGGGTCGAGCCGACGGGGCGGGATCCGCCCGACCGCGGTCCGAGCGAATCCGACCGACCGGATCGGACAGCGTTTTGCGCCCGGGCCGCCACGGACGCCCATGAGCAGTCCCGATCCCCGCTCGGTCGACCCCGGCGACATCGAGCCGATCGGCGCGACCATCGCGGTCGCGTTCACCGGCGCGGCGATCGGGCTCGTCGGCGCCGCGGTCTCGTTCGTCGCCGTCGACTTCGGCGTCGCGCTGATCGGCGTCGGCGTCGTCGTCGCGCTGTCGAGCCCGCTCGCGTACGTGCGGATGAAGCGGCTACGCGGCGGGTGAGCCGAACCGGCCCGAACCGACGGTCTCCGGCCGCCGAGACGATTCCACACGATCGTTTATAAATGGGTTCCACCGCATTTAAGCGGGGGCGCGGTGTATTCCGCACCATGTCATCGATCGAGCTCACTTCGAGCCAGAAAAGCATCCTCTCGGCCCTCATCAACCTGTACGGGGAACGAGAGGACGCCGTGAAAGGCGAGGCGATCGCCGAGGAAGTCGACCGCAACCCCGGGACGATCCGGAACCAGATGCAGAGCCTCAAGGCCCTCCAGCTGGTCGAGGGGGTACCCGGCCCGAAGGGCGGCTACAAACCCACCTCGAACGCGTACGAGGCGCTCGACATCCAGCGCATGGACGAGCCCGCGAACGTCCCGATCTACCACGAGAGCGAGGAGGTCGAGGGGGTCAACGTCGACGGGATCGACCTCTCCAGCGTCCACCACCCCGAGCTGTGCCGCGCCGAGATCCACGTTCAGGGTTCGGTCCGCGACTTCCACGAGGGCGACAGCGTCGCCGTGGGACCGACGCCGCTCTCCAAGCTCGTCATCGACGGGACGGTCGACGGGAAAGACGACACCGCGAACATTCTCATCTTGCGGATCGACGATATGCGAGCCCCCGACGAGCCGGCCGAACACTGACTGCGAGAGCCGCTGTTTCGTTGCGCCGTGGAGGTCGTTCGACGGAGAACAGCGTTTGAGTCGTCGCCGACCCGAGCCGAGGATCGAAAGCCGAGAGTCGCGTCGCTACCGCGCGTCGGCCGATCTCACATGTCGCCGAACGCGCTGACGCCGCGGCTCGCGGAGGAGACCTTGGCGATCCAGCGCGTGGCGATGCCCTTCTTCAGCAGCTTCGCGGGCGTGCCGCCGAACGTCTTGATCGGCATCCCCATCACGTCGTGAGCGACCGCCTCCTCACCGACCGAGATGACCGTCCCCTTGTCCTCGTGGGTCCACGAGCGGAGCGGCGCGCCGCGGGCGGCGCGGGCGAGGTTCGCGCCCGCGACCTCCGCGGCCTGCCAGGCGGCCTGCGCGGTCGGCGGGGCCACGTCGTCGTCGCCCTGCTCGACGAGGGCGGTGTCGCCGATGGCGAACACGCGGTCGTCGCTGGTGCTGAAGTCGGAGCCGGCGTGGACGCGGTTCGAGCGGTCGTCCTTCTCGACCTCGACGTTGTCCAGTTCGGGCTGGCCCGTGATGCCGCCGGTCCAGATCAGCACGTCGTAGCCGAGCTCTTCCGGCTCCTCGTCCTCGCCGCCACCGAGGTAGACAGCCCCCTCGTCGGCCTCCGAGATGAAGTCGCCGGTGAGGATCTCGATGTCGGCGTCCTCCAGCCGCTGGCGGAGCGCCCCCTGGATCTGCGGGTCGTTGCCGGGGAACACCTCGTCGAGCCCCTCGACCAGTTTGATCTCAAGCGGGGCGCGGTGCTTGTCGCGGTACTCGGCGATCTCACCGGCCGTCTGGATGCCGGAGAGGCCGGCGCCGCCGACGACGACCTGCGCCGGGTCCGAGCGGGTCGCGTCGGCGGCCGCCTCGCGGACGTCCTCGTGGATCGCCTTCGCGTCGTCGAGCCCCTTCAGCTGGTGGGCGTTCTCCTTCAGCCCCTCGATGCCGAAGAAGGCGGTCGTGGAGCCGACCGCGAGGAGGAGGTAGTCGTAGTCGACGGTCGTGCCGTCGTCGGTCTCGACGGCGCGCTCGTCGGTGTCGACGTCGACGACCCGGCCCTGGACGAAGTCGGACTCGGGGGACTTGATCTCGTCGACGGGGATCGTGATCTTGTCTTCGACCGCGGGGTTCCGGATCGCGCGGTGGGCCTCGTGGAGAACGAGGTGGTAGTCGTGTTCCGAGATCCACGTGAGCTCGGCCTCGCCCTCGCCGACCTCGTCTTCGAACGCCTTCACCGCCCCTGCGCCGGCGTACCCGGAGCCGACGACCACGACCTGTGTACTCATGCCTGCCGCTCCGCGGTCCGTGGGTAAAGTCGCTTTGGAACGCCCGCGCTCGGCAGCGAACAGCGTGACGGCCGGAGCGCCCGCTACAGCGAGAGGCCGGCGTGCCAGCGGTCCGCGCCCGCCTCGCGTTTCACCTCGTCCATCCGCGTGAGGAGCTTCACCGCGAGGCTCGCGGTCTCGGCCGCGCGCGACTCGCCCTCGGTCCGGAACTCGCCGGTCACGCGGTTGGCGTACACCGAGCAGACCGCGCCGGCGCGGAGCCCGTACACGTTTGCGACCGTGAGGATGGCCGACGCCTCCATCTCGATGTTCTTCACGTTCGCGTCCTGAAGCTCCGCGACGAGCTCGTCGGAGCCGGCGGCCTCGAACCCCTCAAACCCGGGTCGCCCCTGTCCGGCGTAGAAGGAGTCGGCGCTCATCGTGACGCCCGTGTGGTAGTCGTGACCGAGCCGCTCGGCGGCCGCGACCAGGGCGGAGACCACCTCGCCGTCGGCGCTCGCCGGGTAGTCCTCGCGCACGTACTCGTCGCTCGTCCCCTCCTGCCGGACGCCGCCGGTGGTGATGACGAGGTCGCCGACGTCCATCTCCGGCTGGATCGCGCCGCAGGAGCCGACGCGGATGAACGTGTCGACGCCGACGCGCGCGAGCTCCTCGACGGCGATGGCGGCCGAGGGGGAGCCGATCCCGGTTGAGGTGACCGAGATCGGGGCGCCGTCGTAGCTGCCGGTCGCGGTGCGGTACTCGCGGTGGCGCGCGACCTCCTCGTGGTCGCCCCACAGCGCGGTGATCTTGTCGACGCGCTCGGGGTTACCGGGGAGGAGGACCGCGTCCGCGACGTCGTCGGGCGCGGCCTCGACGTGGTATCCGGCCTCGTCGTTGGGGTCCTCGCTGTCGTCGGTCATGTCTCCGCCCTTCGGCGAGCCGTTTAAAAGTAGTTCCGTCTCGGCCGGACGGGTCTCCCGCCGATCTAGTCCTCTCTCGCGTCGGTCCTCCCTCGCGTCAGTCCTCCCTCGCGTCAGTCCTCTCTCGCGTCGTCGAGCGTGCCCTCGTTGATCGTGTTCGGGAGCAGTTCCCCGAGCGTGTACTCCGTGACCGCGTCGTCGCCCTCGTCGCAGGCGACGACGAGGTCGTCGGCCGCGAACTCCGCGAGCGTCTGCCGGCACATCCCGCAGGGGGTGACCCCGTCGCGGACGCCCGACGAGACCGCGATCCGGTCGAACTCGCGGTGCCCGTTCTTCACCGCCTCCGCGAGCGCAACCTCCTCGGCGTGGAGGCTGTTGGAGTAGTTCGCGTTCTCGATGTTACAGCCGGTGTAGACGGTGCCGTCGGCGGTCCGGAGCGCGGCGCCGACGCGGTACTCGGAGTAGGGGACGTGGGCGGCGTCGAGGGCTTCGCGCGCCGCGGCGATCAGCTCGTCCATACGGCCGCGTGACGCGGCGGACCGATAACTGTACTGTGTCGCGGTCGCGCCGTCCGGCTCCCGCGTCGCCGGGCGACCACGGGGGCGGTCACTCCCCGTCCGTCCACGCCGAGAAGCCGCCGTCGATGAGGGCGTCGGCCTGCTGGCGGATGTACTCGCGCTGGGTGTCGACCACCGCGGTCGCAAAGTCGTCGCCGTCGTCGAGTCGGGCGCGGACGCGGTCCCGCTTCCAGCTCGCCGGAGTCGTGCGGTTCGCGACGCGCCACCGCAGTGGCGCGATCCATTTCGCGGCCTCGTCGTCCGCGCAGCCGGCGGTCCGGAGCCCGGCCTCCGCGTGATCGAGGAGGTCCGCGTACATCGCGTCCGAGTCGGTCGTCCGGTGGCCGTCGCGGTCGATCCACTCCATGTCGGCGTCGAGCCCGTCGGCGACGGCGGCGTAGAAGTTGTCGCGCGCGGTCTCCCACTCGAGGCCGATGACGGGGTGTTCGTGCTGGGCGAGCGCCTGCATCAGCCCAGCGAAGGCCGCCTGAAACGCGATGGAGTCGCGGACCGTGGGCTGGCCGGGGATCGGCCGGAACTCGATCCGGGCGTTCGCGGCCGAGCGGCTCGCCCCCTCGAAGACGGGGCGAACCCAACGCCAGTAGCTGCCGTGTTTCGTCCGGAACGTCGCGAAGTCGTCGTCGAAGCGATCGCTGCCGCCCGGGTCCGGCATCGGGATGAGCGTCTCGTCGGCCGCGATGCGGTCGACCGCTGTCTCGACGTCGCGGAACTCCCGGGGGAACCGGACCTTGTCGGCGTCGGTCCGCGCGTTGAGGACGGACTCGAAGACGTGGACCCGGTTCTCCGTCGCCCCCTCGGCGAGGACACGCTCGCCGTCCCAGCCGTCGTCGTACAGCGCCGGCGGGAAGAACGGCGAGTTGACGCCGAGCGCCAGCAGGGGGCCGGCGATCCGAAGCGCGTACCGGAAGTGCCGCGGCAGCGTCTCGGCGTGCGCCACCTGATAGTGGGGCTGGATCGACGTGATGAGGCTCTCGGGCATCACCGTCTCCGCCGCCAGCGACACGCCCGGCGCGTCGAGGGTGACGACCGGCTCTTCCTCGGCGTCGGTCGCGGCGCCCCCGTTCGCGTCGGTGGCGTTCAGGTCGTCTCGGCGCGAGTTCGCCATCGCGTGGTACCGGACCGCGTCGCTCATGTTGACCGCGACCACCACGCCGTCGACAGCGACGCTGTCGGTGAGGTATCCCTCCGCGGTCTCGCCCGCCGGCGGGATAGTCCAGAGGCCGTCGGAGACGAGGCGCATCCCCTCGACGCCCGCGGTGTTCTCTGCGGCCTCCAGTCGGGCGCGGACCTCGGCGAGCTGGGCGCGGAGCCCGTGGTCGGAGAGGGGCTGCGGGCTCGTGGACATCTCGGCGTTGTGGAGCCCCAGCTCCTTCTCGAAGCCCATCAGCTCCAAGAGGCGGCGCGGCACGCGCATCAGCGCGTACTCGCCGGCCCGGGACTCCTCGCTCCACCGGCCGTCGCCGACCGCGTAGAACTCGTACTCGAAGCCGACGATCGACTGGTGGTTGTCGAAGGAGCCGTCGCGTAGCTCCTGTTTGACGATCTCGGCCTCCTCGGCCGCGCGCTCGGCGAACGCCTCGGCGTCGACCGAAAGCGCCTCCCGGACCCCGTCGGCCAGCGCGGACTCGGTGGTCATGCGACCGGGGAAGGACGCGGCGGAGTAAAAAGGCCACCGGCCGAGAGGTTCGCGCCGTCCGGTTCGGCAATCAGTCCGTCAGATTCGGGTATCCGTCCGCCCGGTCCGACTACTGGTTCGCCGAGCGCGCGTCGAGCGCGACCGGTATCGACCGGCTCGCCACGTCCCCGGCGAACGCCTCGCCGTCGGCTTCCAGCAGGTCGAACGTGTCGTAGTGGATCGGGACGACGAGGTCGGGGTCCATCGCCTCGGCCAGGTCCGCCGCCTCGCGGGGGTCCGAGACGATGCCGCCCCCGCCGATGTTCGCGAGGAAGACGGAGACGTCGAGCTCGGCGAACCCGTCGAGCGCGTCCGAGTCGCCGGGCCAGAAGACGGTGCGCCCGCCGAGCGACAGGAGGAAGCCGCAGCCGAACCCGGGCGGGTGCGCGACCGAGCCGTCGGCGTCCGCGTTCGGCCCCTCCGGATCGTTGTGTGCCGGGACGGGCCAGACCCGTACCTCGCCGGCGGGCGTCTCGACGTCGACGCGGTCTTCCTCGCCGACGCGGACGACCTCGTACTCTTCCGCGAGCGCGTCGATCGGCTCCACGTCGCGGTCGATGCCGGCGGGGTCGACCCCGTCGTAGATCACGAGCGTCGCGTCCTCGCTCGCGACAGACCGGATCCCGTCGCTGTCGTAGTGGTGGTCGTGGGTGACGACGACGAGGTCGCCGTCGCGCGCCCAGTAGTCGTCGAGGACGCCGTACCGGCCGGGGTCGGTGTAGGCCACCGGCCCCCCGTCCGTCTCCAGCCGCGCCGTCGCGTAGCCGAGCCACTCCACCGAGAACTCCTCGTAGCGGACCGTCATGTTACCGTCTGCGGGCGCGCTCGTCTTGAGGGTGGCTATCGGTCGCGATCGCGCTCGGCGTCGAGGGCCGTGTCGCCGATCGCCCCGTCGTCGACCGAGCCGTCGTCGACCGATTCGCCCTCACCGATCACGAGCAGGTCCCACGCCGCCGTGAGCGTCTCGTCGTCGATCGGCCGCCCCAGCGCGTGCTCGGGAACGAGCGGCATCGGAATCGGAACGTATCCGGCCTCGCGCAGCGCCGCGAACCCGCTGACCGTCTCGACGACCGTCCCGTCGCCTCCCCGCCGGACGCGGAACCGCTTGTCGTCCGGATCGCGGCGGTACGCGAACGGGAACGCCTCGTCCGGCGGGGTCTGGAGGCTATCGACGCCGGCGAGGACGGCGACCGCCTCGCCGTCGACCTCGCAGAGGAGCCGGGGGACGACGGGTCGCCCCTCGTCGTCGACCGCGGCGGCGTCGACGTCCGAGCGGGCCGTCACCGGGCCGAGGGGCGTGTCCGTCTCGCGCCAGCCGAACGTCGGATGGCCGAGGCCGTCGGCGCGGACGCAGGCGTAGCCGCCGCCCGAGACCGGGACCCGGTCCGGGCCGAGGTGGAAGGTTCGTCGACCGTCGGTCCGCTCGGCGAGCAGCGGCGGGTCGGCGAGGAGGTCGCGCACGGCCGCCGCGGTGTCGGCGTCGCGGGCGACGAACAGCGCGCGGCGGCCCCGGTCGAGCGCGTGGCCGAGCCGCGAGGCGATCACGATCGGCGTCGCGTCGTCCGCTGCGAGCGGCTCCACCGCCAACCGGTCGTCGCCGCGGGTCGCGACCGCCGGCGGCTCGGCGCCTGTCTCCGGGCGGTCGACCTCGAACCCCGCCGCCGCGAGTCGCTCGACGGCCGCGTCGGTGAGGTCTCGCCGCGTCGCGTCGCCGAGCGGGCCTGGCATGTGTTACCCTACGAACCGGACCGTCAAGGAGTTTCGCGTGTCGGAACGTCAGCCGTCGCCGGCGAACCGACGGACGCGGGCGAGCGAGTCGGCGTCGTCGACCCCCTTGTCTTCGCGGACGCCGACGAAGCGGGGGAAGCGGAGCGCGTAGCCTGCGGAGTACGTCGGCGAGGTCTGGATCTCCTCGTAGCCGACCTCGACCACGAGTTCGGGGTCGAACGAGACCGTCGTCCCCGTCTCGTCGACGACGTGCGGCTCCAACCGCTCCGTGAGGTCCGCGAGCGCCTCGTCGGTGATCCCCGTCGCCACCTTGCCGACCGTGGCGTACCCCGGTGGCGCGGGGTCGTCGGCGTCGCGGCCGCCGGCGTCGCGGTCGGCCGCGTCGTTCCCGGCGTCTTGTGCCGCGGACTCGTCCCCCTCGCGGACCGCGAGCAGGAACGTGCCGAACAGCTCCGCACGGCGCCCCTCGCCCCACTCGGCCCCGACGACGACGGCGTCGAGCGTCTCCACGTCGGGCTTTCGCTTCAGCCAGTCGCGCCCGCGGTCGCCGGGAGTGTACGCCGCGTCGGGGTTCTTCAGCATGACGCCTTCGTGGCCCGCGTCGAGCGCGGCCCGCTCCTCGGCCGCGATCGAGTCCGTGTCCGCGGCGACGGTGAGATCCGCGGCTGCGTCCGGGAGGAACTCGTGGAGCCGCTCGTGGCGCGCGGTGAGGGGTTCGTCGAGTAAGTCGTCGCCGTCGGCGTGGAGGCAGTCGAACGCGTGGAGCCGCAGGGAGACCGCCTCGCGCATCCGGTCGATGTCGTGTTTTCGCCGGAACCGCCGCAGCACCTCCTGAAACGGGAGCGGGTCGCCGTCGTCGTCGACCGCGACGACCTCGCCGTCGAGGATGACGGGCGCGTCGACGCGGTCGGCGACGAACTCGACGATCTCGGGGAGCGCGTCCGTCACGTCGTCCATGTTCCGCGAGTAGAGCCGTGGACCAAGCGCGGTGCCCTCGCCGCCCGGCGCGTCGCCGTCCGGCACGCCGTCGTCCGCCTCGGCTCCGTGCGGCGCGTAGTGAACCTGAACGCGAGCCCCGTCGAACTTCGTCTCGACGGCGACCTCGCCGAACGCGTCGAGCGCGTCGGTCGCGGTGCCCGCCTGCGCGAGCATCGCCTGGACCGGGCGGCCGACGCGCAGCGACTCCTCGCGGAGCCCCGCGATTCCCTCGTCGCGGGCGCGGACCGCGACCCGCCCGTAGTCGTTCGTCACCTGAAGCGCGCGCTCGACGGCCGCGACCGCGTCGTCGGGCGCGGTGAGTTCGGGACCGTCGCCGTCGGCGGGGCCGTCATCGTCGTCCCCGGACTCGTCGCCGTCGTGGGCCGTCTCGGAGGTCAGGAACGCCTCCGCGATCGCGTCCCGGACGGTTCCCTCGCCGACGCCGAGCCGCATCTCGCCGAGGACAAGGCGGGCGAGGAAAGCCGCCTCGCTCGGCGAACAGCGGGTGAACAGCCCGAACAGGGCGTCGCGTTTGCGCGACTCGCTGCCGTCGCCGCTCGCGGCCGCGAGGTTGCGGAGTTCCTCGTCGAGCGCGGCCACCGTGAGCGCGTCGCGACCGGAGCCGAACGCGGCGAGGCCCCGCTGGCCGCCGAAGTCGTACGCGGCCGCGACCGCGCCGATCTCGCCCCGCTCGGCGAGGCGGTCCTCGACGTCGGCGGCGTCGACGTTCGGGCCCGCGGCGCGGGCGATCGCCTCGCGGCAGAGCGCGGGCCCGACGTCGAGCGTACGGGTGTCGTGGGCGGGGAAGACGCGACCGAGGAGGAACCGGACGACGACCGGGAGGTCGTCGGTCGACCCGTGGTTCGCGCCGCCGTCGCCGGCGTCCGCGAGCAGGTTGGCGACCGCGAGGGTCGTCTCGATGTCGCCGTCGTGCGCGGCCACCCGTTCCGCCCGCTCAGCCAGCGCGGCGAATTCCATACGCGTCGGGTCGGCGGCCGGCGGGCAAAAGCGACGCGATGACGGCGGGCGACCGGGCCGGGGAACCGCTTTTCACCTCCGCCCTCGTACAGCCGTCTATGTACGTCCGCGACGCCAAAAACCGTGACGAGGCGTGGTTGTTGGACGCGATCGAGCAGCTGGGGCTCGACGACGTCGCCTTCCGGTCGCGGGACTACGTGATCGCGGTCGACGAGGAGTCGGGCGACCGGGCCGGGTTCGGTCGGCTCCGCCTCCACCGCGGCGACGGGGACGAGGAAAACCGGATCGAGCTCACCGGCATCGGCGTCCTCCCCGAGTGGCGCGACCGCGGCGTCGGGGCGCACGTCGTGGAGCGCCTCGTCGACACCGCGGCCGCGGACGGGTTCGAGACGGTGTACGTGCTCACCGACCAGCCGGAGTACCTGACGCAGTTCGGCTTCGAGCGCGTCGACACCGACGACCTCCCGCCGGCCCTCTCGGACCGCCTCACCGAGAAGCGCGAGTTCCTCGGCGGCGGGGTCGTCGGCCTCGAACTGACCGTCGACGCGTTCGAGATGGCGGACCGGTTCCGGCGGGCGTTCAAGGACGCCGAGCCGACGGGCGACGACGAGCCGGAGGAGTCGGCGGAGGACTTCGGGATCGACCCCGACTCGGCGACGTACAAGTACGACACCGGTCGCTGAGCCGCGAGACTGGTTTTTTGTGGCCGCTGTGGCGCGTGCCTCCGAGCGTCCGAAGGACGCGAGGAGCACGCGCGAGGGAGTCGGTGGTCCGGAGCGGAGCGGAGGACCACCGACGAGGCTGGGGAGGTGTGAGGCGCGGTCGCTGTGCGGGGCGGGGCTCGCGGCTGGGGCTTCGGTGGTGGTCGTTTCGATCGATAATTCATAAATGGTATCGTCAGACAGCCGAGCGGCTGGGTGTTCGAGGTTGCTCAGCGTGGCGGCGTCAGTTGCGTATAACTGGAGCCCGGATGAGGGTGATTTTACGTATAAGTAAACGCTCGCGGCGTCGACGCTCACACCGGCGACCGTAGCGTCACAGCATCACCACTCGTCGAAGGAAGCAGCGTATGAATGGCGGACAGGCGGGGTAGCCCGGCGTTCCGTCACGGGGTATCCCGATTGCCTCCTCCACCCCGCGACCCGACGAGCGACTGGCGTCCGGCGGTGGGCTGCTCGCTTCCGCGCCTGACCCAATATCGCCGACGAACCGCGACGGACCGCTCCTGCGAGCGGGCGCCACGGACCGCTGTCCCCGGCGGACGAGGCTTCCACGTTGGCTCTCGGGGCCCGTGCCGGTCTGACCGGACGTGCCCGCTGTTCGGTCCCCGCTGAAGACTGCCTCACGGGTAACGAGCGGGGCCTAACCGCCCGACCTAGTCCGTTCGACGATATTCGGGTGCGGCATAAGGGCCTTTCGTTCGCCGGCCGACGGCGACGCGGGCGGCGAGCGCGCGTCGGAAAAGAGGCGTCCCGCGCGTTCCGGCGTCTCGGCTACGATAACACCGCTCGGGCGTACACCGCCGCGGAGAGCGGCAGCGGGACGGAGAGCGCGACGACGGCGGGCGCGTGCCACACCAGCCAGAGGTGGTCGCGGAACACGGCGGTCGGTTGGACCGCGAGCGCCCACGTCGCCGCGCTCGCCGTCGTCGCGAGCCCGAGGACGATTGCCACGCCCGCGAGCGTCCCCGGGTCGACGTTCCCCTGCTCGACCGAGGCGATAACGACCGCGGCGAGCAGCGCGAACAGCGCGATCCCGCTCCAGCCGACGGCCCCGGAGGCGTAGTAGGACGCGAGCTGCGACGCGTACTCCGGCCCCGTGATGATCGCGTACGGCGCGACGAGCGCGACGACGGTGACGACCGCGGCGGCGATCCCGACCCGACGCGAGACGGCGCGGAGGTTCATACCCGACCTCGGAACGGAACCGCGGTAAAAGGACCGGATCGGAGCGGACGCGGGGGGCGACCGCCTCGCCGCGCTCCGTTCCCGTAGCGTTTTGGCCCGTCGGCACCCACTACGGACCATGTCACTCGACGTCGACCTGCCGGAGCCTCCCGAACTCGCCGCCGTCGACCCGAACGAGTACGAGGACGCCGAGGTGGCTGGCGGCGAGTACCGCCGCGACGACCTCGAAGCGCTCCTCCGCGAGGGCGCGTGGGAGGAGGCGTTCGACCAGTGGGCCGCGGGCAGCGACATGGACGCGGCGGACTGGCAGATCGCGCTCGACCTCGAGTTAGTCTCCCGGTTCGACTTCTTCTGGGACGACTTCGCCGACCGGGTCGGCTACCACGCGCCGGGGCTGCCAGAGGACTGGAAGGAGCGCGACCTCCACCCAGACCTCGACTCGTGGGGGACCGTCTCCGCGATCAACGCGGGGCTCACGGAGCTCGGGCAGATCGTCTGCGAGACGCTCAAGGAGGAGTACATCGACTGGGAGGCCGACTTCGAGGCGCCGGACGACCTGCCGGACTTCGACGAGTAGCGGCCGCTTGTGGCCGGGAGGCGACTGCTCAGTGGCCCCAGCGGTTCCCGTCCGGGTCGTAGCGCGCGTCCATGATCCGGTCCCACTGCTCGTCGGAGAGGTGGAGGTCGGCCGCCGCGACGTTCTCGTCGAGCTGGTCGACCGTCCGCGCGCCGACGATTGGGACGCAGGTGAACTCGTCCCAGCCGGAGAGCCACGCAAGCGCGACCTGCGCGGGCGTCGCGTCGCACTCGTCGGCCACATCGCGGACCGCGTCGAGCACCTTCCAGCCGCGCTCGGAGAGATAGAAGCGCTTGAACCGGTCGTCGAAGCTCGCCCGGGAGCCGTCGGGCGCGATCACCTGCTCGGGGTCGTCCGGGTCGGCGCGCTCGTACTTCCCGGTGAGGAACCCGCCCGCGAGCGGAGAGTACGGGCAGACCGCAAGGTCTTGGTCGATACAGACGTCGAGGTACTCCTTCACGTCCTCGTAGTAGCCCGCGTGGTGGAGTGGCTGGACCACGTCGAAGCCCGCGTACCCGTTGACGTCGGCGGTCCACTGCGCCTTCGTCAGTTGCCACGCCGCCATCGTCGACGCGCCGAGGTGGTGGACCTTTCCCTCGGCGACCAGCTCGTCGAGCGCGCGCATCGTCTCCTCGATGGGGGTGTCCTCGTCCCAGCGGTGGATGTAGTAGATATCGAGGTAGTCCGTGCCGAGCCGGTCGAGGGTCCCCTCGATCTGCGCGTGGATGTGTTTCCGGCCGAGCCCGGAGTCGTTGGGTCCGGGCTCGCCGCGCCCGTCGAATGGGAAGTACACCTTCGAGGCGATCACGTAGTCCTCGCGGTCCCGCTCCGCGAGCCACTCGCCGATGTACGTCTCGCTTTTCCCGTTCGGCGTCCCGTAGACGTTGGCCGTGTCGATGAAGTTGATCCCGCGGTCCGCGGCCGCGTCGAGGATCTCGTGTGACTCCTCGCGACCCGTCTCCACGACGCCGTTCGTCTCGCGCCCGAACCGCCACGTGCCGAAGCAGAGCTCCGAGACGCTGAGCCCGGTGTTCCCGAGCCGTCGGTAGTCCATACCCGGTCCTCGCGGGGGAGGTGTGTAAAGCGTGGCGGCGTCGGCCGGCGACGCCGCGAAGATCGGCCGAGGCGCCGACGCGAGCGCGGACGGCCCGGCCTGCGGCCGCGCCTACCCGAAGTTCTCGACCTTCGCGGCGTCCGCGTCGCCGCCCGCCGCCTCGATGGCGGCCTCCGCGTCGGCGACGAGGTCGGCGAACCCGTAGACGAACACGGTCCCGCCGTCGGCGCCGGTGAGGACGTCGGCGACGGCGTCGGTCAGGGGGGCATCGCCGTCGAGCAGCCTGACCGCGGCGCCGCGCTCGCGGAGGGCGTCGATCCGGTCGGCGTGGGCCACGTCGTCGTCGCGGTAGACGACGGCGGCCTCGGCGTCCTCGTCGAGCGCGCGCTCGGCGATGGCGACCGCGGGGCCGACCCCGGGGCCGCCCGCGATCACGACCGCGCGTGGCTCGCCGTCGTAGTGCTGGTCGCCGAAGGGGCCGGAGAGCGTCATCTCGGTGCCCGCCTCGGCGCCGGAGAGGAACGCCGAGAACTCGCCGCCCTCGTCGGGGTCGATACCGACCGTGACCTCGAACGTCTCGCCGACGCGGGGCGACGAGAGGGTGTAGAACCGCGCGACCGACTCGCCGTCGATCTCGGTGCCGAGCTTCACGAACTGTCCGGGTTCGGCCGCGAACCCCTCGGGGGCGCGGAAGCGGAGGGCGTACGTGTCGGAGCCGACCGGCTCCACCGACTCGACCGTCGCTGTCGTGTCCATACGTCGGATCGGCGGGGCAGACACAAACGCCTTCCCGTCGCCGTCGGTCCTGCCCATGTCGAAACCGGTTCGGACGGGAGGCCCAGATCCCCGCTGCGGTGACCGGCCCGCAGGGCCGACCGCCTCGGCGTGGGGACGACCCGACACATAGACGCCAGATGCGGGGATACCCGACGCCTTGGCCTACCTCGTCGTGAACAAGTCCGCCGCGCACGGGGCCGACGCAGTTCGTCAAACGTCGAAAACGGGTCCGACGCGAAGGGTCGATCGTGATGATTTTGGTGAACGAACGTCCAATTATATGCGTTATTACAAGGTATATAAGTCTCAAAGCTGACAATATTCGCGATATCGAAGACGTACGTCCAGATACACCTCGGTGGCTCCTTCCAGAAGCCTTTTGATGAGTCCGCCGGAACCTTGCCCATAGCACATGGCTGCGGATTTCAACTGGGCTGTCGGCGGAGAGGCCGGCGACGGCATCGACTCGACGGGGAAGATCTTCGCACAGGCGCTTTCCCGCGCGGGTCGACACGTGTTCACGTCGAAGGACTTCGCATCTCGGATACGAGGCGGCTACACCGCCTACAAGGTGCGGACCTCCGTCGACAAGGTACAGAGCGTCGTTGACCGACTCGACGTGCTCATCGCGTTGACCCCCCGGACGATCGAGGAGAACCTCGACGAGCTCCACGAGGGGTCGGTGATCATCTACGACGGCGAACGGACGACGATGCAGGACGTCGAGATCCCCGAGGGGATGATCGGCCTCGACGTGCCGCTGAAGAGCCTGGCCGAGGAGGCCGGCGGCGCGATTATGCGGAACGTCGTCGCGCTCGGCGCGGCCTGCGAGGTGGCCGAGTTCCCCATCGAGAACCTCGACTCGGCGCTGGAGAAGCGGTTCAAGGAAAAGGGCCAGAAGCTCGTCGACAACAACAAGGAGGCGGCCCGCGCGGGCCAGTCGTACGTCGCCGACGAGTACGACCACGAGTTCGACTACTCGCTGGAGACCACCGACGAGGACTACGTCCTCCTCAACGGCGACGAAGCGATCGGCATGGGCGCCATCGCGGCCGGCTGCCGCTTCTACGCCGGCTACCCGATTACGCCCGCGACCGACGTGATGACGTACCTCACTGGCCGCATCGAGCGGTACGGCGGCCACGTCGTCCAGGCGGAAGACGAACTCTCCGCGATCAACATGGCGCTGGGCGCGGCCCGCGGCGGCGCCCGCGCGATGACCGCGACCTCCGGGCCGGGGATCGACTTGATGACCGAGACGTTCGGGCTCATCGCCACCTCGGAGACGCCGCTCGTCATCTGTAACGTGATGCGCTCGGGCCCCTCGACGGGGATGCCGACGAAACAGGAGCAGGGCGACCTGAACCAGATGTTGTACGGCGGCCACGGCGAGGTGCCGCGGTTCGTCCTCGCGCCGACCACCATCTCGGAGTGCTTCTGGAAGACCGTCGAGGCGTTCAACCTCGCCGAGAAGTACCAGCTCCCTGTCTACCTCACCGCCGACCTCTCGATGGCGGTCACCGAGCAGACGTTCTCCCCGGAGACGTTCGACATGGACGAGGTGGAGATCGACCGCGGCAAGATCGTCGACGAGACGGCGATCGACGACCACATGAGCGAGTCGGGCGGCTTCCAGCCCCACGAGATCACCGATGACGGGGTCTCGCCGCGGGCGTTCCCCGGTACGGCCGACGGCGCGCACATGTCCACCGGCCTCGAACACGACGAGCAGGGCCGCCGGACAGAGGACACGGAGATGCGCGTCGAGCAGGTCGACAAGCGCAACCGCAAGGTCGAGACCGCCCGTGAGCGCGAGGACTGGAGCCCGCGCGAGTTCGGTGACGAGGACGCGGACACCCTCGTCATCACGTGGGGGTCGAACGAGGGCGCGCTCGCCGAGGCAGTGGAGTTCCTCGACGAGGACGGACTGGACGTGCGGGTCCTCTCGGTCCCGTACATCTTCCCGCGGCCGGACCTCGCGGAGGACGTGGCGGCCGCCGAGACGACGGTCGTCGTCGAGTGTAACGAGCAGGGCCAGTTCGCGGACCTCGTCGAACACGACGTGCTCGAACGCGTCGACCGCGTGAACAAGTACAACGGCGTGCGGTTCAAGGCCGACGAACTCGCAGCGGAGATCAAGTCGACCCTCGAAGCGGGGGTGGAGGCGTAACCAATGAGCTCAGACATTCGATTCACCGATTTCAAGTCCGACAAGCAGCCGACGTGGTGCCCGGGGTGCGGCGACTTCGGGACGATGAACGGGATGATGAAGGCCCTCGCGGAGACGGGCAACGACCCCGACAACACCTTCGTCGTCGCCGGCATCGGCTGTTCCGGCAAGATCGGCACGTACATGCACAGCTACGCGCTCCACGGGGTTCACGGGCGCGCGCTCCCCGTCGGCACCGGCGTCAAGATGGCGCGGCCCGACATCGAGGTGATGGTGGCCGGCGGCGACGGCGACGGCTACTCCATCGGCGCGGGCCACTTCGTCCACGCCGTCCGGCGCAACGTCGACATGACGTACGTCGTGATGGACAACCGCATCTACGGGCTGACGAAGGGCCAAGCGTCGCCGACCTCCCGCGAGGACTTCGAGACGTCGACGAGCCCCGACGGGCCCAAACAGCCGCCGGTGAACCCCCACGCGCTGGCGCTCGCCTCCGGCGCGACGTTCATCGCGCAGTCGTTCTCCTCGGACGCGCTCCGCCACCAAGAGATCATCCAGGAGGCCATCGAGCACGACGGGTTCGGCTTCGTCAACGTCTACTCCCCCTGCGTCACCTTCAACGACGTCGACACGTACGACTACTTCCGCGACTCGCTGGTTGACCTGAAGGAGGCGGACCACGACCCGACCGACCGCGAGGCGGCGAAGGACGTGATCCTCGACAACGAGAAGGAACACCAGGGCGTCATCTACAAGGACGAGTCGTCGGTGCCGTACCACGAGCAGCACGGCGTCGACGAGGACATGTCGGTGCTTCCGGACGGCGCCCCCGAGGGCGCGACCGACCTCGTCCGCGAGTTCTACTGAACCGCGCCGCGGTCCCGGCGGGCGGACCCGATCCGACGCCCGTTTCGGGGGCCGGGTCTGCGTCCGACCGCCGGATGAGACCCCGGTAATTCCGACCTCTCTCGACGGCCAAAACCGGGCGAACGAGGGGGTTCGCGCGTATTTTCCGGTGGGTTTCAGCAAGCCTAATTAGGTGGGTCCGTAACCGTCGTGTATGGTTGACCGCTACGACGTCGCCATCGCCGGCGCCGGTCCGGCGGGCGCGCAGTGCGCCCGTGACCTGGCGACGCGCGACTACGACGTCGTCGTCTTAGAGACGGAGTCGGAAGACGAGTTCCCGCGACAGAGCAACAAGTCGACGGCGGGCACGTTCCCGTCGATGATGTCCTCTTTCGGAATCCCCGACGACGTCGTGATGTCGTACACCGACGACGTCGTGCTGGAGTCGCCCAACGAGTACTATGAGAGCTACCAGCCGGGCGCGGTGTTGGAGTTCGCGGAGTTCAAGCAGTTCCTCGTCGCCGACGGTCGCGACAACGGCGCGGAGTACCGCTTCGACGCGCGGGTCTCGCGGCCGATCCTCGACGACGACGGCGTCATCGAGGGGGTGCGGTACAACGGCGACGAAGCGGTGTACGCCGACATCGTGATCGACGCTACCGGTCCGGCCGCACCGATCGCCAGCGCGCTCGACGTGGTCGACCTCGAACGCGAGAACCAAGCCATCGGTATCGAGTACGAGATGGAGGGCGTCGAGATGAACCACCCGGACTACGCGGACCTCCGGCGGGCGATGATGCTCCGCTTGGACCACAACATCGCGCCCGGCGGCTACTCGTGGATCTTCGCGACCGGCGAGGACACCGCGAAGGTCGGCATCTGTTACATCCAGAACGACCGCCACCGCGAGTTCGCCGAGGCGGGGAAGACCGTCGACGGGTACCTCGACGACTGGATCGACCGCGACCCGCGGTTCGCCGAGGCGGAACAGATCGACGAGACGGTCCACCGCGGCTCCGCGCACATTCAGCGCCCGGAGCAGATGTACACCGACCGGTTCCTCGCCGTCGGCGACACCGTGCCGAGCATCGACCCGCTGTGGGGAGAAGGGATCCACAAGGGCATGAAGTCGGCCCGCGCCGCCGCGGCGACCGTCGACCGCTGTCTCACCGACTCGGAGCGGCGCATCGACGCGGAGAGCCTCGCGGTGTACGAGACGCTCTGGCACCGAGACGTGGCGCCGCGCGCGGAGTCGCGACTGACGCTCACGGAGTTGCTGTACCTCGCACCCAACGAGCGGTACGACCGGTTGATGCGCGATCTCCAAGAGACGGACGACGACATCTTGGCGAAGGCGAACCGCGGCGAGAAGGCGGGGATGGCGCGGCTGCTTCACCTCGACGATGTCCCGCTGCTCGCGAAGTACGCCCGCGAGCGGTTCGGAATCTGAGGAGCCGGGCCGATCGGTCGCGGACGCACATATTCTGCGAGCGGGTGACGCGCCGCGACGTTTGAAGAGCCGTTCGGAGAAGGCGGGTGGGCGGCGGGCGCGACCGTTACCGTTCGTCGAGGGGAACGAACTTGCTGTCTTCCGGACCGGTGTACCGGGCGCGCGGACGGATGAGGCGGTTGTCCTCTTGATACTCGGCGACGTGCGCGATCCAGCCGCCGACGCGGCTCATCGCGAAGATGGGCGTGTACATGTCGACGGGGATGCCGAGCGAGTCGTAGACGGAGCCGGAGTAGAAGTCGACGTTCGGGGCGATCCCCTCCTCGACGAGCCCCTGTTCGGTGAGGTACTCCTCGATGGCGGTGGTGTAGTCCAGCCACTTGGTGTCGCCCGACGACTCGGCGAGGTCGCGGAGCTTCTCCTCGAGGATGTTCGCGCGGGGGTCTTTCACCTTGTAGACGCGGTGCCCGAAGCCGGGGACGCGCCGTCCGTCGTCCCGGGCGTCTTTCACCCACTGGACGGGGTCTTTCGAGGAGGCGTCCACCTCGTGGAGCACCTCCATCACGTCTTGGTTCGCGCCGCCGTGGAGCGGGCCGGAGAGCGCGCCGATACCCCCGGTGACGCCGGAGTAAACGTCCGCCATCGTCGACCCGATCACCATCGCGGTGAACGTGGAGGCGTTGAGCCCGTGGTCGGCGTGGAGCGTGAGCGCCATGTCGAACGTCTCCTCGCTCACGTTGTCCGGCTCGGTCCCGGTCAGCATGTAGAGGAAGTTCCCGGCGTGCGAGAGGTCCGGGTCGGGGGCGACCGGCTCCTCGCCCTGACGGACGCGCTCGAACGCGGCGAGGACCGTCGGGATCTTCGCCGTGATCCGTCGTCCCTGACGAAGCGTGGCCTCACCGGGGTCGGCCTCGTCGTCCGGGTCGTACGCCGACAGCATCGACGTCGCGGTCCGGAGCGCGGCCATCGGACGCTCGCCGGCGTCCGCGAGCGCGCGGACCGTCTCGATGACGTCGTCGTCAACCTCGCGCTCCGCCGCGAGGTCGGCGGCGAACGCGTCGAGCTCCGCGGCGGTGGGGAGCGAGCCGTGCCACAGGAGGTACAGCACCTCCTCGTAGCTCGCGCCCCGCGCCAGGTCTTCGATGTCGTACCCGCGATACACGAGCTTCCCGACCTCGCCGTCGACGTAGCTCAGATCTGACTCCGCGACGAGGACGCCCTCGAGCCCGCGTTTTAACTCATCAGCCATACCCCGAGTTATCTAGGCCGTCAAAAAAGCGTTATCTTTCAGGAGGGATACGTTACGACAATCGTGGTATGTGGCCGCGTCGAACGACGACGTGACAGCGAGCGAAAACGTCTGGCGTGGATGCGATCGCCAGCCAGCGGGGCGATCGGACGGCCGTCGGGCGGCTACGTCCGACCCGAACGGCCGGTTGCGGGATTCACCGCGCCGGGACGACCGTCACGGTCCGGTTCCGGTCGATCGCGTCCTCCAGTTCCTCGGCGATGGCCGAGCCGCGCGAGACCTGAACCTCACCGCCGCGCCCGACCGTGGCGGTGAAGAGGTACTCGCCGTCCGCGCGCACTTCGACCGTCTCGCCGACCTCGTCGTCGACATCGATGACGACGTGACGCGAGGTGATCTCCGGCGCGACCACCGTCCCGCGCTCGGCGCCGACCTGCCCGTCGCCGTGCCCGTTCTCGGGGCCGCCGGCGGGACCGCCGCCGGACCCGCCGGGCTTCTCGTCGTGCGTGCGGACGTCGATGTCGATCCCGAGGCGGTTCTCGATGTCGGCGATGCGGCCGCCGCCCTTCCCGATCACCGTGCCGATGTCGCCCTCGGTGACGTAGACGACCGCCTCGTCGTCGCCGTTCAGCTCCACCTCGACGTGGCCGTGCGCGACCGAGCGGATCTCGCGTTCGATCTCCTTTTTCGCGATGCGGCCGACGCCCGTCTCGCTCCCCGCCTCGCCGCCGTCCTCGTCGAGCGGGACGGTGACGACCTGCCGGTTGAACGTGTATATCTCGTACTCCGGCCGACCGGTCTCGAAGTTCGACACCTGAATGACCGGACGGGCAAGGTCCTCGGCGGTGAGCCCCGCCGGCACCTTCACTTCCGTCGTCACGTCGTAGACCGTGTGGACCTCACCGGCCTCGATGTAGACGACGGTGTCGACGATCTGCGGGATCATCCCGAGTTCGACGCGGCCGACGAGCCGCTGGAGCGCGTCGATGGCGCGGGAGGCGTGGACGACGCCGACCATGCCGACGCCAGCCATACGCATGTCGGAGAACACCTCGAAGTCGTTCGTCTTCCGGACCTCGTCGTAGATGGTGTAGTCCGGCCGGACGAGGAGGAGAGAGTCGGCGGTGTTCTCCATCTCGCCGCCGAGCGCGCCGTACTGCGTGATCTCGGGACCGACTTGGAGGTCCCGGGGCTTCTCCATCGTCTTCACCGCGTAGTCGCTGTCGTTTAGGAACTCCGCGACCGCCTGCGCGAACGTCGACTTCCCGGCGCCGGGCGAGCCCGAGATGAGGACCCCGCGTTTCCGCTCCGCGAACCGGTCGCGGAGCTCGTCGGCGAACTCGTAGTCGTCGAGGTCCGTCTTCGCGATGGGGCGGACGGCGGTGATCTCGACGCCGTCGGCGAACGGCGGGCGCGCCACCGCGATCCGGTAGTTGCGGAACTGGACGATGTTCATCCCGTCGTCAGAGAGCTCGATGAACCCCTCGCTCGACTGGCGGGCCAGGTCGACGATCGAGTTCGCCCACTCCCGCAGCTGCGCCTCGTCGGTGGGGTCGTCCGCGATCTCGACGTAGCGCATCTCGCCGAGCGCCCCGCGTTTCGCCTTCGGGACGGTCCCCGTCTTGAGGTGGACTGACATCGTCTCGTCGGTGAAAAAGTCCTGTATCGGCAGCTCGTCGACGACGCCGCGGGCGACGGGCTCGACGTACTCGACGTCGAGCCCCTTCGCGCGGGCCACCTCGGCCTGAACCACGTCGCTGGAGAGGAGCGTCGCGTCGTGGTCGGCGGCGAGGTCGCGGATCAGCGCGTCCACGTCGCCCTCGTGTGCGTTCGAGCGGGCGTCGCCGCTCGCGCGCTCGCCGACGTACCGCAGCTCGATCGTCCCGTCGTCGGCGTAGTCCGCGAGCCGCTTGAGTTCGCTGAGCCCGTCCCAGCCGGATTCGAGCCCGTCGTTCGCCTGCGACTCCAACTCGCCGACGACCGCCTCCGGGACGAACACGGTGACCGACTCGTAGGTCCCGTCCGCGACGCGTTCGGACACGCGGCCGTCGACGACCGCGCTCGTGTCCGGTACTACGTTCATACCCGAGTTCGGGACGGGAACCGTATAAGGGTGTTCGACCGGGGGCCGCGGGCGGACGGCGTGGAATCGCGCCGGTCAGTCGTCGCATCGGTCGTGCCGGTCGAGCGGCGCGGCGGTCGCGCCTCCGTCGAACCGGTCGACCCGCTCAGTCGTCCGCGGCCGCCCGCTCCGCCCGCTCGGCCGCCAACCGCTCGGCGTAACCGGTGAAGTTCTCGAACAGTTGCTTCGCCTCGCAGGCGGCGTCGTAGGCGTCGGGCGTGATCGACTCGAGGACGCCGTCCACGCGGGCGTCACCGATCTGATCCCGCTTACCGTCGGTCACGTCGCGGGCCGTGTCGATGTCGTACTCCGGGTGGAACTGGACCCCCCAGCAGTGGCCGTCGCGGAACGCGTGGACGCCGCGGTCGTTCTCCGCGAGCAGCGTCGCTGACGGCGGGAGTTCGACGACTGCGTCGCCGTGGGTGGTGAAGGCGGTGAACGTCTCGTCGATCCCCTCGAACAGCGGGTCGTCGCGAGGTCGGCGGATCTCGTTGTAGCCGATCTCGAACCCGTCCATGCCCGCGACGCGGCCGCCGAGCGCCTCCGCGAGCACCTGGTGACCGTAACAGACGCCGAGGACGGGGACGCCGGCGTCGGCGGCCTCGGCGACGTAGTCGACGAGCGGCGGGATCCACGCCTCGTCCCAGTAGACCGACGAGCGCGACCCGGTCACCACGACGCCGTCGAACTCGGTGTGATCGGGGAGGTCTCCCGCGACGGCGTCGAACTCGACGAGGTCGGCGTCGAGTTCTCTGCGGAAGTTCCGCCGGGTGTTCGCACCGTCGTGGGCGGCGTTCAGCAGGGCGAACCGGAGGCGAGTCATCAGGTGAAGGGTTCGGCGAGAGTCACAAAACGGTTGCGACGCCGGACGCCCCGGCCGACGACGCGGACGCGGGCGTCGCGCGGCCCCGAACGCCGCGCCTACTCGAACCGGCCGGCCGCGTGTTCGGCGAGCCAGCCGACGAGGAGGTCGTTGACCGCGGCCGACGCCTCGACTCCGACGAGGTGGCGCGCCCCGTCGATCCCGTGGAACTCCCCGCGGGGGAGCCCCTCCGCGAGCGTCTCCCCGGCCGTGGCCGGACAGACCGTGTCGTCGGTGCCGTGGACGACGAGCGCGGGCGTGGTGATCTCGTGGAGGCGACCGGTGAGGTCGAACCCCTCGATCGCGGCGCGGTGCGCCTCGTACGTCTCGCGGTCGGCGTCCTCCGCGAGGCGCCACTCCGCGATCCGCGAGAGCGCGTCGGGGTGGGCCTCACGGAAGTCGAGCGAGAGGAGGCCGTTCAGCGACCCCTCGACCGCGGCCGGATCGGCCGGGGGGGCCCAGACGCCGTCGGGGTTGTAGGCGTCCCCCGCGGGCGGCGTCCCGACGAGCGCGACGCTCGCCGGCCGCGAGGAACTCGCCGCGGCCGTCAGCGCGACCATCCCGCCGAGCCCGTAGCCGACGAGGTGAGCGTTTCGGATCCCCTCGGCGGCACACACCGCGTCCACGTCGGCCGCGAGCTCCCCGACCGCGTACGGGCCGGGCGGGGCGTCGGACCGCCCGACACCGCGCGTCTCCGGGGTGATCACGGTGTGTGGACCGGCGAGCGCCGCGTGCTGCCAGCCGAACTGCCAGGCGCCGAGCCCGACGTCGCCGCAGAACACCACCGCCTCGTCGCCGTCGCCGGTGTCGGGGGCGTCCACCTCGTACCGGATCTCGGTCCCGGCGTTGGTCGCGTGCGGCATAGTGGCGAACTGGGCGCGTTCAGGCCTCCTGAAGGCTGCGGAGCACGTCCGGCGCCGCGTCGAGGGCGTCGTCTAAGGCGTCCGCGTCCGGGCCGCCGCCCTGCGCGAAGTCCGGCGGCCCGCCGCCGCCGCCGCCGACGCGCCCGGCGAGCTCCGAGACGACCTGCCCCGCGTTCACGTCGACGCAATCGGGGACGCCGACGACGAAGCTCGCGGAGCCGTCCGCGCCGCTGCCGATCACCGCGACTTTCCCGTCGTCGACGTGGGCGTTCGCGGTCGCGCGCAGTTCGTCGGCGTCGCCGTCGAGCCGCTGGATCACCGCTGTCGTCCCGGCGACCTCGACCGCCTCGGCGTCGGCGCCGCCGGCGGCCCGCGCGGCCGCGAGCTCCTCTTTGAGCGACTCGATCTCCTTGCCGCGGGCCTTCCACTCCTCGAAGAAGCGCTCGGCGGTGTCCGGCACGTCGAGCGGGTCCACGTCCAGGACCTCGGCCGCGTCGTACAGCGCGTCCTCGGTGCGCTGGGTCGCCTCCACCGCCGCGGCCCCGGCCGCGAAGACGATGCGCTCGACGCCGTCCTGTACCGGCTCCGTCTTCAGCACTTTCACGGCGCCGATCTCGCCGGTGCGGGCGACGTGCGTGCCGGCGCAGGCCTGGACGTCGGCGTCGCCGACGTGGATCAGCCGGACGTTCGTTCCCGGCGGGACGCCGCCCTGGTACAGGTCGAAGCCGTGCTCGGCCTCCGCCTCGTTGCGGTCGGGCCACTCCTGGCGGACGGGGACGTCGTCGCGGACCAACTCGTTCGCGACGCGCTCGATCGCCTTCACGTCCTCGCGGTCGATGCGCTCGAAGTGGCGCACGTCGAGCCGCGCCGAGTCGGTTCCCTTCTGGGCGCCAGCCTGCCGGACGTGGTCGCCGAGCACCTCGCGGGCGGCGTGACCGATCAGGTGCGTCGCGGTGTGGTGCGCGCGCAGTCGGTCGCGGCGGTCGCCGTCCACCTGCCCCGTGACGAACTCGCCTTTGCCGGGGTCCGCGTCCGTGCGGTGGAGCACGACCCCGTCGACCTCCTGAACGTCGTCGACGTCGACGGTGGTCTCTCCGACCGTGAGGTGGCCGCGGTCGGCCGGCTGACCGCCGCCCTCGGGGTAGAACATCGTCTGGTCCAGCACCACGTCGTACCCGCCCTCGGCCTCCAGCACGTCGAGGACGACCGCCTCGAACTCCGTGCGTCCCTGGTCGTCGTAGAACAGCTTCTCCGTCTCGGGGAGGTCGGCGAGCCGCTCGTCGCGCTCGTCGCTCTCTCCCGCGGCGTCGCCCTCCTCGTGTCGGTCGGCGACGAGCGCGTAGAAGTCGTCGGGCACGTCGACGGTCGCGCCGCGCTCGTCGGCGATGTCGGCGACCATGTCGGGCTGGATCCCGTGGGAGTCGTACAGCTCCAGTAGCTCCCCCGTCGGGATCGGCTCACCGGTGCCGGCGTACTCGTCGGCGAGCTGTTCGACCTTGCGGGCGCCGCGCTCCAGCGTCCGCTCGTACTTCCGCTCCTCGCTGCGGACGATCTCGCGGATCGTGTCGCGGTTCTCGTAGCCGAGCCGCTCGGCCTGCATGTCGACCAGCTCGTCGAGCGGCGCGTCGACGCCGACCTCGTCGACGAGGCGCTTCATCCGGCGGAGCACCATCCGGGCAAGGTAGCCCGTGCCGACGTTCGACGGGACGATCTCGTCGCCGAACATGTACGCGAGCGTCCGCGAGTGGTCGGCGATCGCGTAGATCGCTTCGAGCGGTTCCACCAGCTCGCGCAGTCGGTCGACGTCCACGTTGAGCCGGTCTGCGATCTCGCCGCGGGCGGCCTCCACGTCGTCGACGTCGTCGATGTCGAGCCGGCCGGAGAGCTTGGCGGCGCGGTGGACGATCTCGCGTTCGGCCTCGGTGTGCTCGACACCGGCGTTGTCTTTCAGGAAGTCGATCGCGTCGGGGTAGACGGCCTCGTACACGGTCGCGGTCCCCTGGCTCATCCACGTCCACCGCTCTAACCCGTACCCGGTGTCGACGATGTACGTGTCCATGAACGAGTACGAGTTCCCGTCTTTCATCTCGTAGTCGCCGTCGGGGTCCCGCTCCATACACATGAAGACGAGCGTCGCCAGCTCGGCGCCCTTGTAGATGACCTCGATGGCGGGGCCGGCGTTACCGCCGCCGACCCACGGGTCCTCGATGTAAGTGATCTCTTCGAGGTCGGCGCCGAGGCTCTCGAACAGCTCGTCGCAGTACCGGACCGTCTCGTCTTTCCAGTACACCTCGCCGTGGTAGGCGTACTCGTCCTCGTCGACCTCCTCGCGCGTGTTGAACGCGTGGTGGGCCATCATCTCGAACGCCATCGTGTGCCGGCCCGTCTTGCCGACGTTGTCGATGTCCTGCATCCGGATACAGGGCTGCGAGATGGTCAGCGGGTTCGCCGGCGGGGGCGTCTGTCCCGAGGTGACGAGCGGCTGGAAGTCGTAGATCGACGCCTGCGTCAGGAGCACGTCATCGCGCCAGCGGTTCGCGGCGACCGGGTACGGGTCGATCCGCTCGTGGCCGTTGTCTTCGAAGAAGGAGAGGAACGCCTCGCGCATCTCCGACAGCGAGTGCGCCTCCGGGAAGCCCGGGTCGTCGATGAAGCTGTAGTCCTCGCAGGGCGGCTCGCCGCACAGGTCGCGGTCGCCGTCGCGGGTCCAGAAGTGCGCGCCACAGGAGGGACACTCCTTGCGCTCGAACCCCCCCTCCTCGAAGTAGTCGAGACGGTACTCCGCTTCGAGATCGCTCATTACACGAACGTGGCCCGTGTTGCTCCAAAAGGGTTCCGGGGTCGCTCGTCGCCGGCGAAGAGGGCGGAGCGCGGGACGGCCGGAACCGCCCGACTGCGGAGATCGGTACGAAGTTTTATGCTCTCGGCGTGTACTAATTCGTACAATTGTGACTCCTGCGTTGGGTGAGCGCGCGTCCGTTCTCGTGCTCGCAGACGACCCCCGACTCACCGACGAGGTCGAGTCGGGGGCCGACCCAGAGAACCGCGGCGACGACGGACCGGTCGCGGTCGAGACCCACGCGACAGCTCCCGCCGACGTCGACGAGGAGCGCCTCGCGGACGTCGACGTGGCGGCCGTCACCGACGAGGCGGGGCTCGACCGGGTCCGCTCGGCCGAGGCCGTCGAGTACGTGATCGCGTACGTCGACGATCCGACGGGCCGGACCGCGACGGACCCGCTCGTCGACGCGGTCGCCGGAACGCCCGAGGCGCTCTCGGAGACGGTCTCGTGGCTGCTCGCCCGGGATCAACGGTCGACCGTCCGGGCGAAGCCGACCCGGACCCCGTCGCGAATCGAACAGCTCAACGCCGGGATGGCGGAGCTCGCCGCCGTCAGGTCGGTCGACGAGGCGTACCGGGCGGCCATCGCCGTCACCGAGCAGGTGTTTCCGGAGTATCACGCCGTCGTCGCCGTTCGGGACGGCGAGTGGGTCGAGCCCGTGGTCGCCTCCAGCGGGACGCCCGTCGAGGACTGTAACCGGGTCCGCGTCGGCGCCGGCGTGGCCGGCAGGACCGTCCAGACGGGCGACGCGTCGATCGCCCCGAACCCGAACCCAGAGGGCCAGTTCGGTACGCTGCTCACCGTTCCCGTGGGCGACGATGTCGTCTTCCAGCTCGCTGCCGACGGAGTCGATGACGGCGACGCGTTCGACGACGCCGACCGCCGGCTGGCGGAGCTGCTCGCCTCCCACCTCGAAGAGACGCTCGACCGGATCGGGGTCACGGAGGCGCTCCGGACCGAACGCGACAGGCTGCTCGCGCTGTTCACGAACGTACCGGACCCCGCCGTCGCCTACGACTACGTCGACGGCGAGCCGATCGCCCGACAGGTGAACGACGCGTTCGAGGCGACGTTCGGCTACGAGGCCGAGACCGTGCTCGGCGAGTCCATCGACGAGTACATAGTCCCCCCCGACGCCGAGTCGGAGGCCGACGACCTCAACGAGCGCTTACAGTGCGGCGAGAACGTCCGCCGGGAGGTGACCCGGACCACCGCGGAGGGGCCGCGTCACTTCATCCTCCACGTCATTCCGATCCACCTCGACGCCGCCAACGCGGCCGGATACGCCATCTACACCGACGTCACCGACCGACGGGAGCGCGAGGAGACTCTCCGGCGGCAGAACGAGCGACTCGACGAGTTCGCGTCCATCGTCTCGCACGACCTCCGGAATCCGCTGTCGGTCGCGGAGGGGTACGTCGACCTCGCCCGCGAGACGGACGACACGGCGCCCCTAGAGAAGGCCGCGGACGCGCTCGGGCGGATGGACGAACTCGTCGCGGACCTCCTGTCGCTGGCCCGGGAGGGACGCTCGGTGGGAGAGACCGAGTCCGTCTCGGTGGTGGACGTCGCGCGCGAGGCGTGGGAGTGCGTCGACATGGCGAACGCGACCCTCGACGTCGAGACGGACGCGACGCTGGACGCGAACCGGACGCGGCTCTGCGAGCTGCTTGAGAACGTCTACCGGAACAGCGCGGACCACGGCCGCGACTCCCCCGACGAGCCGCTCTCGGTCCGCGTCGGAGCGCTGACGCGTCGCGACGACGGGACCGCGGCCGACGGCTTCTACGTCGAAGACGACGGGAGCGGGCTCCCGGACGACGCCGACAATGTGTTCGAGAGCGGGTTCACGACCGACGAGTCGGGGACGGGACTGGGACTCGCCATCAGCGAGCGCATCGCCGAGGCCCACGGCTGGAGCGCGCACGCGCTCGCCGCCGAGGACGGCGGGGCGCGCTTCGAGTTCCGGGTCCCCTGAACGCGCCCGGCGGCGGTCCGAAACGACCTTACGCCGCGCGCGAAGGTATCCGGTATGGTCGAGAACGTCGTCTACCCCGCATACTTCGACGCCGAGCTGTCGCGGTCCGAGGGGCGCCGCGTCCCGACGGATCTGGCGGTCGAAGCGCCGACCGTCGACGAGATAGCGAAAGCCGTCCAGCAGGTGGGCTACGACGCGGTCGTCGAGCGCGACGCGACGTATTCCCGGGAGTTCGAGCCACGGGGCTCCGTCGTCGTCAAAGGCACCGAAGACACCGCGAAAAACGACCTCGTTCAGGCGATCGCCGCGTACCTCGGCGTGCTCCGGGAGTAACCGTGCGGCGCGTCGGCACCGTCGTCCGCACGGCCGGCGGACTCGCGATCGCCCGCGGCGACGCCGGCAACGATCCGCCCCGGATCGGCGCGAGCATCGTCGACGAGTCGCTCTCGACGGTCGGCCGCGTCGTCGACGTGTTCGGTCCTATCGACCGCCCCTACGTGGCGATCACGCCCGGCGACGGCGTCGGACTCGCCGACCTCCTCGGCGAAAAGTTGTACGCGCGGTAGCTACGCGTCGCCCGGCTCGGGTGTCGTTCGTCCCTCCGCCGCCTCCTCGTCGACCGTCACGTCGAAGTCCGCGAGCGTCTTGTCCGTGCGAGCGAGGCGCTCGGCGACGAGCAGCTTCTCCCGCCGCTCCAGTCGGTCCCAGTCGAACTCCGCCGGCGGCGACGCCTCCAGCGACTCGAACCGCTCGATCACCGCCTCGTTCGCGAACCGCTCGAACGAGCCGCAGTCCGGACAGGTCCGGGACAAGTGCGACGTGTCGAAGGTGCGCGTGACGGTGGCGTCGAGGCAGTTCAGACACCGATAGGTGTGGCTCCGGGACACGAACACAGTAACGGGGCGAACGAATGAGTATCTGTGGTCGGCGGTGCGGGGTTCGGCGACCGAAACCGCCCTCCGGGGCGCGGTGAGTGGTGACGCGGAGAACAGCGGAAACAGAAATCGACCGGCGGAACGGACCGCTCAGCGCTGCGGAGCCGCCGGTCAGAACAGCGCGGAGGCCGCCGCTTCGGCCGTCTCGATGACGGGCCCGAAGCCGGGCAGGAGCAGCACCGTCGCGACCGCCGCGAAGATGACCGCGGCGTACAGCGCCGTCGGCCGCACGTCGATCGCGTCGAGCGCGCTCGGCGACGCGGGGTCGTCCAGGAACAGCGCCTTCACGACCCGGCTGTAGTAGTACAGCGACACGACGCTGTTTATCGCGCCGAGCCCGGCGAGCCACAGGAAGCCGTTGTCGATGGCCGCCTGAAACAGGAAGTACTTCGAGAAGAACCCGGCGAACGGCGGGAGCCCCGCCAGCGAGAACATGAACACGGCCATCGCGACGGAGGCGACCGGCGCGCGCCGCCAGAGCCCCGCGTAGTCCGCGAAGGTGCGGCCGACGCCCCACCGCTCCGCCATCGCGACGAAGAGGAACGCGCCGGTGTTCATGAACCCGTAGACGAGCAGGTGCGCCATCGCGGCGCCCATGACGGTGCCGTTGGCGGGCCCGTCGACCGTGAGCGCGGCGACGCCGATGAGCGCGTATCCGGCGTGCCCGATCGAGGAGTAGGCCAACATCCGCTTGACCTCCTCCTGGACCGCGGCCGCGAAGTTACCGAGCGTCATCGTGACGGCCGCGAGGATCGCGAACGCGAGCATCCAGTCGACGTTCGCCGACGCCGCCATCTCCAGCGGGAACGCCTCGGTGAACACGCGGAACGCGACGACGAACCCGGCGGCCTTCGAGGCCGACGAGAGGAACGCGCTCACCGGCGCGGGCGCGCCCTCGTACGCCTCCGGCGCCCAGAAGTGGAACGGGACGGAGGCCGTCTTGAAGGCGACGCCGCCGATCATCATCACGACGCCGACGCCGAGCACGCCGGCCAGCCCGTCGATCGAGGCCGACGCGATGTCGGCGAGGATCAGCGAGCCCGTCGCGGCGTACACGAGCGAGATGCCGAACAGGAAGATAGCCGACGAGAGCGCGCCGACGAGGAAGTACTTCAGCCCCGCCTCGACGCTCCCGCGGTTCTGCTTGAGGTACGCGACGAGCACGTACGAGGGCAGCGACACCATCTCTAAGGCGACGAACACGACCGCGAGCGAGTTCGCGACCGCCAGAAGCGCCATGCCGGTCGCGGCGAACGTCACGAGCGAGTAGAACGCCGCTGGGTTGTCGTGGTCGTGGAAGTAGTCGTGGGCCGCGACGAGCACCAGCGCGGTCACCGACGCGAAGATGGCGGTGAAGAACAGCGACAGCGTGTCCACCTTCACCGCGTCCGCGAACAGCAACACCGCGCCGCCGTCCGGGCTCACACCGCCGCTGGCGGTGAGCCAGACGCTCGCCGCGAGCGCGGCGAGGGACCCGATCGCGCCGACGACCGCCATCGACGTGTTCGACCGCGCGTCCGGCCGGACCGTGTCGACCAAGAGCAGCGCGAGACCGGTGACGGCAAGCAGGAGCGCCGGCAGCAGCGCCGTCACGCCGGGCAGGCCGTTAACCATTGATCGTCACCCCCTCTACCACGGGTAGGGCAGCGTCGCGGATCATCTCGAAGAAGATGTCGGGCGCAACGCCGAGCACGATGATCGCTACCAGCAGCACCGCGAGCGGGGCGACGTCGTGGAACGGCGCGGGCCCCACGTCGTAGTCGGTCTCCAGTTCGAACGGACCGAACAGCGTACTCTGCATCGCCGACAGCAGGTAGCCGGCGACGATGACGATACCGAACATCGCGAGCGCCGTGAACACCGGCGCGTACGGGAGCGACGGGGCGGACAGCGAGCCGACGAAGATGAAGAACTCGCCCGCGAAGCCGGCCATCAGCGGGAGCCCCATGTAGCCGAACGCGCCGGCGACGAGGATCCCGACGGTGACCGGCATCCGGTCGGCCATGCCGCCCATGTCGCCGATCATCCGCGTGTGGGTCGTGTTGTAGATGACGCCGACCGCCATGAACATCAGTCCCGAGATGAGGCCGTGCGCGACCATCTGGAACGTCGCGCCGCCGACCCCGTACTCGGTGAACACGATGAGCCCGAGGATGACGTACCCCATCGACGAGACCGACGAGTACGCGACGATGCGCTTGAGGTCCTTCTGTGCGAGCGCCAGCATCGCGCCGTAGATGACGCTGATGACGGCGATCGCCGCGATCGGAACCGCGAGCATCGACGCCTGGTCGGGCAGCATCGTGAAGTTGAACCGGAGCAGCGCGTACGTCCCCATCTTCAGGAGGACGCCCGCCAGCAGCACCGACGCGGGGGTCGGCGCCTGAACGTGCGCGTCCGGCAGCCACGTGTGGAACGGCACGATCGGGACCTTCACCGCGAACCCGAGGAACATCGCGAGGAACGCGAACAGGGCGAGGCGGTCCGGCGCGATGCCGAACCACGTGCCCAAGTCACCCGCGGCGATCGCCTGCGCGATCTCGGGTAAGGCGAACGACGACACCGAGTCGCCGAGCGCGAACACGAGGCTCATGAAGCCGATGAACATCAGTAGCGACGCCGCGTTCGTGTACACGAAGAACTTGATCGCGGCGTACTTGCGGCGCGGACCGCCCCAGATCCCGATGAGGAAGTACATCGGGACCAGCACGGCCTCCCAGAAGACGAACCACAGGAAGAAGTCGAGCGCGGCGAACACGCCCAGCAGGTTCGCCTCCATGAACAGCATGAGCCCGTAGAACTGGCTCTGCCGCGAGTCCACGGGCGTCCACGCGCTGACGATCGCCAGCGGGACGAGGAACGTCGTGAGCACGAACAGCGGGAGGCTGATCCCGTCGAGGCCGACGAACCACGAGACGCTGCGGCCGCCGACTTCGAGCCACTCGATCTGCGTCGCGTACGCTATCTCTCCGCCCAGCAGGGCGTTGCCGCCGGCCTCGAAGCCGGACCACAGGTAGAGGCTGCCGACGAACGGGATCAGGCTGATCGCGAACGACAAGCGGCCGGCCCACTCGTCGGGCGCGAGGAACACGGTCAGCGCGCCGACGAAGGCGGCCGCCATGAGCGCTTCGAGTATCACAGGAACCACCCCCCGGTCGCGCCGAGCACGAGCAACAGCGCGACGAGTCCGAAGGTGAGCAGGGCGGCGTACTGCGAGACGATCCCCGACTGGAGCTGACGGATCCGACCGCCGCCGGTGAGGCTCACCGAGGAGACGCCGTTCACGACGCCGTCGATGATTCCCTGATCGAAGACGTTCGCGCCGCCCGCGACGTCTTCCGTGCGATACGCGAGCCAGACCTGCAGTTCGTCGAGGTAGTAGTTGTTGTACAGCACGTCTTTGATGCCGCCGAGCTTGGCGGTGTGTTCCGCGGGCGACGGCACGTTGTAGAGCCGCCAGGCGAGTCCGAGTCCGAGCAGCGCTAAGCCGAGCGAGACGGCCGCGCCGACGAGGACGGTCCCGGTCTCACCGCCGACGAGGTAGCCGCTGCTGTAGGGACCCAAGTCGGCGTAGTGGTGCGAGGAGAGGCCCTCGATGCCGCCCCAGTGGTTGTCGAGCCACAGGTGAAGCAGGTCGATCCCTTCGATGCCGAGGACCTTCTGGACCGGCACCATGTTGATGAACCCGGTGACGACCGCGAGCGAGCCGAGGACCGTCAGCGGCCCCTTCACGTTCCAGCGGACCGGGACGGGGTCGCGCGCGGTGTCGCTGCGGGGCTCGCCGTGGAAGGTCAGGAACACCATCCGGAAGGTGTAGAACGCGGTGACCGGCACCGCGAGCAGCCCCATCAGGTAGCCGCCGAGCAGCAGCGGGTCGTTGAGGCCGTGGACGAGCGCCTCGTAGAGGATTTCGTCTTTCGACCAGAAGCCAGCGAACGGGAAGATGCCCGCGAGCGCCAGCGACCCGGCGAGGAAGGTGTAGTAGGTGACGGGCAGCTTCGACTTCAGCCCGCCCATGTCCCACATGTCCTCGTTGTGGTGCATCGCGATGATGACCGACCCGGCGCCGAGGAACAGCAGCGCCTTGAAGAACGCGTGGGTGGTCAGATGGAAGACCGCGGCCACGTACCCGCCCGCGCCGAGCGCGAGCATCATGTACCCGTACTGGGAGATGGTGGAGTACGCGAGTACCTGCTTCAGCTCGTTTTTCACGAGCCCCATCGTCGCAGCGAACAGCGCCGTGAAGCCGCCGATGAAGGCGATGACCGCCATCGTCGTCGGCGTCAGCACGTAGAACCCGTACATCCGCGCGACGAGGTAGACGCCGGCCGCGACCATCGTCGCGGCGTGGATCAGCGCCGAGACGGGCGTCGGGCCCTCCATCGCGTCGGGGAGCCACGTGTGAAGCGGGAACTGCGCGGACTTCCCGACCACGCCGCCCAAGACGAGCAGGCCGACGACGGTCAGCCACGTCCCGAGTTCGACGCCGCCGGGCGTCCACGCGACCGAGCCGGAGCCGTTGAGCGCCGCGTCGGCGAGCGCCGGGAACGACTCCGGACCGGCGAACTGCGCCGTGCCGAAGGTGGCGAACACCGCGACGACGCCGACGAGGAAGAAGTAGTCGCCGAAGCGGGTGACGAGGAACGCCTTCTTCGCCGCCGACGGCGGGCCCGGCTCCCGGAAGTTGAAGCCGATGAGCAGGTACGAGCAGAGCCCGACCAGCTCGAAGAACATGAACGCCATCAGGAGGTTGTCGGCGACGACGAACCCGAGCATCGAGGCCGTGAACAGACCGAGGCCGGCGTAGTAGCGCGGCAGGCCGGTCTCGCCCTCGTCGTTCATGTAGCCGAGCGAGAACACGTGGACGAGAAGCGCCACGAGCGTCACGATGACGAGCATGAGCGCCGACAGCGGGTCGATCAGGACGCCGAAGGAGAGCTCGATGTCCGTCGGGCCGATGCCGGCACCGCCCTCGCTCGCCCAGTAGTACAGCGTCTCGTTGTACGCCCGTCCGCCCGCGACGGTCGCCGCGACCCAGATCGACAGCAGGAACGAGCCCGCGGTCGCGGCGATACCGCCGAACGCGCCGCCCTTCGGGAGGTACCTGCCCGCGCCGAGCGCGACCAGGAACGAGAAGAACGGGAGGAGCACGATCGCCGGGACGTATGCGAATGCGTTCACCATCTTACCACCTCATCTCCGCGGGAACAGTCACGTCTGTCGTGCCGAAGTTGCGGTATAACACGAGTATGATGCCGATGCCGATGGCGACCTCGGCGGCGGCGAGCGCGATGACGAACAGCGCGAACACCTGCCCCGTGAGGTCGCCGTAGTAGAGCGCGAACGCGACGAAGTTGATGTTGGCCGCGTTCATCATGAGCTCGACGCTCATGAGGAAGTACAGCGCGTTCCGGCGCGTCAGCACGCCGAACAGACCGACGCAGAAGACGGCCGCCGCCAGCAGCAGGTACCACGACGGCGGAATGGAGGACGCGACGGCGGTCACTGCCGGTCACCTCCGTCGCGTCCGCCGTCCGTGAACGCCTGTCCGACCGCCGAGATAACCGACCCGTCCTCCTCGCGTTTCGCGAGGTAGACGGCGCCGTCGACCGCGACGTCGAGCGCGACCGCGGCGATCAGGAAGGCCGCGAGGAACCCCTCCGCGGGGATGGTCGCGATGTCGTACGCGCCGAGGTTGAACAGGGCGTACCCGAGGTTGTGGACGATCGAAGCGTCAGCCGGGAAGCCCACCTCCTCGAAGCCGAACGTCGCCGCGTTGATCGTCGCGGCCAGCACGGCGAACAGGGCGCCCACGGCGACCGCGGGGGCGATCCGCGACCCGCGGCTCTCGTCGTTGCTCACGCGCTACTCACCTCCGTTTCAGAATCAGATCGCGTGAGCATCACGGCGAACGTGACCAAGATGAGAACCCCGCCCACGTAGACGAGGATCTGCATGGCGGCGATAAACTCCGCCCGCAGCATCACGTAGTGCACCGCGACGCTCGTGAGGGCTCCGCCCAGCAGCAGCGCGGCGTGGAACACGTCGCGCGCCAGGACGACCCCGAGGGCGAACGCCAGCGTAACCGCGGCGAACAGCCCGAACGCGATGGTAGGATAAACCATTGTGTTTGTCTCCTATGAGAACCCCTTTGAAGATTTCGAGACGTGCCCGCTACTGGTAGTCGACCTCGCCGTCACCCTCCCCGATCCACGCGCCGCGATCGGGATTGCGGGACTCCAGCGGGTCGATCCCCTTGTACCACGGGACGTTCTTGAGCTGTTCTTTGTTGAACACGAAGTCGTCTTTCGTGTCGGCGGTGAACTCGAAGTTCTGCGTCAACAGGATCGCGTCGACGGGACAGACCTCCTCGCAGAGCCGGCAGTAGATGCACTGCCCGATGTGGAGGTTGTACTGCTCACCGTTGCGCTGGTCGTCCTGAACGATCTGGATCGTGTCGTTCGGACAGACGTTCTCGCACTGCCGACACCAGATACACCGTTCCTGGCTGAACTTGTGGACCCCGCGGAACCGCGGGCTCACTTCGGGCGCGTCCTCCGGGTATTCCACCGTGAACGTATTCCCGTCCAGCGCGTGCTTCATCGTCGTCGCCATGGATTTCATGAGTCCAATCATGTTACGCGATCACCCCCACGATTACGGCCGTGAGCACCAGGTTCGCGAACGACAGCACCAGCATTCCCTTCCAGCCGATTTCGATCAGCTGGTCGATACGGACGCGGGGCAGCGCCGCGCGGGCCCACTGCGTGAACAGGAAGAAGCCCCAGATCTTCACCACGAACCAGATGAAGCTGATACTCTCCGGACCGGGCCCGGAGGCCCCGCCGAGGAACGTCACGGCGAGGATCGCCCCGCCGAGGAAGATGTGGACGAACTCGCCGAGGTAGAAGAGGACGAAGTACGCCGAGGAGTACTCCGTCTGGTACCCGCCGACGATCTCGGTCGGCGCCTCGGGGATGTCGAACGGATTCCGCCCGATCTCCGCCATGTTCGCCGTGAGGAACAGCACGAACGCGAACGGGTTCACGAGGGCGTACCACGACGGGATCGAGACGCCGGCGATCGTCACGAGCGTCTCCGTCTGCGCGCCGACGACGCCGCTCATCTGGAGCGTGCCGGAGAAGATCACGACCGACATCGCCGTGACGATGAGCGGGATCTCGTACGCGAGGTTCTGCGCGACGGCGCGGAGACCGCCGAGGAGCGAGTACTTGTTGTTCGACGCGTAGCCGGCCATCACCAGCGAGACCGAGGCGATCGACGCGAACGCGAACACCAGCGCGAACCCGACCTCGGGGTCCGCGAGGTGGAGGTTGATCGGACCGAGCTGGCCCATCGGGATCACGGAGAAGCCGAGCAGCGCCGACGACGGCAGGATGATCGGCGCGATGTCCCACGAAGGGCGGTCGACGCCCTCGGGGATGATCAGCTCCTTCGCGAGGAGCTGGATCGCGGCCGCCGGGATGATGAGCAGGCCGAACGGGCCGATCCGGTCGACCGCGATCCGGTCGGTGAACGCCGCCGTGATCTTCCGTTTCGCCCACGGGCCCGCGACGCCCGTGAACGCGAGAATGATGTTCCCGACGACGAAGGCGGCGACCAGCGAGGCCGCGACCTCGCCGATGACGCTGTCGAGCCCGAGCGTGTCGACGATGAACTCGGGGAACAGCTGTGCGGGGGCCGTACCCATCAGCGGTCCACCTCCCCGAGAACGACGTCGAGGCTACCGAGGGCCGCGATCACGTCGGGGATGTACTCCCCGTTCGCCATCTCCGGCAGCGTCTGGAGGTTCGAGAAGCACGGCGACCGGATCTTGAACCGCGCCGGCTTGTCCGTGCCGTCCGCGCGGATGTAGATGCCGAGTTCGCCCTTCGCGCCCTCGACGGCGCGGTAGATCTCCGTGTCGTCGTCCGGGCGCAGCGTGCGCGGCACGTTCGCCTGGATGTTGCGCTCGTCTTCGGGCCAGTCCTCGAGCAGGTCGACGCACTGCTCGATGATCTTCGCGGACTCCTCGACCTCGCGCATCCGGACGAGCAGGCGGCTGAAGTTGTCGCCGCCGTCCTCGGTGACGACGTCCCAATCGAGCTCGTCGTAGTAGCCGTACGGGTCGTCGCGGCGGAGGTCGTAGTCGACCCCCGAGCCGCGGGCGACGGGGCCGGTCGCGCCGTAGTTCTTCGCGACCTCCGGCGGCAGGATGCCCGTGTCGATGGTCCGCATCTGGAACACCTCGTTCGAGGTGATCAGGTTGTGGTACTCCTCGACGGACTCCGGGAGCTGGTCGAGGAAGTCCCGGGTCTTCGAGAAGAACTCCTCGCGCGGTTCCGGCAGGTCCCAGACGACCCCGCCGAGCCGGAAGTAGTTGAACATCAGCCGCTGGCCCGTCAGGTCCTCCAGGAGGTTCTGGACGCGCTCGCGGTCGTTGATGGCGTACATGAACGTCGCCGTGAAGTCGCCGTTGATGTCGAGCGCGAACGTCGCGAGCGCGAGCATGTGCGCGGCGATCCGGCACATCTCCGCGCCCATCGTCCGAATGACCTGCGCGTACTCGGGCACCTCGATGTCCGCGAGGTCCTCGGCCGCGCGGGCGTACGCCCACTCGTTGAGCAGGCCCGCCGAGATGTAGTCCCAGCGGTCGGGGTACGGCATGATCTGGTGGCGGTACGTCCCGGACTGCGCCATCTGCTCCTCGCTGCGGTGGAGGTAGCCGATGTCTGGCTCAACGTCGGCGACCTGCTCGCCGTCGAGCACCGTCTTCAGGTGGAGGACGCCGTGGGTCGCGGGGTGGTGCGGCCCGATGTTGAGGAACATCGTGTCGGACTCGGCGTCCTTGTGGTGGTCCTCCAGCGGGTTCGCGTGCTCCGGCAGCGTGGCGATCTGCGGCCGGTCCTTGTCGTAGTCCATCGACAGGGGGTGGCCCTGCCACGTCTCGGGGAGCAGGATCCGACGGAGGTCGGGGTGGTCGTCGTACTCGATCCCGATCAGGTCGTACGCCTCCCGCTCGTGCCAGTCGGCCGTGCGGAAGACGGGCTCGGCCGACTCGGAGACGGGGTCGTCCTTGTCGGCGGGCACGACGATGCTGACCTCTTGGGTCGGATCGTCGTACTTCTTCAGGTGGTAGATGGACTCGTAGCGGTTCTCGTACTCCTGTGCGGAGACCACGGAGAGGTGGTCGTACCCCGCCTGCTCTTTCAGGGTCCGAAGCGTTTCCTGAACGGTGTCCGGGCGGATGACGAACCCGGGCGCGTTCAGATGGTCGTCGCGGTCGACGACGAGGTCGCCGAGCAGCGCCTCCAGCTCGTCGGGGGTGCGCTCGACGGCGTCGTCGTCGACTCTGTCTGGTCGTTCGAGGCTCATGGCGAATCAGCGAAGTTGTACCGCATGACGAGTTCGTCGTCGTCGATCTGGTCGGCCAGCTTGTCGACGAGCTCGTCGCGTTCGAGGTCCGAGAACTCCTCCAGCTCGTACGGCTTGACGGTGACGGGCGCGGCCTCGCCGTTGGCGACGCGCTCCTGTAGTTTCACGACGCCGTACACGAGCGCCTCGGGGCGGGGCGGGCAGCCGGGGACGTGGATGTCGATCGGGATGACCTCCTCGGCGCCCTTGATCACGTTGTACCCCTCCTGGAACGGGCCGCCGGAGATGGTACACGAGCCCATGCCGACGACGAACTTCGGCTCGGGCATCTGGTCGTAGACGCGCTTCATCCGCGGAGCGAACTTCGAGACGATCGTCCCGGGGACGATCATCACGTCGGCCTGCCGCGGCGAGGCGCGGGGGACGCCCGACCCGAAGCGGTCGAGGTCGTGTTTCACCGCGTAGGTGTGCATCATCTCGATGCTACAGCAGGCGATACCGAACTGCAGCATGAACATCGAGGAGCCCCGACACCAGTTCAGGAACTTGTCGAACTTGGTGAGGATGAACGGCGAGGAGCCGAACGCCTCGCGGAGCCGGGAGTTGAACCGGTCCCCCTGCCCGGTCATCCGGGCGTCTCTCGTCTCGGTTACGACCTGCGATTCGTCGGTGATAAACGGTTGATCGCTGCTCATTAGTTGATGTCCTCCGTCGTTTTTCTGCTGGTCGCGCGGGGGCTGCGGGCCCAGCTGATCGCCCCCGACCGCCACGCCCAGACGAGTCCGACCGCGAGGATTCCGACGAAGGCCAACATCGGCCACAGTAGGTCGGCCATCGGCACGCCGGCCTGGACGGCCGGGCGGTAGATGACAGCCCACGGGAACAGCAACACGGTCTCGATGTCGAACACGACGAACAACAGCGCGACCATGTAGTACTGGATGTTGAACCGGATGCGGGTTCCGCCCGTCGGGGTCTCGCCGGACTCGTAGGTGGTACTTTTACCGGTCTCAGGCACGCTCGGACGGAGCAGCGCCGACACTGTCATCATCGCTATCGGGATGAGCAGGCCGACGACCGCCAAGGCGCCAATCGCTATCCAATCGCTCATATAGGTCTCCGTAACGTGCTGGGGTTTGGACCGCCCCCTCATAAGCGTTGAGTCTTGTGCGTCCCCGCGTGTGCGGGCCGGTACCGGCCGTTCGCGGTCGAAGCGACGCCGAAGCGACCGAGAGTCCTCGATCGCCCCTCGATCGTGAACCCGCGTGCGAGTGGGGAGGGGGACGGCGATTCGGTGGGAGACGAGGCATCCGGTTTTATAAACCGACGCGCGGTCGCGGTGGCGCGTGCCTACGAGCGGGACGGAGGCCCGCGAGGCAGCACGCGCGAGGGAGCGGTGAGCGCTCGGAGAGCGCGAACAGCGAGGCTGGGGAGGCGTGAGGCACGGCACGGTCGCGGTCGAGGGAGACGCGAGTGGGCGGCCACGGAGCGGACGGACGCCCCCTCACCGGTCGCGGAACCCGTCGATACCGAGGTCGTGGAGGTCAGCGGAAACGTCCGCGACGCCCGCTTTCTGCCCGTCGTGGAGGTCGAGCAGTCGCTCTTCGACCTCGTCGTGTTCGCGCGCGAGCACCTGCGCCGCCGACAGCGCCGCGTTGTACGACTTCCCGGCGTCGACGGCGACGATCGGGGCCCCGGTCGGCATGCCGATCACGGAGTCGACCGACTTCTCTTGAACCGGCACGCCGATCACGGGGACCGGATACGCGATCGAGGCGGTCATGTTCGGCAGGTCCGCGGACTTCCCGCCCGCGCCCGCGACGATCACGTCCAGCCCGCGGGCCGTCGCCGTCTCCCCGTACGCGTACATCAGCTCCGGCGTCCGGTGCGCGGAGACGACGTAGCTCTCGTAGGTGAACCGCGCGTCCGGCGCGTCGCCGAAGTCGGTCTGCTCCGCGAAGCCGAGGTCGTCGAGCGCCTCGTAGGCGCCCTCCATGACGGGGAGGTCCGAGTCGGAGCCCATGATGATCCCCACGTCGGGGGTGGTCGACGGGTCGGCGTCCGCCGCAGCCTCCGATTCGAGCCGCTCGATCAGGTCGTCTACCATGGTCATGATCGGACGTTCGGCGGAGGGCTACAAGGAACTCCCGGATGCGGCGACGCCGGTGTGCTCCGTCTCCCGGACGGCGTTCAGAGGTACGGGCGGAGCAGGGCGCCGTCGTGGAGGGCGGCCGGGACAGCCTCGAACCACCGCGCGGCGCGGATCTCGTCGGGAGAGACACCGAGACCGGCGGCGTCGGGAATACGCCCCGCGGCGCGGGCCGCGTAGACGACGTACTCGGCCTCGAACGCGACCGCACCGCCCTCGGCGCCGACGTACGACTGCTCGAAGACGACGACCGGGTCGTCGATCGCCGCGTCGAGTCCCGTCTCCTCGCGGACCTCCCGCGCCGCCGCGGTCGGGGGCGACTCGTCGGGTTCGACCGCGCCGCCCGGAAGGACCCACCCGTCCGACCACGAGGTCTTCACGAGCGCAATCCGACCGTCGGGGTCGCGGACGCGGGCGGCGGCGGTCAAGCCGGTTCCCGCCTCCGCCCACTCCCGAAGGGCCTCGATCCGCTCTTCCGGGAGCCGGATCGACTGCGACTCGCGAGGGGCACCTGGCGCGACGCCGCCGGGAGCGTTGTCAGACATCGGGGCGAGCTACGCGTCGCGGAACGTCAGTCCGTCCCGGAGTTCTCGCGCGTGTGAGAGCAGCGCGTCGCGGTCGGCCCCGTCGTCGCTTCCGCCTGTCACGGTCAGATGCCCCATCTTCCGGAGCGGGTACACGTCGTCTTTGCCGTACCAGTGGAGGTCGGCGTCGGGCGCGGAGAGGACGGACTCGACGTTCCGGAGCGTCGCCGGTCCGGTCGCCTCTGCGTCACCGAGGACGTTCGCCGTGACCGCGGGCGCGACGAGGTCGGTCGGGCCGAGCGGCCACCCCAGCACGGCGCGGACGTGGTTCTCGAACTGCGAGGTGCGCGCGCCCTCGATCGTCCAGTGCCCGGAGTTGTGCGGGCGCGGCGCGATCTCGTTGACCAACACCTCCCCCTCGCGGGTCTCGAACAGTTCGATCCCGTAGACGCCCCGGCCGTCGAGGACCGCCAGTACGTCGCGGGCGACCGACTCCGCCTCGGCGACGACCGCGTCGTCGGCGCGGGCGGGACTGACGCTCTCGCGGAGGATCTCCTCGCGGTGGACCGTCTCCGTGACCGGGTACGTCCGCGTCTCGCCGTCGGCGCCTTTCAGGCCCATCACGGCGATCTCACGCTCGAAGTCGAGAAACTCCTCGGCCATCGCCGCGCCGCCAATCTGGTCGAGCGCGGCGGCCGCCTCGTCGGGCGTCTCGACCGGGACGTTCCCGCGGCCGTCGTAGCCGCCCTCGCGGGCCTTCAGCATGACGCCGCCGAACTCCTCGACGACGCGTTCGAGCCCCTCGGCGGTGGCGACCGCGACGAACTCGGGGACCGGGATCCCCGCGTCGGCGAGCGCCTCCTTCTGGACCAGCTTATCCTGAATCGTCTCCAGCGTGGCCGGGTCGGGGTGGACCGGCACGTCGTGGTCCTCGCTCGCGGCCGCGAGGACCGCCGGGTCCGTGAGCTCGATCTCGAAGGTCAGGGCGTCGACGCGGGCCGCCAGTTCGCCGATCGCGTCCGCGTCGTCGAAGTCCGCGACGATCTGGTCGGCCGCGACGGGCGCCGCCGGACAGTCGGGCGTCGGGTCCAACACGACGAGGTCGACGCCGAGCGGCGCGGCGGCCTCGGCCAGCATTCGGCCGAGCTGGCCGCCGCCGACAACGCCGAGCGTCGGCCCCGGAAGAGTGATCGACATGTGCGGGTCGGTACCCAACAGAGATGAATAAGTATTGCCAATCGACCCGTCGAATACACACAGATACGGATCAAAGCCGAGAGAGCTGCCTCGGTGCGTCGGAAGGACGGACGGGACGAACCGACAGGCTGAGCGGGGGCCGAAGGGGACGGACCGACGAGCCGAACGAGGGGCGGACGGGACGGACCGACGAGCCGAACGAGGGGCGGACGGGACGAACCGACGAGCCGAACGAGGGGCGGACGGGACGAACCGACAGGCCGAGCGAGGGGCTGGGAGGGCGAGTCAGACGGAGATCCGTTCGAGGTCGCTCTCGAGTTCGTCGACGAACTCGTTGTACGTCTCGACGAAGCCGCGGAACCGGTCGGCGTACTCCCGGACGTCGGCCGCGGAGGGGGCGCCGTACTGCGAGAGGAGGTAGAGCCCGCCGGACCCCCCGATCCGGAGATACGAGACGGCCCCCTCGTCGTGTTTCAGCTCCCAGCGGTCGCCCTTGACGCGCGCGGTGAACGTCCCGTAATCGTCTCCCTCGTACCGGTGTATCTCCCCGGCGATCACCGCGCAGGTGTCGCGGATCTCGTCGAGGACGCGGTCGCGCTCGGCCACCACGCCCTCGGTGGTCGCCGGCTCTGGGAACTCCGCGCTCACGCCGTCGAGGACGCCCGAGAGCGAGTCGACGTGCTCGTTCCACGCGGCAACGAACGCCGCGTAGTCGTCGAGCGCGGTCGAAAGCGCCGCCGGCTCCGGCGGCTGCTTCGTCGAGATCACGTACGTGTCCGAGCCCGACTTCGGCGAGAACAGGAGGAACTCCAGCTCGCCAGCCTCGTGTTTCACCGTCCACTCGCCGCCGGGCGTCGAGAGCGTTTCGCGCCCGTAGTCGCCGCCCTGGAGCCGCGCGAGCTGGTAGGCGATCCGCCCCGCGTGGTCGCGCACGGCGGCGACTATCTCGTCGCGGCGCTCCGCGACGGCCGCGGCGTCGCGCACGTCGAGGTCGATTCCGAGGTCTGCCTGCGTCGTCACGGGTTCACTGGGCGCGCCACTCGGTTAACCGGTTCGGGTCGGCGTCCGGTCCGCGGTCGTCTATCTACGCTTCCCCGCCGATCAGCGGCGGCGCAGTCACTCGATCGTCTCGCGTATCGCTCGAATCCGCTCCGGCTCGTCGAGCCCCGAGCGGATCACGACCGCCGAGACGGCGTCGCCGTCGGCGACCGGCGCGTCGCCGCTCAGTATCGCGTCCGAGCCGGTCTCGTCGGCGAGCCAGCGCCGCCCGTCGGCGATCGCCTCTCGGTTGAGCCACGCGGGCGGGCCGCCGACTACGAGGAGGGTCCGGTCGGCGCGCCCGCCGGCGACCTCGATCGTGTTCTTCCCGCGGGTCGCCTTCCGGATGACCGTCTCGATCGCCGACACCGCGGCGCTCGTGTCCACCTCGGCGGGCTCATCGGAGCCGAACAGCCCGAGCCCGAATCGGGACCCCGAGTCGGGCGGGTCCACCGCCTGCGTCGCGTGGCCGATCGCCGCGATCTCGCCGTCGCTCCCCACGGCGCGCGCGATGTCGCTCGCGTCGAGCACCTGCTGTGGCGTCTCCGTTCCGTCCGGCGTCTCGCCGGCGCCGAACAGCGCCGCGATCCGTTCGGCGGCGACCTCGTTCAGTCGCCCGCGGGCGTCCCCGAGCGTCTCTCTAGATCGGATCCACGCCGCGTTGTCGAAGGGGAAGACCGCCGCGCAGCGGTCCGAGAGCGCGTCGAGCGTCCGCGCGGCGTTCCGCTCGGCCAGCGGCCGATGGAGCGTCGGCGGCGCCGGGTCGCCGCCCGGTCCCGCAGCAACGGCCCCGTCGGTGGGCGCGCCCGCGGGGCCGTCCGACGCGCTCGCGGGACCGCCGTCGTCCGGTTCCTCCGTCTCGCCCGGCGTCGGGAGGAATCCGAAGGCGTAGACGGGGGCGTCGTAGAGCCGGGAGAGCTCCTCGGCGAGCGCAGGGGCCGCGCCCGCGCCAGCCGCGCCGCCGAGGCCGACGACGAGCAGGAACGCCTCCGCGAGGGAGGGCCGCTGGTCGTCCAGCGCCCTGCCGAGTTCGCTCGCGTGGGCGTCGCCGAGCCGGCGGCCCGCGTGGAGGTCGCCGCCGAGCCCGTCCCCGCCCGCGGCGTCGCCGAACCGGTACCGACGCTCCTCGCCGAGGGCGTCCAGCGCCCCGAGCGCGTCGATGTCCGTGTCGAAGGCGTGAACGCCCGCGAGGAACGGATCGCCGCCGCGGTCGGCGGCGAGTCGGTCGGCGATCCGCCCCCCGGCCCCGCCGAGGCCGATGACGTGTAGTCGCATACGTACCCCGGTCGTCGACCGGGGATAAATGACTTCGGCTCGCCGCGGCCGACGGGTTAGACGGCCGAGTGGTCCGACGACCGCGCGCTCGACACACCGGGCCCCGCGACGACTCAGAATTCGGGGCCCCGCGACGACTCAGAATTCGTCAAGCCGACGCTGGCCGGCGGGGACCTCGGACCCCGGGTCCGGCTCCACGCCGAGCAGGCGCAACAGCGCGGTGTCCGCGAACGTCAGCGCCAACACGAGGATGATCGGCGCGAGGAACAGGCCGTGGAAGCCGAACACGACCGGGCCGAAGATGTACGCGAGCATGAGCAGCCCGACGTGCGTCGTCTCGCCGCTGAAGTACGGTCGGAGGACGATGTCCGGGACGGTGTCGACGACCACGACCGCGACGGCGAGGAACCCGGCAACGTAGACGAGCAGCGAGACCTCGCCGTCGAGCGCGACGGGGACAGACATCGCCGCCGCGAGCGGGATGTAGACGATCTTCATGCCGATCACGGGGATCAGACTGGCGACGCCGGTGAGCGCGCCCGCGAGCGTCGGGTACGGGATCTCGACCGCGGCGGGGGCGACCGCGTTGTACCCGAGGTAGGTGACGACCGCGATGACCCCGATGGCGATCACGTTGAGGAGGTTCCCGTACAGCACCGCCTCCAGTTCTGCGTCGGCGGTCTCGAGGTACTCGCGGACGATCGCGTCGTCGTCGAAGCTGAGCAGCCAGTCGTGGAACTTGTCGCCGTCGATGAGCAGGTAGTAGGTGACGACCACGGTGATGAGCAGGTTCAGGGCGAGCCCGGAGACCGTGCTCGCTAGGAGCGACGCCTGCTCGGAGACGAGGTCGATGAGCGGGTCGAACTGCCCGGAGCGGTACGCGGTGAGCAGTTCGTCGGCCGTCGGGTTCGACAGCTCCGCGAGGTCCCCGATCACCGAGTTCTCCGCGCCGATGGTGTCCGCCACGGGGTACTGTTCGATGAACCGCCGCGCCTCCAGGATTAGCAACACCAGCGTGTAGCTCACCAGGCCGATGAGCGGGACGCCGATGAGCGACAGCGACACGACCGCGCGCACCCGAGACGGGAGCCGGAAGCGTTCGAGCCGGTGGTAGAAGCGCCGCGTCGAGTAGTAGAGGAAGACGGCGACGGTGAGCGGGGCGACGAACCGATAAGCCACGTAACCGGCGACGATCGCGACCGCGAGGCCGAAGAGGGCGACGACGAACCGCTTCTCGTCCATGGGCCACGGTCTTCAGGCCTCGGTATAAACTATGGTGGTCGTAACGGTCCCGTCCGCCGGGACCGCACGGGGAGTCGTGCGCGACGGGACCGACCGCGGGTGGCGGTCGCGCCGATCCCAAAACCCCTAACGGCGGGGGGTGAATGGAGACCCATGACCGACATTCACCCGGACCAGCGCGTCGCGGTGCTGGCGGACTCACAGAACCTGTATCACTCGGCACAGAGCTTCTACTCGCGGAACATCGACTACTCCGGCCTCCTCGACGGGGCCGTCGCGGACCGGTCGCTGGTCCGCGCTATCGCGTACGTGATCCGCGCCGACTCCCCCGAGGAGGAGAGCTTCTTCGAGGCGCTCCGCGACATCGGCTTCGAGACGAAGATCAAGGAGATCAAGACGTTCGCGGACGGCTCGAAGAAGGCCGACTGGGACCTCGGGATGAGCCTCGACGCCGTCTCGCTCGCGAGCCACGTCGACACCGTCGTCCTCTGTACCGGCGACGGCGACTTCGCCCGGCTCTGCTCGCACCTCCGTCACGAGGGGGTCCGGGTGGAGGCGATGGGGTTCGGCAACTCCGCCGCCGACGAGCTGATCGAGGCCGCCGACGACTTCGTCGACCTCGCGGAGGACGAGGAGAAGTTCCTGTTGTAGGAGCCACCCGAAGGGCTACCCGAGCAGCGTCGACAGCGCGCGCTCGACCGTCTCCGCCGCCGCCTCCACCTCGCGCACTCGGACGTACTCCCGCTCGGCGTGCGCGACGGCCCCGCTTTCGTCCGCGAGATCTCCCGGACCGAACACGACCGTCGGCGCCGGCGCGAAGTACGACGCCTCCGTCGCCGCGCCGAACGGGCGCACGCCCCCGCCGCGCCCGCTCGGGAGACCGACGGCGTCGCCCGCGTCCCGCGCCGCGGCCGCGACGGTTCGGACGAGTTCGTGGTCTGGTTCCGTCGCGAACGCCTCCAAGAACGGCGACTCGCGGTCGGTGAGCGCGACCGCGGTGTCGACGTCGCCGGAGTCCTCCCCAGCGCCGTCACCGAGCGACGCCCGCACCGCGGCCGCGAGCGACTCACGGAACTCCTCGGCGGACTCCGGCGGGACGCTGCGCCGATCGACCGTGATCTCGCAGTCCGCCGGCACCTGGTTCGTCGCCGCACCCCCCTCGATGACGGTCGGGGTGAGCTTCGGCGACCCGAGCTGCGGATGGTCGGCTGCGTCCGCGTCGAACGTCCGGATCGCCGCGAGCGCGTCCTCCGCGGCGGCGACCGCGTTCGCGCCCGCGAACTCCGCGGCGTGGGCAGCCGTTCCGGACAGCTCGACGGTCGCCTGAAACCGGCCCTTGGCCGCGGTACAGGCGTCGAGCCCGGTCGGCTCGCCGACGAGGAACAGGTCGCCGTCGAGTCGGTCGTCGGTCCCCGGGAGTCGGCCCGTCAGCGCCGCCGCGCCGAGCGACAGCGCCTCCTCGTCGGGCGTGAGCGCCAGCGTGATCCGGCCGCGCTCGGGGTCGGCGGCGAGGAAGCCCGCCAACAGCGCCGCAAGCGGTCCCTTCGCGTCGCAGGCGCCGCGCCCGCGGATCACCGCTTCGCCGGCCGCGGCGTCCGCCTCGGGGCCGCCACGCTCGTCCGCGCTCGCCTCGCCCCGCTCGAACGGGACGTGCGGCGTCACCGTGTCGAGGTGCGTGTTCAACACGAGGTGCGGGCCCGAATCGGGCGCCGGGGATCGCTTCTCCGCGAGGACGCAGCCGTCGGCGTCGACGACGGGGTCGGTCGCGCGAGCCGCGAGCGTCTCGACGACGAGCTCGCGCATCGCTTCGACCGACTCGTGGGAGGCGATCGGGACCGCGTCTTCGAGGAACGAGACCGGGTCGAACTCGTCGTCGCGGCCCGGGGTGGCGTCGCTCCGGTCGCTCATCGCGGGTCGGCGGGGAGCGTCCCCGAGAACTCGTGGGCGACCGGACCGGTCAGGGTGGCGTGGCCGCGGTCCGGAACCGCGATCTCCAGCTCGCCGCCCGGGGGGCGGCTCACCGCGGTCTCGCCCTCGATCAGTCCGAGCCGGCGGGCGGCCGCGACGACCGCGACCGCGCCGGTGCCGCAGGACCGCGTCTCCCCCTCGACGCCGCGCTCGAATGTGCGCTGGTCGAGCACCGCGGGGCCGTCGCCCGACCCGTCGTCGACGACGGCCGCGAGGTTCACGTTCGCGCCCTTGGGGAAGGCGTCGGCGTGACGGACCGGCGGCGCGACCGCGTCGAGGTCGACCGCGTCGATGCCGTCGGGGTCGTCGCGCCCGCCGTCGACGAACGCGACCGCGTGTGGCACGCCGGTGTTGACGGCGGTGACGGGCAGCCCCGCGACCGGCTCGTCGACGAGGGGCTCGTCCGCGAGGGCGCCCCCGCGGGCGGCCGGAACGCGACGCGGGTCGAACGTCGGCTCGCCCATCTCGATGGTGGCCGCGGTCGCGTCCGCGTTCACGGTCGCCCGCCGGGTCCCGGCCTGCGTGTCGATCATGAACTCGCGGTCACCCGTTCGGTCGTTGGCCCACCGCGCGACGACGCGGGCGCCGTTGCCGCACATCGTCGCCGTGGAGCCGTCCGGCTGGACCAGCGTCATCACGACGCGGGTCGGGTCGAACCGCTCAGCGACGCTAAGGAAGAGGACGCCGTCGGCGCCGCGGCGGTCCCCGTCTCCCTCGACGCCCGTCCCGCGGTCGCAGTGCGCGCGCGCGAACGCCGCGCGGTCGCCGACGCCCTCGGCGTCCGCGTCGACGACGATGAAGTCGTTGCCGGTGCCGTGGTACTTCTCCACCGGGACGGCGTGGGCGCTCATCGGTCGCCCTCCGATCGGCCGGCTCGGTCGCGCGGGATCTCGCGTTCGACCGTCGTCAGGTCGCCGAGCGTCTCCCTGCGGCGGGCGATCGTCGCGGTTCCGTCGTCGAGCGCGACCTCCGCGGGCCGCGGTCGTGAGTTGTATTGGCTCGCCATCTCGTACCCGTAGGCGCCCGCGACGCCGACCGCAAGGAGGTCTCCGCGGACCGGCTCGGCGAGCGCTCGGTTCTCACAGAACGCATCGCCGGTCTCACAGATAGGTCCGGCGACCGTGACAGGGGTTGCCTCCCGCTCTCCGACGGGGGGCGCGTCGCCTCCCTCGCGCCCCCGCCCGCTCCCCAAGTTGCGGATCGGGTGGTACGCGTCGTACATCGCCGGACGGAGCAGGTCCGTCATCCCCGCGTCGACGCCGACGACCGTCTCGTCCGGCGTCGGCTTCACCGTGTTCACGCGCGCCAGGAGGACGCCGGCGTCGGCGACGACGTACCGCCCGGGTTCTATCGCGAGGTCGACGCCCTCGGGGAGCGGCGCGACCGCCTCCCGGGTGGCGTCGGCGACGGCCCGCAGGTCGAGCGCCGGGGCGTCCTCCTCGTAGGGGACGCCGAACCCGCCGCCGACGTCGACGTACTCGAGGTCGAGGGGAGCGGCCCCCTCGGCGTCTGGGTCGGTCAGCTCGCGCGCCAGGTCGCCCATGCGCGCGACCAGTTCGCGGTGGCTGTCGAGCTGGTCCGGGTCGATCCCGGAGCCCGCGTGGGCGTGGACCCCGACCGCGTCGAAGCGCTCGGCCGCGTCCCGCGTCACCTCTGCGGCGCGGTCGTACGGGACCCCGAACTTCGCGGCCCCGCCGGTGGTGACCTTCTCGTGGTGGCCCGCGCCGACGCCGGGGTTCACGCGGACGCAGACCCGGCCGTCGTACCCGCGCTCCGCGAGTCGGTCGAGGGTGTCGACCGCGCCGACCGTGACGGTGAGGTCCGGGTCGGCCTCCGCGACGCCGGCGACGTAGTCGAGGTCGCGAGCGGGGGGGTTGACCGCGGTGTAGTGGAGCCGGGAGCCGTCGAAGCCCGCCGCGAGCGCGCGGTCGACCTCGCCCGCCGAGGCGCACTCGGCGTCGAGGCCGGCGTCGCGAACGGTCTCCAAGACGGCCTGGCCCGTGTGCGCCTTGACGGCGTACCGCACGTCCGCGTCGGGGAACGCCGCGAGCAGGCGCTCGCAGTTCTCGCGGACCCGGTCGAGGTCCTGGACGTACAGGGGCGTCCCGTGGGCGTCGGCGAGCCCGCGGAGGCGCCCGGCGTCCCAGTCGCTCACGCGGCGGACCGGGGGGTTGTCGCCGTCCGCCTCGTCGGTCGCTCCCGCGGCCGCCTCGGCGTCGCTCATTCGCGGAGCGCGTCCTCCCGCTGCGTTGCCTCCAGCGTCTCCTCCTCGACGTGTGTCGCCACGACCGCGGGCTTGTACGCCCCGCCCTCGAACAGGTCATGGTCGCCGACGGACGAGTCCACCATCCGGGTGAACGCCCGTCGCTCGGCCGGGAGGTGCCCGTAGATGACCTCCTCCTCGACGAGGTCGTAGACGGGGATTCGGGGGGTCAGCAGGGTGTTCTCGCCGACGACCGTGTTCTCGCCGACGCGGAACCCCGAGGTGACCCGACAGCCCGCACCGAGGGAGACACCGTCCTCGATGATTACGGGCGCGTCCTCGACGGGCTCGAGGACGCCACCGATCAGGGTGTTGGCGCCGAGCTTGACGTTCTCGCCGAGCTGCGCGCAGGAGCCGACGGTGTCACAGGAGTCGACGAGCGTGCCGTCGCCGACGTACGCCCCCATGTTGACGAACGAGGGGCTCATCATGATACAGTCGCTGCCGAGGTACGCCCCGCGGCGGATCGCGGTCCCGTCCGGCGTGTTCCGCGTGCCCCGCTCGCCGAGGTCGGCGGTGTCGCGCAGCGGGAGCACGTCGTGGTAGGTGACGCCGCCGTACTCGCGGGGCTCCGTCTCGCGCAGGCCGAAGTTGAGCAGGATCCCCCGCTTGACCCACTCGTTGGCCTCCCACGACGTCACGTCGTCGCCGGTCTTCTCTGCGGCGCGGACCTCGCCGGCCTCCAAGGCGGCGAGGAACTCGTCGACGACGGCCGCGTCCTCGTCGGTCGCGTCCGCAGCGGTCAGCCCGTCCTGATAGCGGTCCCACAGATCGGAAACGTCGGCTTCGAGGCTCATTGGATGGTGTATGGATGAGTAGCGGTATTTACTCGTCGAAGTAAGTATGTCTCGTCGTTATTCATCGGCGGCCCCGACGTCCAGCACGTCGCCGAACCCGTACCAGCCCGGGTCGCGCTCGGCGAGCCACTCGGCGGCGTCGAGCGCGCCCTCGGCGAACACCCCGCGGTCGCCGGCGCGGTGCGTGAGTTCGAGCGTCTCGCGGTTCCCGGCCAGCAGGACCTCGTGTTCGCCGGTCACGTCCCCAGCACGGCGGGCGTGGACGCCGATCTCTCCGGACTCGCGCGGCGCGTCGCCCTCGCGGCCGTGGACGCGCTCGTCGAGGTCCTCGCGAACGCCCTCCACGTCGTCGAGGATCGACTTCGCGGTGCCGGAGGGGGCGTCGCGCTTCGCGTTGTGGTGCGTCTCGGTCAGCTCGACGTCGTAGCCCGGTAGCGCCGCGGCCGCCTCGCGGACCGCCCGGCGGAGCGCCGCGACGCCCCGCGCGAAGTTCGACGCCTTGAGGACGGGCACAGCTTCGCTCGCGGCGCGGATGTCGTCGATCTGCGCGTCCCCGAACCCGGTCGTCCCGGTGACGAGGGGGACGCCGGCGTCGGCGCAGGCCGCGGCGTACGCGACCGCCGAGTCGGGGCCGGTGAAGTCGACGAGGGCGTCCGGGGCCTCGCTCGCGAGCAGGTCGTCGAGGCGGTCTGCGTCCCCGACCGCGACGCCCGCGACCGGGTCGGTCTCGGTCCGGTTGACGGCGACCGCGACCGTGACGCCCTCCCGGGCGGCAGCGGCCTCGATCACCTCGCGGCCCATGCGACCGCCGGCGCCCGTCACGGCGATCGACAGGGGGTCGGCGCTCATTCGGCGCCCCCGGTCCCGACGGGAGCGACGGCCGTCGGGTCGATCGTCCCCGGCGCGCGCTCGTCGTACGCGGCCAGCAGGTCTCGGAGCGCCTCCCGGCGTCCCTCGGAGAGCCGCGAGAGGGGCGAGCGGACGCGGGGGGCGCCGCGTCCGCGGAGGTACATCGCCTCCTTCACCGGGATCGGGTTCGTCTCGGCGAACAGCTCGCGGACGAGCGGCGACAGCTCGTGGTGGAGCGTCCGCGCGCGGTCGTAGTCGCCGGAGAGCGCGGCGCCGACCATCGCGCAGGTCCGTTCGGGTTCGACGTTGGCGACCACGCTGATCGTCCCGGTGCCGCCGACCGAGAGGACGGGGAGCGTGAGCCCGTCGTCGCCCGACAGCACCGCGAACGCCTCGTCGCGGGTCCGCTCGATCACCTCGCTGATCAGGTTGAGGTCGCCGGAGGCCGCCTTGTAGCCGCGGATGTTCGGGTGTGCTGCCAGCTCGACGGTGACATCGGCCGGGATCGACCGGCCCGTGCGGCTCGGGACGTTGTAGACGATCTGCGGGAGGTCGACCGCGTCCGCGATGGTCCGGTAGTGGTCGAGGAAGCCCTGCGGTTCGGGCATGTTGTAGTACGGCGAGATGAGCAGCAGGCCGTCGGCGCCCGCGTCGGCCGCGCGCCGCGACAGCGACAGCGCCTCCTCGGTGTTGTTCGAGCCGGTACCCGCGATCACGGGGATGTCGTCGAGCGCGTCGCGGACCGTCTCGATCACCGCGACGTGTTCGTCGTGGCTCATCGTCGCCGACTCGCCCGTCGAGCCGACCGGGACGACGCCGTCGACGCCGGCGCGTTCGAGGTACCGGGCGTTCGCCGCGAGCTGGTCGTGGTCGACCGCGTCGTCCTCGGTGAACGGGGTCGTCATCGCCGGGTAGACGCCCTCGAAGGGCGCGTCGGTCGCCTGGCTGTCCGTCTGCGTCGCGTAGGGTGTCGTGGTGGTCGTGTCTGTCATGGGGTGCTGCGGTGGGTCCGGATCGGTAAGCGGGCCGGTGCGCGCGGGTCGGGGGTCGTCCGGGACGGGGTCGCCACTCCCGCCGGCGGACGGATCACGCGCGTTTTTTCGAGAAGAGCCGCGTCGCTAACGCCGACTGCGGACCGCACGCGGACGCGGATCGGGTCACACCGGTACATGGACCGGTCGCGCGCTTATACGTTGTGCCTCGCGCCGAAACTGCCGCCGCGGCCGGTTGCCCGCCCGCTCTCCGCGGTTCCCGCCTCGGCGGCCGCCGCGTCCGGGAGCGTGCGAGGCGGGGGGCACGGCCGATCCGGTCGTCGTTACGGGGCCGAGCGTCACCGCGGGGCCGCGCGTCTCGCACATTTATCCCGGCCGGGACACTCTGAGAGAGGCATGAGCGACCCCACCGACGACGGCCCAGAGCCCACCGACGACGGCCCAGAGCCCACCGACGGCGACGACGCCCACGACCCGACCGCGGAGGACGCGCCCGCAGCGCGCGAGGAGATAGACGCCGACACCGACGCTACGCGTCACGAGTACGACCCGGACGCCGAGCACGCGTTCCCGGACGGGCGGCTCAACGAGGTCCTCGACCGGCTCGAATCCGACGAAGAGGTCCTCACCTACCTGGAGGCGCAGAACGTCAACCCGGTCGCCCGGAAGGGGTACAACGACCACGGCGCCAAACACGTCGAGATCGTGCGCGACCGCGCCCTCCGGCTGTACGACCTGCTCAAGTCAGGCGGCGTCGAGTTCAACGGCGCGCGCCAGCAGGGGCTCGACGAGGCCGACGAGCCGGTGATCGTCGCGCTCGCGGCGACCCTCCATGACATCGGCCACGTCGTCCACCGCCACGACCACCCCTACTACTCGATCCCGCTGGCGGCGGACCTGCTGGACGACCTCCTCCCCTCCTTCTACGGCGTCGCCGATCGGGTCCGCGTGAAGGCGGAGGTGCTCCACGCGATCCTCTGTCACCACACCGAGGAACAGCCGCTCACGCTGGAGGCGGGCGTCGTCCGGATCGCCGACGGCCTCGACATGGAACGCGGGCGCTCGCGTGTCCCCTACGAGGAGGGCGGCCGCGGGATCAACACCGTCTCCTCGCAGGCGATCGAGCGCGTCTCGCTGCGCCAGGGCGACGAGACGCCCGTTCAGGTCGTGATCCGGATGAACAACGCCGCCGGCGTCTACCAGGTCGACTCGCTGCTGAAGGCGAAGATGGAGGGGTCGCTGCTGGAAGACCGGGTCCAGACGATTGCGATCAACACCCACAGCGACGGGCAGGACGGCAACGGCTCGATTGTGGACAAGATCGAGCTCTGACGGGGCCGCGGAGCACGCGGGGAAACGTTTCACGGGCTGCGGGGAGACCGCTTCACATCCTCCGTGCGGAGACCGCTTCAGGGCCCGCGGAGCGTGTCGCCCGCGCCGTTCCGATGTGACGCGCCGTCGACGACGCTCGTCGCCGCGACGGTCGTCGTCCGCGCGAGGCGGGCGGGCGTGAGCCCGCCGCACAGCTGGCTCCCCTCGGCGGTCCCGCCGCCCAGCACGGGCGCCGCCTCGAACCCGTTCGAGCGCGCCCCCGTCGCCGCGATCCCCGGCTGGTTGACGACGAGGCGCCCGGGAGCGAGCCGCGCCGCGGCCCGGCGGGCGCGGCGCTGCTGAGTGGTGTGGACCGCCGCCGCGTGAGGGGACCCGAGGTCGGCGGCGAGCCCGAGCGCGGCGTCGAACCCGTCGCGGCCGTGGACCGCAATCGCGGGGATCCCGGGCAGCGTCGCGAGCGGGTCGTCGGCGCTGTCGGGCGTCACGATCAGGAAGGAGGTCTGACGCGCCGCGTTCGGGAGGCCGAGCGCGGCCGCCAGCCGCCGCGGCGACTTCCCGCGCGGGTCCGAACCTGCGGCGCGTGCCTCGCTCTCGTCGCACTCCGAGTCGCCGAGGAGCGCGCGGAGGCGGTCGCGCTCGGCCGCGTCGAGGACGTACCCCCCCTCGTCTTCGAGGGCGGCGCACAGCGGGTCGACCGCCGGCGACACGGTGACGACCGCGGCGTCGCCCGCGGGGTGAGCCCCGAAGTCGTACGTCGCGCCGACCGCGACCCGCGCCGCCACGGCCGGGGCCGGGACCGACCCGTCGGCGACGGCGACGACGCCGTCGGCGCTCGCGGCGACGTTCGGTGTCCCGCAGCGCTGTCCCGCGGCGACGGTGGTCTCGGAGCCGGCAGCGACGACGAAGTCGGCGCGCTCGAACAGCGCGTCCGTCTCGGGCTTCGAGGGCGGCGCCGGGAGCATCGAGACCGCGTCCGTCGGCGCGCCGGCGTCGGCGAGCGCGCGACTGACGGTCTCGACGACCGCGTCGCACGTCTCGACCGCCGACGGCGACGGCGCGAGGACGACCGCGTTCCGCGCGGCGAGCCCGTACAGCGAGAGGACCGCGGGGACCACGACCGGGTGCGTGGCGGGGACCGCCGCGCCGACGACGCCGAGCGGCCCGGCGACCGTCACCGTCCCCGCTGCGCCGTCGCGGTCGACCACGCCGGCGGTCGGCGCGTCTCGGACCGACCGCCGGGCGGCGTCGATCTCGGTCGCGACCTTCTCCGCCTTCGTCCCCGGGTGCCCCCGCCCCGTCTCGTTGGCCGCCGACCGCGCGAGCCGGCTGATCGTCTCTCCGTCCGCCAAGCGCTCGCCGACGGACCGCACGAGGGCGGCGGCGTCGTCGGGGTCCCACGCGGCCAGTTCGTTCGCCGCCGTCCGCGCCGCGGCGACGGTTCGCTCTGCGCGCCGCGACGAGTCCGAGGCCGCCGCGTCGGGTCCGCCGGCCGCCGCCCTCGCTTCCTCCGGGCCGGTCGCGCTCGGACCGTCGCGTCCATGCGTCGCCGGTCCGTCGCTCCCGTCCTTCGACGCCTCGGCGGGGTCGGTCGGTTCCGTCCCGTCGGGCGTCTCCGCGCCCGGGCCGTCGCTCCCGCTCGTCCGATCCCCACTCATGGGTACCACTGCGCCGGTGTCCGGCTTATTCTCACCCCGTGAAACACTGTGTCACCGCGCGGGCCAAGTCGTCATCGAAGAAACAGTTATGTCGGTGGGGACGGTGCGGGGGGACGTATGACCGAGCCGTCGGAGCTCGCGGGCGTCGTCGAGCGTCGCCTCGACTTCCTCGAACGGCTCGCCGCGGAGCCGCTGCGAAAGCATGAGCTCGTCGACGCGCTCGGCCACTCCCGGTCGACGGTGAACCGCGCGATAGACGAGCTGGAGGCGGCCGGGCTCGTCGCCGGCGAGACCGACGGCTACCTGACGACGCTCTCGGGCCGCCTCCTCGCGGAACAGTACCGCGAGTTCCTGACGGCCGCGGCCGACCTCGCGGCCGCGGGCGACGTGCTCGACCCCCTCGGCGCGGACGTCGGCGTCGACCCCGCGGTCCTCCGGAAGGCCGAGACGCACCGGGCCGCAGCGCCGGACCCGTACCGACCGCTGGAGGCCCTCGACGACGCGCTCGCCGACGCCGACTCGGTCGCCGCCGCGCTGCCCGCGTTCCCCTACCCGCGGGTGGCGGAGCGGCTCCGGCGCGCGGCCGTCGGCGGCGGCTCCGTCGATCTGGCGCTGGCGGATCGGGCGTACCGCCACGCGACCGAGCGGTTCGCGGACGACCTCGGTACCGTCGCGAACCGGGACGACTGTCGGATCGCCGCCGTCGACGCCGTCGACGCGGGGGTCGTCGCGGCCGACGACACCGCGCTGCTCCTCGTCTTCGACGACGGCGCGCTCCACGGCGTGACGGCGTCGACCGAGCCAGAGGCGGTCGCGTGGGCGGAGACCGAGGTACGCGGGCTGATCGAGCGGGGCCGCGACACGACCGAAGCGCTCGCGGCGACCGGGCGCGCGGCGGGGAAGCGGACCGGAGGCGGCCGGTCCGAGGACGACCGGCCCGGAGGCGGCCGGCTCGGCGGCGACGGCTCGCGTGACTCGCGCCGCTCGTCCGACGGCGGCCTCTTGGGGCGCGGGTATCCGAACGACGAGGGGGCCGGATCGCTCTCGGCGCAGGGGTTCCGCGCGGTCGACGAGGACCGCCTCGCCGGCGATCCGAACCCGTGCGGCCCGCTGCGGGCCACGGCGTCGTTCCCCGAGGTCGACGCGGGACACGTCCTCGAGAGGAGCGTCGCGTGCGACGGCGAGCGGCGCGAGCTCGCGGGGGCACTCGTCGAGGGGCTCGCCGGGGGGACCGACCACGCCCTGGTCGGGCCGCCGGGAAGCGGCAAGAGCACCGTCTGCCGGAGCATCGCGGTCGAGTGGTACCGGTCGGGACGCGGCCCGGTGACGTACCGGACAAGCGACGGGGGCGACCCGTTCACCGCGACGGACCGCCTGCGCGAACGCGTCACCGGGGGGGACGGACACCACCTCGTCGTCGTCGAGGACGCCGTCGACCCGGGGGCCGCGGAGGCGATCACCGTCGCCCGCCAACTGGCCGACTGCGGCGACGTGTCGTTCCTGTTCGACGCGCGCGAGGAGCCGTACGACGACCTCGACGGGCTCCCGCTGTCGCCCGCTGACCTCCGCTACCGGCGGGCGATCGAGACCGTTCGGATGCCCCGACTCGACGAGCGCGAGGTGGAGCGGTTCGTCCGCCACGTCGCCGACCGCACCGGAACCGCGCCGGCGGCCGATCCGAGCTCGCTGCTTGACGACGTGCGCGGCGACGACGACGAGCGCGTGGGGGAGCTGCTCGCGCTCGGCCACCGCCTCGTCCGCGCGGTCCGAGGCGGGACCGTTCGGTCGGAAGAGGCGGACGAGAACGCCGGCGAGGCGTCGCCGGAGAATGAAGCGGGCGGCGCCGCGCCCGCGTCGGGGTTGGAGCGGGCGGTCGCGGAGGCGGTGCGCGAGGTCAGGAACCGCCCGCCGCCGACCGCGGACGTCGCGGTGCTGGTGAACCTCCTCAACGTCGCCGGCGCGAGCGACCTCCGGACGCTGGCGTACGCGCTCGTCGACGGTCGCGAGGGGGCGACCGGCGGCGGAACCGACCGCGAGCCGTCGCCGACCGTCGACGGGGTCCGACGGGCGCTCGACCGCCTCGCGGGGACGGTCCTCGTCCGGGCGGGCGACGGGGAGTACCGCGCGGTCCACGACGAGTGGTCGGTGCTGTTCTTGGAGCGGCTCGTCGACCGCGAGCCGGAGCCGGTCGTCGCCAGACGCGTGGGCCGGGTCGTCTCGCGGCTGCTCGCGCTCGCGGACGACCCGGCGCGTCGGTCCCGCGTCCGGCGGGCCGTCGGCGGGGAGGCGCCGGCAATAGACCGGATCGAGCGCGACCCGAGCGCGTGGGCGGCGGCGACCGTCCGGTCGGTGTACGGCGTCGGACGGCGGTACCCGCGGCTCGCCGCGCTGTACGGTCGCGTCCGCTACGCGTGGATCGACCTCCCGGACGCGTGCCCCGACGACCTGCGCGACCGGCCGCCGGAGTGGGTCGCGCGGATGTACATCGACGCCGGCGACCTCGACGGCGCCGCGGCGGCGCTGGACGCGTGGCGGCCGACCGGCGAGGCGGGGGCGGCCGAGCGCCAGCGGGGGTACGGCGACGTCGCCCGTCGGCGGGGCGAGTACGACGCGGCGCGGGAGCGGTTCCGGCGGGCCGAGGAGCTGTTCGCCGCCGCGGGCGATCGGACCGGGCTCGCGTCGGCGGTCCGCGGGCGGGCGCAGGCGGCGCACTTCGACGGCGACTACGAGGCCGCGTACGAGGCGGCGTCGCGGGCGTGCGCCATCGCCGCGCGGACCGGCGACCCGATCGCGAAGGCGAAGGCGATGACGGACGCCGGCAACGCCCTCGACGCCCTCGACGGGTCCGACGCGGTCCTCGAGCACTACCGGGTCGCCGGCGACCTGTTCCGCGCCCACGACGACACCCACGGCGAGGCGAACGTCCGGGCGAACCTCGCGGTCGCGCTGCGGCGGCGGGGGGACCTCGACGCCGCCGAGCGGACCGCGCGCCGCGCGCTGGACGGCTACCGGACGGTGGGAGACGAACATCGAGAGGCGATTTCGCAGTTGAATCTCTCCGCGATCGCGGAGCAGCGCGGCACCGTCGGCGAGGCGGTCGCTCGCGCGGCGGAGGCCCGGGCGATCGCCGAGCGGATCGGCTCCGACATGTGCGAGGCGCTCGCGTTGAGCCACCTCGGCAGCGCGGCGCACCTCGCCCGCGACTTCGACCGGGCGGAGCGGTTCCTGAGGACTGCCTTGGACCGCTTCGACGCGCTCGACGCCGACGCCCGGCGCGCGATGGTGACCGCGATCCTCGCGGAGGTGGCGGTCGACCGCGGTGATCCGGGCGCGGCCGAGCGGCGGGTCGAACGGGCCGCGGCGCTGCTCGACGACCACGCGGGCCGCAAGCGGCTGGCCGAGACGGACCGGATCCGCGGGCGGGCGGCGCTGGCTCGCGGCGACGCCGACGCCGCGGCGACGGCGCTTGAATCCGCGGTCGAGTCGGCCCGGGAGGGGGGGTTCGCGCAGGCCGAGGCGAAGGCGCTCGCGTCGCTGGGCGCGGCGGCGGCCGAGCGCGGCGACGCCGAGGCGGCGGCGGGTCGGCTGACGGCGGCGCTCGACCTCGGCCGGCGAGTCGAGGACGCGCGGGCGGTCGCGTCGGCGGGCGATCGGCTCGCCGACCTGCTCGCGGGGAACGACGCCGGACCGGAACCGATCGACCGCGAGGCGCTTCGGGCGGCGCTCCGCGAGGCGCCGCCGGAGGCGGTCCCGCCGGATTCGGCCGCGGACCCGGCGGCGTACCGGGAGATAGCCGAGCGCTGGCGCGTCGACGGCGACGGGGTCGCCGCGTCGTACCCCGCGCTCGGCTGAGGGGTCGGCCCGGCGGCTTCGGGCGCTGTCGCAACCGCTTTCAGCGCGCGCTGAGAACGGCGGCCATGACCGACGCCGACACGCTCGCGGACCTCCGGACCGCGGCCGACTACCAGTTCGGGGCCGACGCGGGCGAGGCCCTGTTCCCGCCGGACGCCCCGCTCACGGTGCGCCGGTCGAGCGGCGGCCGCCCGCGGCAGGTGATCGACGGCGACGTCGACGACACCCCCGGCAGCAGCGAGGGCGACCGACTTGTCTCGTACGGCACCGACGGTCGGTTTACGCTCGGGCTCGCCGGCGGGAAGCGGATCGCCGACGCGTTCCCCGAACCGCGACACCGGATGGTCGTCGGCGAGGAGAGCGAGCCGTTCGTGCGCGAGGGGCGCAACGCGTTCGCGAAGTTCGTCACCGCGGCCGACGACGGGATCCGCCCCGGCGACGAGGTGCTCGTCGTCGACGAAAGCGGAGCGATCTTCGGGGTCGGCCGCGCCGAACTCTCCGGCGCGGAGGCCGAGCAGCTCGGCTCCGGCGTCGCCGTGAAGACGCGCGACGGGAACTCCGCTGACGGCGACTGACGGATGTGTACGCCGGCGCGTGCCTGCGAGCGGCCGCGCCACCGGCGGCCGCGAGATAGCACGCGCGAGGGACGCGGTGAGCGCTCGGAGAGCGCGAACCGCGAGGCTGGGGAGGCGCGAGGTGCGGGGCGGTCGCGGTCGGGCGGGACTCGAAGGGGCAGCCGC